>NZ_VSLZ01000001.1:344513-689026 GCF_010747475.1 Halorussus sp. MSC15.2 | reverse complement strand
CGGTGATGCGGTCCAGTTTCCGGACCGCCTCTAACACGTCCTCGGAGCGTCCAGCGGCCGTTTTCACCATTATAAACGCGTGAACCATCGCACTGTGTGATATAGTACCATGCGAGAAAAACCTTTGGGGTGGAGAAAACTTATTCAGGTAGTGCCGCGTAAGCGTTACCATGCGATTCGTTATCATTGGGTCGGGGCGGGTCGGACTTCGCACGGCCCGCGTCCTGCGAGAGGAGGGCCACGAGGTTACGCTGGTCGAGCGCGACGCCAACAAGGTCGAGCGCGCTCGCAACGACGACTTCGAGGTCGTCGAGGGCGACGGCGGCCGCGAGGAGACGCTGAATCGGGCCGACCTCGAGTCCGCCGACGCCGTCGGTGCGCTCACGGGCGACCTCAACGTCAACTTCGCGGCGTGCATGGTCGCCAAGCACTACGGCTGTCGGACCGTCCTGCGCATCGACGAGGACTACCGCGAGGACATCTACCGGAAGTTCGCCAGCGACGTGGACGAGGTGGTCTACCCCGAGCGACTCGGAGCCATCGGCGCGAAGAACGCGCTCCTCGGCGGGAACATCCGCGCCATCGCCGACATCGCCCACAACCTGCAGGTGGTGGAACTCACCATCACCGACGACTCGCCGGTCGAGGGCTACTCCATCAGCGAACTCTCGATTCCGGCCGACTCGCGGATTCTGGCGTTCGGGAAGGCCGACGAACCGATGGGAATTCCGCTCCCGGACGACTCGTTGGCGGCAGGCGACCGGGTGGCGGTGCTGGCCGACTTCGACGTGTTAGAGGACGTGCGCCGGATTCTGGTCGGCGACGCCAGTAGAGCGAGCGCCCAAGCCATGAGAGGGGGGAGCTGACGTGGTCACCGCGTACGTCATGGTCAAGGCGAACACCGGCGAGGCCGACAGGCTCAAGAACTCGATTCTCGACCTCGACGGCGTGGTAGACGCCCACATCGTCGCGGGCGACGTGGACATCATCGCCAAACTCGACGTGGACTCGCCCGCCGACGTGAAGGGAATCGCGGCCAACGGGATTCAGAGCATCGAGGGTGTCGAGGGGACCCAGACCTACATCGCGATGGACTAACGCGGCGGTCCGCCCGCGTCGCCCGACCCACTCGCGCTACCGGGTCCGCCCGCGCCGTCCGCCCCTTCCACTCCGTTCTCGTTGTAGTTCTGCTGGGCGCGCTCGCGCAGGCCCGCGGCCGGTTCCCGATACTCGTACCCGGGGATGATTCCCTGCACCCACGTCCCTTCCACGAACTCGGCTATCGCCAGCGCGTCCTCGGCGGCCTGCTCGGGGTCCGCGGACTCGAACTCGACCGTGGCGACGACCTCGTCGCCTTCGCGTTCGATTTCGGGCGGCGCGGCGTCGGCGTTGGCGACGGTGTGGGCGTCCTCCAGTCGGAGTTCCAGCGTCTCGAACCAACCGTCTTCCACGACGTCCGCGACCGTCTCGCCTTCGACCACGGCGTCGAGCATCGGCGTTCGGGCGACGACTTCGTAGCGGTGAGACCCCTCGTCGGCGTCGGCCACGGTGACGACGTTCTCGAAGGGTTTCTCGGGGGTCCCGAACTCGCCGTCTCCGGTTCGCTCGAAGTGCGGATGCTGTCGGAAGGCGCGTTCGACTCGCTCGTCGGTCATTGGGCGTGCGTAGGGGGGTCGGGGGAATGTGGGTTTCGACTGGGTCTGGCGCATCCGGTATCGCGCCCGACTCGTCTCGTCCGTGAACGACGAAACGCCGTGAGCGAACGAGCGTAGTGAGATAACGAGCGCACGAGGCGTTCGGAGTGTCGCGCGCCGAGAGAAATGCGAGGGATGGGATTCGAACCCATGGACTCCTACGAGAGCGGGTCTTAAGCCCGCCGCCGTTGGCCAGGCTGGGCAACCCTCGCGCAAGGGGGAGTTGTCCGTTCGTACCGAAGTGGGTTTCGGTACGCGAGTCGGTGCGAGGTATTTTTCGGAGCGCCGGGGATAATTCGCGTCCGGTGGTACGTCGGTGACTAGCGTCGTCAGGACTCGCGTCGCGAAGGTTTACGGCCGAAGACGGGACGAACCTCGACTGGACGTTTCGCGCGGTTGCGGGCAGATAGTTGGCGAGTCAGTCAGCACGGTCACCGCGGCGGTGCCGCGACGCGGCGCTACCGCCCACCCCGCGACCGCCAGTCCGACTACTCCGAGAGGACTGCGCCATCGGACGCCTCGATTCGGACACCCCGGTTCCGGGGTTCGGCGACCGACACCTCGCCGCCGACACCGACCGCGGAGAGCGCCTCGCGGGCCGCGTCTCGGGCCGCGGCCGCCGACCGCTCCCGGGTCACGGCGTACACCGCGGGACCCCACGACGACTGGCCAGCGCCGGCGACGGCCGCCGAGTCG
The DNA here is from genome assembly GCF_010747475.1 of Halorussus sp. MSC15.2. Taxonomy (NCBI): domain Archaea; kingdom Methanobacteriati; phylum Methanobacteriota; class Halobacteria; order Halobacteriales; family Haladaptataceae; genus Halorussus; species Halorussus sp. MSC15.2. The sequence goes on along the minus strand of NZ_VSLZ01000001.1, from coordinate 686,636 downwards.
CCGAGTTCCGAGACGAGTTCGCCGACCGGCGGGCGATAGACGCCGCCCTGCTCGTCGGCGTACCACGCGCCGTTGAGTCGGCCGACCTCCGCGACCGCCGCGCCGAACGCCTCGGCGTCGCCCGCCGCGACGGCCGGGAGGACGCGGCGAGTGACGACGCCGGCGATTTCGTCGCCGATAGCCGGGTCGGCGCGTTCGACGACCGACCGCATGCTCGCGTCCTCGTCGTCGCCGCTCCGGCCGGGGTCGGCGTCCGGGAGGACGACGACGAACCGCCAGTCGTCGGGGACCTCGTGGCGGGCCACGACTTCCGGGACCGACCACTCCCCGCGCGGGGCCGGTCGTCGTGAACCGCTCGGTCGGATGCCCGGCGTCGAAGACGAACCCGCCCGACTCGAAGGTGGCGACTCCGACGCCGCTCCGCCCGCCGCGGCCGAGTTTCGGGGCGCGCTCGCGGACCCGCGGGTCGCGGTCGTAGGCGCGTGCGACCGCGGCGAGGACCCCGAGTGCCAACTGCGTCCCGCTCCCGAGTCCGACGTGGCGGGGGAGCGTTCGCTCGACGGTCACGTCGGCGCCCGGAACGCCGAGCAGTTCGACCGCTCGTCGGACGTGTCCGCGGGCGGTCTCGTGGTCGCAGCGAACCGTCTCCGCGGGGTCGGCGGTCACGGCGACGCGCGGGGAGTCGAGCGCGACGCCGAGCGACCCGTAGAGACGCTCGTGAGCCAACGAGAGATTCTGGAAGCCGAAGTGGAGTCGCGCTCCGGCCGAGACCCGAGCCATGCTCGCGAGTTCGCGCGGAAGGGGGTTCGTCGTTCCGACAGTGGCAAAAACTGGTCAGGTCACGTCAGGTCGGCAAGGACGTGGTCCGCGATGCGCTCGACGCCGTTCTCGTGGCCGGGGTTCTCTGGAGGGTGTCGGACCGCACGGGCCACGTGCGCGACCGAGTGTTCGACCTGAAATCCGCGGACGCCCCGGCGTTCGAGGACGCGCGTCACGCCGTGTTGTTCGTCGGTGAACGGATACACCACGCAGGACGTGCCGCCCACCGCGGCCTCCATCACGGTGGAGTAGCCCGAGCAGACCACCACGTCGGCGGCCCGAATCCACGGCAGGAGTGCGGGGACCGCCTCCCAGCGGTCGTCGCCCACGAGCGTCACGTCGTGACCCTCGGTGCGCAGGGTCTCGGCGAGGACGTCGAAGTTCGTCGAGTAGACGCTCGGAACGACCAGCACCTCGATGTCGTTCTCGGGCGGCGGACACCCCTCGGGGTCGAGCGCGATGGGCGGGACGTGAGTCACGCCCGGCGGGTCGCCCTCGTCGGGCGGCCACACCGCAGGGTAGAGGAACGACTCGGCCGTGCGCAACTGATAGCGGTTGAGCAGCCACGTGAACACCTGTTCGACGGCCGCGTCGTAGAACGAAGCCGCGTTGTGCGTGACGACGTAGAGCGGCGTCCCGGTCAGCGACGCGGCCATCGCCCCGAACATGTCGTCGGTCACCAGCGCCGCGGGGTCCTCCCGGCGGAGCCACCTGACGAGGTCCACCACGCGCTTGGCGCTGTACGGGAGGCTTCGGGTGAGGACGCGATAGAGCGACCCCTGCTGGTAATCGCCGATGTAGTCCACCGGCGCGGCCCGGAACACCTCGTACCCGTTGTGTTCGATGAACCGCGAACCGGGACCGCCGCCGGCGAGGACGACCTCCGCGCCCGCGTCCTCGAAGGCTTGGGCGACTGCCAGCATGCGAGTCGCGTGGCCAGCGCCTTCGGGATAGTGGGCGACGCGACCGTCTGGTCCATGCCGTCCCTTCGACGGCCGCCCGAAAAGTATGTTCCTATTCTAGGATTTCGTCGGCTCGGTGCGGATTAGGCTTCGAATCGTCGTCCGGCGTGCGTCGGGTTCGTATTCGATACGAGGAGCCGATACATGTAATACAGACCACACTACGTATCTGTTATATAACACGAAGTACGAGTCGTCGAAGCGTCTGACCAACCGAGAGGTCAGCGTGCCGCGTCGAGAGTCGCCGCGCCGAGTCGGCGGTCCTCCCTCGCGGCAGTAACGTCGTTCAGCGGCCGAACCTGTTCGAGTCAGACAGCAACGTTTGTTCGAGTGGGGGAACTTAAGCCCCTCCGGGGCTACCCCCGGATATGTCCGAGAAACCGGCCGACCTCCCGAGTAACGAGGTCACCGAAGGAGTCGAACGCGCACCTCACCGCGCGATGTTCCGAGCGATGGGGTACGACGACGCAGACCTCTCGTCGCCGATGGTGGGCATCGCCAACCCGGCCGCCGACATCACGCCGTGTAACGTCCATCTGGACGACGTGGCCGCGTCGGCGTACGAGGGCGTCGATTCGGCGGGCGGCATGCCCATCGAGTTCGGCACCATCACCATCTCCGACGCCATCTCGATGGGAACCGAGGGGATGCGGGCCTCGCTGATTTCGCGGGAGGTCATCGCCGACTCGGTGGAACTGGTAGCGTTCGGCGAGCGCATGGACGGTCTGGTCACGGTCGGCGGGTGCGACAAGAACCTGCCGGGGATGATGATGGCCGCGATTCGGACCGACCTGCCCTCGGTCTTCCTCTACGGAGGGTCCATCATGCCGGGCGAACACGACGGCCGCGAAGTCACCGTCCAGAACGTCTTCGAGGGCGTCGGTGCCGTCGCCGAAGGCGAGATGAGCGAGGAGGAGTTGGACGAACTGGAGCGCCACGCCTGCCCCGGTGCGGGGTCCTGCGGCGGGATGTTCACCGCGAACACGATGGCGTCGATTTCGGAGGCGCTCGGTCTCGCGCCGCTCGGGAGTGCGGGCGCTCCCGCCGAGTCCGACGAGCGCTACGAGGTCGCCGAGCGCGCGGGCGAACTCGCGCTCGACGCCATCGAGAACGAGCGCCGCCCCTCCGACATCCTCGACAAGCGGTCGTTCGAGAACGCCATCGCGCTGCAGGTCGCAATCGGTGGGTCCACCAACGCCGTGCTCCACTTGCTCGCGCTGGCCGCGGAGGCGGGTATCGACCTCGACATCGAGGAGTTCGACGAGATATCCCGACGTACGCCCAAAATCGCCAACCTCCAGCCGGGCGGCCAGAAGACGATGCTCGACCTCTACGAGCAGGGCGGCGTCCCGGTCGTGATTCGGCGACTGGTCGAAGCGGGCCTGTTCGACGGCGACACGGCGACCGTGACGGGCCGGACGATTTCCGAGGAGTTGGAGCGACTCGACCTGCCCGCCGACGACGACATCGACGCCGAGTTCATCCGCCCGGTCGAGGACCCCTTCCACGAGGAGGGAGCCATCAAGATTCTCACCGGCAACCTCGCGCCCGACGGCGGCGTTCTGAAGGTCACCGGCGAGGACGACTTCCACCACGAGGGACCGGCGCGGGTCTTCGAGACCGAGGAGGACGCGATGCAGTACGTCCAAGAGGGCCGCATCGAGTCGGGCGACGTCATCGTCATCCGCAACGAGGGGCCGCGGGGCGGTCCCGGCATGCGCGAGATGCTCGGGGTCACCTCCGCGGTGGTCGGCGCGGGCCACGAGGACGACGTGGCGATGGTGACCGACGGACGGTTCTCGGGCGCGACCCGGGGACCGATGATTGGCCACGTCGCCCCGGAGTCGTTCGACGGCGGCCCAATCGCCGCGTTAGAGGACGGCGACCACGTCACCATCGACATCCCCGACCGGACCCTCGAAGCCGACCTCTCGGACGGGGAAATCGAGTCGCGCCTCGCCGACCGCGAGGAGCCGGAACTGTCCTACCAGAACGGCGTGCTGGCGAAGTACGGCGCGACGTTCGGTTCCGCGGCGAACGGTGCGGTGACGAACCCGGGCGTGAAGCGCGACGAGTAGAGAGGTACCGAAACGCCGAACTCCGCGACGTGACGAGCGAGCGTGGCCGCTTCGGCGTCCCGCGAACTGCTTCTCAGCGCACTGCATCAGGTCCCGCCATCTCGCTCGGTGTCGCGCCACTCGTCGGCCAGCAGTCCGAAGCGAGTCACGTCTCGAAACTCGCCGCCGACGAACGCCTCTTCCCGGAAGACACCCTCCTCGGCGAATCCCAGTTTCTCCAACACCCGAGCGGACGCCTCGTTCGAGGCGAACGCTCGGCAGTCACCTTGTTGAGACCGAGGCGGTCGAACCCGTGGTCGAGGACTGCCCGAGCGGCGTCGGTGGCGTATCCGTTCCCCTGCTCGTCAGCGCGACCCAGTACGCGAGTTCGGCGCGCCGATACGTCCGGTCGTTCGGTCGCTCGCGGAGGAGGTAGACGTGACCGACTCTGTCGGCGGCGGAGTCGTCCGGCGAACCGGTCGCCTCGCCCTCGGGCGCGCCGTCGGCGTGGACGACGAGCGCGAGCGTGTCGTCGTTCCGACCGAGCGTTCCGCCGAACCGGCGGCGAACGTCGTCGGGACCCTTGGGAAGGGAGACGCTCCGGGTCGCGCGCACGTCGGGGTCGTTCTCGTGTTCGAGCAGGAAGGTCAGGTCGTCCTCGTCGGGGACGCGAAGCGTCACGCGGTCGCCTTCGAGGAAGGTCGGTCCGGACATTGCGTTCGCACGACACATCGACCACCAATAAATGTCAGGAGTGAGAGTATCAGACGTCGATGCGCAGTAGTTCGTCGGCCCCTCGCTGGAACTCGAACGGGACCGACCGAATCTCGGTCTCGTACCCTTCGTCGGCCAGCGTCGCTCGCAGGTCGTCCAGTCGAGGGTATCGCTTCCCGTCGAAGCGCACGAGGGGGTAGATGCGGACCTCCTCGCTCGCCACGCGGGCGAGTTCCAGCAGCGACCGCTCGTGGAACTCGTCGCCGAGTTCGTCCATGTACAGGAACAGGAGGTGTGCCGAGAGGACCAACGAGAACGAGTCGGCGGCGAACGGCAGGTCCGGCAGTCGCGCCGCGACGTAGCGGTCGGTGTCGAACCGGTCGGCGTAGTCCGCGACGAATCGCTCGGCGGCGGCGGTCCAGTGGGTGCGCACGTCGGCCACGTCGTCGTAGAACTCCCAGACGAACTGGTCCTCGACACCTTCGAATCCGGCGATAGCCGTGTCGATGTCCGCCTCGCACCGCGCGCGCAGTTCCTCGGGCGGAGTGTCGTACAGCATATCGACGCCGACCGCGTCGATGCCGCGCGCGTTGGCCTCGGCGACGAAGGCACACGCTCCGCCCGGACAGTCGAGGACCGACTTCCCCTCCCACGCCGCGAGGTCGAGGTCGAACATGCGCCCGTACTCCGCCACCGTCCGACCGATGAATGCCACGTCGTCGATTGCGTACCTGTCGGAACTACCCATGCGTATCGAATGCATATTTTTCATTATAAATTTAATCTAGGAAAAGTGGTAAGCGCCGGCTGGCGAACGGGTGGCGTCGATGAGTCCGAACATAATAATCTCATTCAGGCTCAGGTTATCAATTATCATAATTGATAAAATCACAACAGTAAGAATAAGTAAAATAAACACGTACTCGTGACTATGCCTCAGTACGAAGCGTTCAACTCCGAAGCGGAAGTCAACGGACGGTCAGTTCGCTCCATCGTGGACGGCGTCGGACAGTTCTCCAGCACGTACGAACAGCGAGTCCTCGAAATCCTCGACAACCACGGCCTGCCCAACCCGACCGATGGCGAGTGGTACTCGATGCAGTCGTACCTCGACGCCTTCGCCGAACTCGCCGAGACGGTCGGCCCGAAGACGGTGGCGAAGATTGGGTCCGAGATTCCGCAGGTCGTCGAGTGGCCATCGGACGTCGAGACGGTCGAAGCGGCGATGCAAGCGCTCGACGACGTGTACCAGATGAACCACCGCGGCGGCGAAATCGGCTACTACGAGTTCGAGAAGACCGGCGACTCCGGCGGCGTGATGGAGTGCAAGAACCCCTACCCGCCGGAACTCGACGAGGGACTCATTCAGGCGACCGCCGAGAAGTTCAGTGACGACGGCGCGTTCGTTCGCGTCGAACAGACCAGCGAGGGAACGACCTGCACCTTCCAAGTGTCTTGGTGAGGGCGACTCGTCGCGTCAGCGCGGCGACGTGTACTTCATGCCGAGGAACTCCCGCGCGCGGTCGGGGTCGGTGATGACCTCGCGGCCGAGCATCTCGGCGATTTCGACGGCGGTCTCGACGACCTCGGCGTTCTTCCGGACGAGTTCGTCTTCGTGGGGATACATCCAGTAGGCGTCCTCGATACCGACCCGGACGACGTTGGCCCCGGCGATTAGGCCCATCATCAGCATCGGAAGCCAGTTCCGTCCGCCGGGGTAGAGTCCGACCACGCTGTCCTCGACGGACTGGCGCACGTTGTATATCTCGGAGATGACCTTGAAGTACGACCACGGGTCGTTGGTCGTGGTCTGTGAGTGGTGAGACCCGGCGCGCAGACACAAGACGTATGGGTCCCACTCCAACTCGTCGTCCGCGATGAGGTGGTGTTTCAGGTCGCGCAGGACGTGGGTGTCGTACAGTTGGAAGATGGGCTTCACCCCGTTCTCCTCGTAGTAGCGGACGGCCTCCTTGATGGTCGAAATCGAGTGGAGCGACCCCGCGCCGAACAGTCCCGGGGGCAGGACGACCCCGCCCTGACAGTACTTGTTGCCGTCGCCGCGTTCCAGCAGGTCGCGGACGCCCGACACGTAGTCGGCGTGGGGACTGGTCGTCCACCCCTGACTGAACGTCACCACGTCGCCGCACTCCTCGAACACCGGGTCGAGAATCTCCACCAGCAGGTCGTTGTCGTTCCACTGCGGGCGGCCGTCCTCGTCGCGCGGGTGGACGTGAACCGCGGCGGCCCCCGCTTCGACGCTCTCGACGAGTTCCCGAATCTGCTCGTCTTTGGACTCGGGGACCGCCGGATAGTGGTCCCCGCCGGGTTGCCACCCCGGATACGCGCACTCGACGACGACCGGGCTATCCATCGTCTCGATTCGGTCCTCCTCGTGGACCGGGAAGAACTGCTTGGCGACCTCCTCGGTGAACGTCGACGATGGCTCTAACTCGTCGAACGAGAGGTCGTCGTAGAGGTTCCTGTGGAGCGACTTCCCGTCCGGCCGACCGTTATCGGCGTCCGAATTCGACCTATGCGGAGACATTACATATCGACTTCCCCGACGGTATACTTAAATATTTTCTATAGTGAAAATAACAGGCAGTCGGTCCGGTGTGGTGCTATTACCGTGCGGCGAACAGTTGCGGGCGACGAGCGACGCGAGGTTCGGCACCGAGCGTTCGCCGCTCGAAACCCTGACTCGTCCACTTCTGGAATTTCCGGAAACGAGCCTTCTCCTTTAAGTCCCGTCGGCCTGATACCGGAACTAATGATAACCGATGCTCGCGTTCTCCGAACAGGCTTCGTCCCCCGAGAGGTCGAGCATCGAGACGCCGAAGTGACCCACCTCACCGAAATCCTCGCCCCGCTCACCGACGGCAACCCCGCCGATACCACACTCCTGCTCGGCCCCTCGGGCGTCGGAAAGACGTGTCTCGCCAAGTACACCGCCGAACAACTCCGTCAGGAGGTCCTCGACGTGGAGTACCAGTACGTCAACTGCTGGCAGAACTTCTCGGAGTTCCGCACCCTCTATCGCATCCTCGAAGGACTCGGCAAGACCGTGGACATTCACCGCCAGTCCACGCCCCGCGACGAACTCTACGAGCGTCTCCGCAAGTACGACGGGCCGCCGTGCGTCGTCATCCTCGACGAGGCCGACCAACTCGAAGACAAGAGTCTGTTGTACCACCTCCACGAACTCCCGCAGTTCTCGATGCTGCTGGTCGCCAACCGCGAGCGAGAACTGTTCGGAAACGCCGACGAGCGCCTCACCAGTCGGCTGACGGGGTGCGAGCGCGTGCGCTTCGACCGCTACGACTCGGACGAACTCGTCTCCATCATGGACGCCCGCGTCAAGTCCGGACTCGAAGAGGGCGCTATCGACCGCGACCAACTCGCGACTATCGCCGACGCCGCCGGAGGCGACGCGCGGGTCGCGCTCAGCATCCTCCGGACCGCCGCGAGACAGGCCCACCAGAGCTACGAGTCGCAGATTACGGACGACATCGTGGCGGCGTCGATTCCGGAAGCGCGCGCGGAGCGCCACGAGAAGGACGTGGACACGCTGACGCCCCACCAGCGCACGCTATACGAAATCATCGAAGAACGCGACGCCGTCTCGCCGAGCGAGTTGTACGAGGAGTACCGCGAACGGATGGACGACCCCAAGACCGACCGCACGGTCCGCAACTACCTCTCGAAGATGGACCAGTACGACGTGATACGGGCGGAGGGAACGAGTCGAGACCGGACGTATCGGTCGGTCTCGGAGACGTTCGAGAACGTGGAGTAGCCGGAGAGTACCTATCCGTTCGTCGGCGCGATTTCGGGCGCGTCCCGTTTACTCGACGCACGCGACGCCGGTAATCTCGAATCGCGCGCCGCCGTCGGCGCTCTCGGTGACGCGGACGTTCCAGCCGTGGGCCTCCGCAATCTGCTCGACGATGGCGAGACCGAACCCGGTGTTCTCCCTCGCGGTGGAGTACCCCCGCCGGAACACGTCGCCGTGCTCGCTCTCGGGGATTCCCGGCCCGTCGTCGGCGACGAAGAACCCGTCGTCTAATCCGCCGACCGTCACCCGCACGTCCGTCGAACCGTGTTCGACGGCGCCATCGTCCCGTGGACGATTGCTCGTGGAGCCATGCTCCACGGCGTCCTCAGAACGCTTCGCGTTCTGATGGGCTGCATCAGACGAAGTCTGATGAACGTCCTCGTGAACCTGTGAACGAGGACTCGTCGAACCGTGTTCGACGGCGTTCCGGAAGAGGTTCTCCAGCAACTGCCCGAGGCGACCGCGGTCGGCCCGGACCGTCCGCGTCGCGTCGGTGACGAGGGTCGCCCCGTCCGTCGGGACGGTTCCCCAGCAGGTGTCGGCTATCGCCCGGAGCGCGACCGGTTCCGTCTCGACGACCGAGTCTCCCTCGCGGGCGAGCGTCAACAGGTCGTCTATCAGCGTCTGCATCCGGTCGTGGGCGTCCGCCACCTCGTCGAGGTGGTCGCTGTCACACTCCTTCCGGGCCAAGTCCAGTTGTCCGTTGGCCACGTTGAGCGGGTTCCGGAGGTCGTGGCTGACCACGCTGGCGAACTCGTCGAGTCGCTCGTGTTGCCGGGCCAGTTCGCGGCGGCCGTCGGCGCGAGTCAGTGCCGCCTCCACGTTCGTCGCGAGAATCCGGGCCAGCGAGACGTCCGTCTCGTCGAACGCGCCGACCGCGGTCGAACCGATGTTCATCACGCCGTGGTCGCCCAGCGGCAGGATGATTTCGCTGCGGATGGGCGTCTCGGGATTGTGCCGTCCGGGCTGTGAGGCGACGTTCTCGAACACCTCGCTCTCCTGAGATTGGAACACCTCCCACGAGAGGCTCTCGCCCGGCTCGAAGACGGGCGGTTCGCCCACGAGGTCGGCCGCCTCGTCGGTGAGGGCTACCGGTTCGAGGGTGTCGTCGGTCTCGTCGTGAAGCCAGAGCGCGTTGTTGGGCATGTCGAGGACCTCGCGGACGGTCTCGACCGCAGTCTCCGCGATGGCCTCGTGAGTGTCGGCCTGTATGAGGTCGCTCGTCGCGTCGTGGAGACGGTTGAGGTCGCGCTCGTGTTCCTTACGGTCGGTGACGTCGATGTGGACGCCCACCATCCGTTGAGGGTCGTCGTGCTCGTCGTAGACGACGTATCCGCGCGTGCGGAGAAAGCCGTACGTGCCGTCTTTCTTCCGGAAGCGGTACGTCTCGTCGTACGAAATCTCGGGGTTCTCTACGGCCCGTTCCACCGCCGAGAACACGCGGTCGCGGTCGTCGGGGTGGATTCGGTCGCGCCACCAGTCGGTGTCGCTCTCGATATCGGACGCGTCGTAGCCGAACTGCGCGAGATACTCGTCGTTGCGGGTGACCTCGTCGGTCTCCGGGTCCCAGTCGAAGAACGCGTCCGTCGAGGCTCGTACCACCAACTCGTGTTTCTGTTGTAACCCCTCGCAGTCGGACGTCTTGCGGACGGTGCAGATGAGTTCCCCCCGGTCGGTCGTCGCGAGCGTGTGGTTCGCGACGAACGTACTGCCGTCGGCGCGCCGCCCGGTCGTCGTCCCTTGCCACGAACCCGTCTCCGTAATCGTCGGGAGAATCTCCTCACGAACCCGCGAGACGTCCTCGTCGGGGTATATCAACTCCCAGTGTTCGCCGAGCAGTTCCTCGGACTGGTACCCGAACAGTCGGGCGTAGGCCTCGTTGACGTAGAGGAAGTGACCGTCTTCGTCGAGGATTCCGATGCCCTCCCGAGCGGTTTCGATGGCGTCGAGTTGGCGCTGGCGCTCCCACTCGGCGCGGGTCCGCTCGACGGCGTTCTGGACGCGATTGGCCAGCACCGTGTACTGGTCGGTTCCCCGCTCTTTCTGGAGGTAGTCGGTCACGCCCGCCGAGATAGCGTCGCTGGCGACTTCCTCGCTCCCCTTGCCGGTGAACAGGATGAACGGCAGGTCGGGGTGGTCCGCGCGGACTGCTTCGAGGAACTCCAGACCGTTCTTCCCCGGCATATCGTAGTCCGACACGATACAATCGAACTCCCGTTCGGCGAGTCGCGCCACGCCCGCACCCGCGCTGCTCGCCGTCTCGACGGTGAACCGGTCGTCCTCGCGTTCGAGGAACTCGGCGGCCGTGTCCGCGAAGGCAGGTTCGTCGTCGACGTGGAGAACGCGAATACTCCCTCCGGCTATCCGGCTCATTCGGTTTCTACGCCGTGAGAGACAATCCCCACGCATAATTATGGTGGTACGATTATCATCAGTGAAAACGAACTGCCAGGTCGAACCGGACTCTCGACCATCGCCGAGTCGGTCCTCCACGCGGGCGAGGGTTCACAGACCCGTATCTGGAAACGTCCGGAAGTAGCCGCGAGTACCCGTCTGACCGTTCACAGCGGTCCTCGATGGACGAACGGTCTCGGTCCGGAACTTCCGGAAGACGCGCGCCGAGGCTTATCGGGATACCCGAAGTAGTCGTGTGTATGCCAGCAAACCGACGGAGTGGTGGGAGACCAGAACCCGAACTGCCCGAGTTAGCGTCCGGAGTTCGACTCCTCGACGTGGCGGACGAAGAACGAGCGACCGGGCCGCTACACTCGCTCGTCCTCGACCACCTGCTGACGAACGGCGGAACCGCGGTGTGGGTGGACGCGGGCGGCCACGCGGTCTCGCAGTCGCTCGCCTCGCTCGCGCCGAGTCCCCGGACCCTCGACCGGATTTGGGTCGCCCGCGGGTTCACCGCCCACCAGCACTACGACCTCGTCCGCGAACTCCCCGAACAGGTAGACGACGACACATCGCTGGTCGTCTGTCCGGCGTTCGACCGGTTCTACCGCGAGACCGAAACGTACGCCGACGAAGGTGAGGACCTGCTGCTCCGGGCGCTAGCGACGGTCGCGGGCGTCGCCCACCGCCACGACGTGCCGGTCCTCGTGACTCGCTCGACGCACGACTCGTTCTCGGAACCGCTCGCCGCGGCCGCCGACGAGACGATTCGGTGCGAGCAGACGAAGTTCGGTCCGCGCTTCGTCGCCGACGAGTTCGAGACCCTCGTCTACCCGACGACGAACGGCGGGGTGCAGACGACGCTCGCCTTCTGGAAACGAGTCCTGCAGGCCCGCGTGTCGGCCCCGGGGGCCGCCGAAACCCCGACGCCGGAGGTGACTGTCGATGGGGCGTACTAACCCGACGTTCCGCGACGTGCTCCGGTCGCTGGAGGACAGTTGGGCCGACTACCGGCGGGCGCTTCGGCGTCCCGACCAAGACCGGTTCGACCGACTCTGGGAGGACGCCCACGAACACGCCGACGCGGGCGGCTATCTGAACCATCAGAACCCCATGGTCGTGGTTCTGTTCTCGATGCTCCTCGCCCAACAGCAGCGCATCGAGGACCTCGAAGCGGAACTCGAAGGTTCTCGGACCGCGGCGACGAGCGCCGACTCCGACGACTCCGACGACCGGTCGGCGACGTAACGCCGCCCGATGCCGTACAAAATCGACTTCGTCGAGGGTGCGGTCGTAGAGTGGTCGCTGACCGACGACGGCGCGACCAGCGAGCGGGTATCGGACTACACGCCCACGTTCTACGTGGGCGTCGGCGAAGGCGACGACGAATCGCTCGAAGACGCCCGGCGAACGCTGGAACAGTTCCCGACCGTCGCTCGGACGCGCGTCGAGGAGTGGCGACCGGGGTTCCGTCACGAGGCCGAGCGAACGCTTCGCGTGGACTGCGCGAGCGTCGAGTCGGTGACTCGCCTCGCGCGGTGGGTCCACGAGTGGGGCGACCCCGGCAAGTTCCGGTGTTTCAACGTGGACTTCTCACGGGAGTTCCGGTACTGCCTCGAACGCGGTCGCTCGCCGACGCCCGCGAGGACCCCGACGACGCTCTCGGTCGAGGGCCGAGCGCACGAGTTCGGCGACGGGGAGGTTCCGCCGCTGACGGTCGGCGGCGAGCGTGTCGGGCGGTCGCCGGACATGGCGCTCCCGCGCGTCGAGGAGATACTCGACCGCGAGGACCCGGACGTGCTGGTCGTGGACTCGGCGCAACTCCTCGCCGAGTTACACGACCTTGCGGACCGACTGGGCTACGACCTCCGACTCGGTCGGCGGCCCGGTTTCCAGCGACTCGCCCGGGAATCGACGTACACCAGTTACGGACGCGTCGGCCACTCGCCCGCCCGGTACAACGTGCCCGGCCGCGTCGTCATCGACCGCTCGAACACGTTCTTCTACGACGAGACGAACGTCGCCGGATGCATCGACCTCGTCGAACGGTCGGGGAAACCCTTACAGGAACTGTCGTGGGCGTCCATCGGGAACGTCCTCACCGCGATACAGATACGCGAGGCGCTGGCGCGCGACGTGCTGGTGCCTTGGAAGGCGTGGCGCTCGGAGCGGTTCAAGACGATGAGCCAACTGCACGACGCCGACCGCGGCGGGTTCACGTTCGCGCCGGACGCGGGGGTTCACGAGGCGGTCCACGAACTCGACTTCTCGTCGCTCTACCCCAACATCATCTGCGAGTACAACGTCTCGCCCGAGACGGTTCGGTGCGACTGTCACGCCGACCGCGAGGACGTTCCCGGACTGGGCTACGGCATCTGCGACGAGCGCGGCTACCTGCCGGACGTCCTGCAACCGCTGGTGGACGACCGCGACGACATCAAGGCCGAGATTCGGGAGACCGACGACCCCGAGCGACTGGCCGAGTTGGAGGGGCGGTCCGCGGCCATCAAGTGGATTCTCGTCTCGTGTTTCGGCTATCAGGGCTTCTCGAACGCGAAGTTCGGGCGCATCGAGTGCCACGAGGCCATCAACGCGTTCGCCCGGGAGATTCTGCTCGACGCGAAGGAGGCGCTGGAGGACGGCGGGTGGCGCGTCGTCCACGGCATCGTGGACAGCATCTGGGTGACGCCGCGCGAGGGCGTCGAACAGGAGTCGCTGGACGCGCTGGCCGAGGAGATTACCGCGGACACGGGGATTCGCCTCGAACGCGAGGCCGAGTACGACTGGGTGGCGTTCGTCCCCCGGCGGGACTCGGACGTGGGCGCGCTGACGAAGTACTTCGGGTCGCTCGCCGGGGCGGACGAGTACAAGTATCGCGGCGTCGAGTGCCGCCAGCGGAGCACCCCGCCGTTCGTCGCCGACGTGCAGGAGACGCTGGTCGAGACCTTCGACGAGTATCGGTCCCCGGAGGCCGTCTGCGACCGTTTAGGACGGGCGTTGAACCAGTTACGTGCCGGTAGCGTGGCCCCCGAGGAGTTGGTCGTCGAGCAGCGGGCCTCGAAGCGCGCCGAGGAGTACGCCCGCTCGACGCGCACCGTCGCCGCCGCGGAACGCGCCGGTGACGGCGGCCGGGACCTCTCGCCCGGGCAGAGAATCGGCTACGTGGTCGCCGACGACTCGAAGCGGTCGCGCGACCGAGTCCGGTTGGCGAGCGAGGCCGCCACGTACGACGCGGAGTTCTACGCCGAGGCGTTGCTTCGGGCGGCCGAGAGCGTCCTCTCGCCGGTCGGCTGGCGGCGCGACGATATCACGCGGTACCTCGCCGACCGGACGGACGCGAGTCTCGCGGCCTACTCTGGGTCGTGACGGAGCGTTTCGGGACTACCGCGTCCCGAGTCGGACTCGGTCTCGATACTCTGGGGCATCGAGTTCGGCGGTCTCAGCTAGCTCTCCCACCAGTCGCTCTGGCGCTGGCCCCGACCGCCATCGACGAACGGGTCGGGCAACTCGTCCCCGCGAAGACCCATCGCGTCCGAGAGCCAGTAGCCGACGTGCCAGCCGACCGCGTCCGCGTCGAGACCGCGTAGCTTGATTCCGTAGTCCGAGAAGTACTCGGGCGCGTCGTCCGTGTCCGTGTCGTACACCCACGGCAGTCCGCAGGAGCCTTCGCGAGTGCGCTCGCCCGCACAGTCGAACGGGTCGTCCGGGAAGCTGATTCGGACGTCCGCCGCCGACTGATTCGACGTCCGCACGAACGACACGTTGGTCGGGACCGCGCCCTCCGCACCCGACTCGTAGTAGTCGAGCGCGTGCTGAATCTGCTCGCGGGCGTCCTCGCGGTCGTGGCCGGGGAGCGTCGAGACGTCCACGTGGACCGAGAGCGTGCTGTTGCGCCACGGGACCGGCCGGTCGGCGACGTCGGGTTGGGACAGGTACGTGTGCCGGGCTATCGCCTGCATCGTCGGCATCGGCTCTTCGCCGTGGTCGAGACCGACGACGTGGCCGAACTCGTGTCGCAGAATCTGCCTCGTCGATTGGTTCGAGTAGCCCGCGACGATATCGACCCGGACGGGGTCGTCGGGCGTCTCCCACGAGTCGAGTTTCGGCGCACACCCGACCGTGGAGTCCGTCCCGCCGTCGCCGCACTCGGTAATCCGAGCGACGAGTCTGACGGTGATGTCCGCCTCGTACACGTTCGTCGTGGGGACGAACGTGACGTCGTACTCCGCGTACTCGCTCCCGTTACCGTTCCAGTACGCCAGCGTCCGGTTCACGAGCGGTGCGATATTCCGGGACTGGTTGACGGTGTTCCACACCGCGACCGTCACGTTCCGCTTTCCCCACGGGTTCTCGACGTCCTCCGCTTCGGCGGTCGTCGTCGCGCCCGCGGTCGTCGCCGCCGTCTCGGTCACAGTGATATCGACCGAGGAAGTAGTCGTCTCTCCCGTCGTGGGAGTCGGCGTCGTCTCCTGAAGCGCGCCGCTGCACCCGGCCAGAAGCACGAGACCGACGACGGCGACAGCCCGCATATCGAACACGATTACGAGACGCTCGGGAGAGTGGACACATGAAAGTAACTATGAGGAAGGGATTTCGCGAAGACCAACTACAGACGCCCCGATGGAACACAGTATCGAATCGCCGAAATTGGAGAGTGTCGCCTCACGGCTGGCACCTCCCGTCGGCGAGAGCGGGACAGTCCTTCTCGGGTCTGTCGATGACGAAGCCACAGAACTCGCAGATGGTGTCGGAGCCGGACGCGCGGCTCACGCTGACACCATAATTCAGTGAAAAAGCGGCGATGAGCGCCGCTACCCTTCAGTTTGGTATGGGACCGCCGAGATTCGAACTCAGGTCCAACCGACCCCATCGGCTGAGGATACCGCTACCCCACGGTCCCGCAGTGCACTCCGTGTGCATTTCCACAAAAGCCCGTCCCTGAGTTAAGCGCTTCGTTTCACGTCGAGCGATTTCGCTCGGAATGGACCGCGGCAAATCGACCGCACCGGCAGAAGTATAATAGAGTACACTCCGAACCGACACGCCGAATCGCTATTTCGCCTCGTTCCCGTCCGACCCATCCCCGCTGGACTCGCGGGGGACTACGAGGTCGCCGTCGTCGCGGACCGCCACGCTCGCCAGCGCGTCGTTCTCGTAGACCGCGACGCCGTGCATCCGACCGAGGACGTAGCCGTCGTGGTCGGTCTCGACCGCGGTCTTCCGGTCGCCGTGGGGCGTGCAGACGTCGGCGATTACGTCGCCCTCGGCCACCATGTCGCCCGCTTCGACGCGGTGGCGCGCGATACCGGGCGCGTCGGTATGGGGGTGAACTGCGCGCTTGACCGGGTACTCGACCGGCGCCTCGGGACCGACCGCGGACGGGTCGGGGTCGCCGGGGAGGACGCCGAGTTCGCGCATGACGTTCCGGACGCCCGCGACGCCCGCCTCGCGGGTGTCCTCCTCGACGACGTCGTGACCGCCGAGTTCCGCGGTGAACGCCGGGATTCCGGCGTTGTTCAGCGCCGCGCCCGCGGTCGAGCGCTGGAGGTTCTGCTCGGTGTACTCCTCGGCGGCGTACTCGTTGACCACGGGCATCCCGAAGGCGTCCACGAGCGATTCGAGGTCGGCCGCGAGGTCCCGGGCCTCGTCCTCGGTCCGCTTCTCCCCGTAGAGGACCCTGTCGCGAATCAGGAACGGCATCGACCCGACGTGGGCGGTGTGGAGGTCCACGAGCGCGTCGGCGGAGTCGGCGAACGCCTCGTAGACGCGCTCGTTCACGAGTTGCTGGACGCTCGGCGGGCGACTGCTCTCGGTCTCGGGGTCCGGGAAGTAGCGGTTGGGGTCCTCGTCGTCGTAGTAGGAGGTGCGGGTGTTGCGGCGCAGGCCCGCGGGGTTGAGGGTCGGGATGCAGACCACGGTGCCCCGGATTTCGCCGGGCAGGTCGTCGGTCATCACGTCCTGCGCGACTGCGAGGCCAGTCACCTCGTTGCCGTGGATGGCGGCCGTAATCCAGAGCGTCGGGCCGTCCTCCTCGCCCTCCGCGACGAGGACGGGGAGTCGTTCGGGGGTGCCGGTCGGGAGGTCGGTCGCGTCGAGCCACCCCGTGACGAGTTCGCCGGGTTCGGATTCGGCGGTACCGAGTTGCATGCCTTGCAGGTGGCCGGGCGGCGTGAAAAAGCTGAGTTTGGCGGCAGGGGAGAACCGGGGAAGCGGACGCCGGTTCGATACTCCCGCCCGGCGCGTGCGGGCGCGTCGCTGTGGGCGACGCGCCCATCGCGCGAGGGCTGAGTAGCGTGGTTCGAGAGAGCGAAGCTCCCTCGTCACCCCGAAAACGCTTCGATTTTCGGCGACAGCGAAGCGAGCAACGCAAGCGGTTGGGGAGGCGCGAGGTCCTCGTGGTCGCGGTGCCGGGCGGTCGACTCCGTGTTTCGAGTCTGACGCTCGCTTCCACGACTCCTCCGTCTCCGTAGTCGGTCTTCGTCTCGACCTACAGTCCGCCCCGACCCACAGTCTCCCCCGACTTACAGTCCGTCTCGAACTATCTCCGCGCGGCTCTCCGAACACAGAAATCGAAACTCGGAATCCCGACTACACCAGCACGCGTTCCAGTTCCACGACGACGCCGGACTCGGCGTCCGGGTCCCCGACCATCGTCCCGAGACAGACCGCGGCCCCGTCCGGCGTGTAGCAGGCGACCAACTGCCCCTCGTCGGCCTCCTCGGCGTCGATGACTCCCGGTGCGTACACCTGCGCGCCCTGCGCGACCTGTTCGGCCGCGCTCGGCGCGACGGTGACCGCCGGGATGTGGGTCAGCGCGCGCTCGGCCGGACTGACGACCTCCCGGAGCCAGTCGTCTTCTCCATCCTCTCTCCATCGAGCGAGCGCGTCCGTGAGGTCCTCCATCGTCACCAGCGTCGAGTCGTCGAAGGGGTCGGTTCCCGTCCGGCGGAGGTGGCCCATGTGCGCGCCGGTCCCGAGCGCGAGACCGAGGTCGTGACAGAGCTTCCGGATGTAGGTCCCGCTCTCACACCGAATGCGGAGGAGCGCCTGACGGTCTCTCACCTCCAACACGTCCAAGTCGTAGATTTCCCGCACGCGGAGCTTGCGCGCCACCGCGCTCTTTCGAGGGGGCTTCTGGTAGAGCGGTCCCTCGAACTCCGAGACGATGGCCTCGACGTCGCCCGGCGGGTCGTCGTGGAGTTCCAGCACCGCGACGTACTCCTTCGCGCCCTCCAGAAACACCTGCGAGAGGCGGGTCGCCGCGCCGGTCAGCACCGGCAGACAGCCCGTGACCTTCGGGTCGAGCGTCCCGGCGTGGGCGGCTTGGTCTACCCTCGCTCGGTCGCGGACCCACGCCGCGACCTGATGGGCCGAGGGACCGGGCGGTTTGTCGAGGTTCACGACGCCGAAGGCGAGCAGTTCGTCGGGGGTTCGTTCGTCTGGAGGTCCGCGGAGCATGGCGTCAGAAGTCGTAGGTTGCTTCGACGGGATACTTCCCCTCGTCGGTGGCCGGGTCGTAGTCGCCCACGGCGGTCACGAGCATCTCCAGCACCGAGTCGGCGTTCCACCGCGCGGTGTTCACCGAGAGGTCGTAGATGGTGAGGTCGGTGATGTCGATGTCGTAGTACTCCCGATAGCGGTCGGCCTCGCTCCCCTGCCGCGCGGCGGTCTCCTCGCGGGTCTCCGCGACGGACTTGTCCTCGCGCTCGGCGATACGCTCGGCCCGCACGTCCAGCGGCGCGTCGAGCCAGATGCGGAAGTCGGCGTGTTCGCCCGCCAACCAGCCCGCGAGTCGGGACTCCAGCACCACGTCCTCGCGCTCGGCCGCGATGGACCGGAGGCGTCGGTCGAGGTCGCGGTCTATCTGGTCGTCCTCCTCGGCGAGTTTGTTGAACTCCAGCGTGGTGTAGCCGCGTTCGTCCGCGAGTTCCCGGAAGATGTCGCCGCCGCTGACGTGGTCGAGGTCGAGCGCGTCCGCCAGTTTGGAGGCGGTCGTACTCTTCCCGCTCCCCGGCGGTCCGGAGACTGTAATTAGCATATCTCATCTCCGAGTGGAGGTATGAAAGAGGTTTTGAACTCGTCGCGTTCCCCGGGTTCCTCGAAACGCGACCTCCTCCGACTGCCGACACTGACGCCGCCGACGCGTCGGCCGCGCTTCGAACGAAATCCTACCGCGTGTCGCGAAACTCCGTAGAAGAGGGCCGCACCGTCGAGCGACTCAGAAACGAACGCGGAAGCAGTCGTCTACGTCGGCGTCGTCTGGATGTTCAGCGACTTCCGGATGAGCTGAGTGAAGCTCATCGAGCAGAGGAAGTACCAGACAATCCAGAGCTGCATCGGGCCGAGAATCTTCGAGGTCCACCGCGCCTCGCCGATGAGCGGCGCGACGATGGTCCACTCGCCCGTGCTGACGTGGCCGTCCAGCACCATCCAGTATATCCACAGGAACACCGGGATGGTGAAGAACATCGTCCAGACCATCGGGCGGAACTGCTCTTTGAACATGCCGAGCTGGTCGCCCATGGCGTCCATCTGCTCGTCGCGAATCTGTTCGAGCGCCTCGTCGTCGCCGCGCTCCTTGGCCTCCTTGCGCTTCTCCTGAATGGCCTTCATGCGCTCCTGATACTGGCTCATCTTGTCCATGTCCATCAGGTTCGCCTGCAGGAGGGTGGTGAACAGCCCCGTCAGTAGCGCCACGGTCAGCACGACGAGGTAGAACGGTACCACCGCGTCGATGGGGCCGAGGACGATATCGACCGTCCCGCCGACGACGTCCCGGACCGACGTCTGAGAGTAGCCGAGGAACAGGCCGCCGGCCCCGACCGCCGCGAGTTTGTCCCACTTCGTCCACGACGACTCGTCGGCGTCCACGTCCGCGACGTCGGTGTCCACGTCGGTCGTCGTGACGGTGGTCGTCGGTTCGTCGTCCAGCGCCGCCTCGACCGCGTCGGGGTCCGAGAGTCGGAACTCGTCGCCCACGCTTTCGAGGACGTCCTTCTCGATGAGGCGACCCCACTGACCGCTCGTGAGTTCGTCGTTCACGTCGGCCCACGCGATTCGCTCGGAGCCGGCGTCGGTGCGGTCGTAGACGACCGCTAAGGCGTCGGCCATCCCCGAATCGTCGGCGATGAGCGACTCTATCTTGTCCGCGGTCCGTGCCATTGTGACAGATTTGGAATCCCCCGGTTAATCAACTTTCGCTCTGTGCCCGACTCCAACCGCCGACTCACTGCCTGCCGACCGTCCTTCGCCGTCGATGGCCAATGGAATTATACGTCGGCTGTCAGACGTGGGCGTATGAACCGTCGGAAAGTACTCTCCCTCGTCGGTGTGACCGCTCTACCGTCTCTCGCGGGCTGTCAGGCGTTCGGCGGTGCGCTCCGTCAGAATCCTGCTCGGTTCGAGGACGTCACGGTGTCGGGTCCGAACAACGTCGTGGTCGGCGAACGGTTCTCGCTGTCGGTGTCGGTGACGAACGCGGGCGGACAGTCGGGCGATTTCGCCGACGCGCTGACCGTCGGCGGCGACGCCGCCGCGTCCGGGACGCGAGTCCGAATCTCGGACGTGGCGTCCTCGGAGTCCAGAACGGTCGAGACAGGCCCGTTCTCGCTCGGGCACGCCGGAGACTACCGATTCAAACTCGCCGAGACCGGCGCGTCTCACCTCGTCTCGGCTTCGGGTCGGTCGCTGCGCGGCGGCGAGCAGTTCGCCCTCGACGGCGGTCCCGCGGTCGTCCTCACGGGGTTGTCCTCGCACTCGGGCCTGTTCTACGACACCGCGAACGGTCGGTCCGTCCTCGCACTGGACTCCGACTCGGTCCTCGTGACCGTCGAGGCATCGGTGGAGAACCGAAGCGATAGCCGCGTTCGCGTCTCACCCGAGGACTTCTCCGTCGCTGGAGGCGAGGTAATCGCCGTCCTCGCCCGGACCGAAGGCGACCTCGCGAGCCTCGACGGCATCGACGGCGGCCGTTGGCCCGGGGGGCGATAGAACCCGACGAGGCGCGAACGGGATGGCTCCTCGCGGAGGTCCCCCGCGAGCGGGCGACCGCGGGACCTGAGTTCGCGTGGAATCGAGCGCGAACCGAGTCGGAAACCCGAAACGAGACGGTCTCGCCCGCGGGCGAGGACGCCGACGAGAGCGAGACGACCGTCGGCGGCGAAACGGCGGTCGCCAGCGAAACGACCGCCGACAGCACCACCGCGGACGGCACGAGCGCGGACGGCGACCCGATTCCGGAGGCGCGGTGGCGGTTCGACCCAGTCGAGTTTCCGCGGTTCGAGGTCACCGAACTGCGGATGCCTACCGACGTGGAGTTCGGCGAGTCGGTCACCGCGACTGCGACCGTCGAGAACGCTGGGTCGGTGGCGGGGACGTACCGCGGCGGTCTCGAACACCGATACGCCGACGCGACCGACTGGCACCCGAGCGAGACGCTCGAACTGGACCTGTCCCCCGGGGCGAGCGCGACGCGGACGACCGAAGTCGAACCGCCGAAACCCGGCAGTGCCCGGTATCGTCTCCGGCCGGGGTCGGCCGCGGCGAGCGTGGCGGTTCACCCGGCGACGCGAGCGCTGACGGAGTCGTTCACGACGCCGGAGGGAGCGAACCTCCGCGTAGAACTCGGAAACGACCACTTCGACGGACTGCTCGCCTCGTACATCTACGACGCGGGCGGGAACGAGACGTACCGCGCACCGCCGGGCAAGACGTTCGCGTTCGTCTCCGTGACGGCCGAGAACACCGCGGCCGAGTCGGTCGAGTTCCCGAACGCGAGCGCGTTCTCGGTCGCCGTCGGCGGCCAGTCCTACTCGGTGTTCCACCAGTCGTCCGACGACGGCGACGGACTCGCTTCGCCCGTCGATGGCCGATTCTACGCCCCCGAATCAGAGTCCGACCCGGGAGCGACCCACACCGGATGGCTGGTGTTTCAGGTCCCCGACGACGCGTCCGCCGGCGAACTCTCCGTGCGCTGTTCGTCCGACGGCGACGTCTTCGTGTCGTGGTCGGCCTGACCGACTCCGGAGAGACCGGGGTTCGGAGAGAATTCGACCGACTCCACTGCCGAGACACTCGAAGAAGTAGATGCGAGGAAGCAGATGTGAAGAAACGCGAGTCCGGAAGAGTGGCGACCGTGAATTCGGACGTTCTGCCGACGGGCGTTCAGGCGTCGGCGTTCGCTTCGATGGCGTCCTTCACGTCCTCCCACACTTCGTCGGGAGTCTGCTCGCCGTCGATGCGGACGAGGTCGCCTTCCTCGTCGTAGAACTCGACGACGGGTTCGGTGTTCTCCTCGTAGACGCGGATGCGCTCGCGGACGGTCTCCTCGGTGTCGTCCTCGCGCTGGACGAGTCGCTCGCGCACCTCCTCGTCGTCGGGCATGTCGAACTCGACGTGGTAGATATCGCCCGTCTCGGGGTCGAGACGACGGCCGGTGAGTCGCTCGACCAGCACGTCCTCGTCCACGTCGAGGTAGAGTACCGCGTCGAGGTCGGTCATCTCCGAGAGGGTCTCGGCCTGGTCGAGGTTACGCGGATAGCCGTCGAGAACGTAACCGTCGGCCTCGTCGAGAGCCGTCTCGACGATTTCGTTGACGACCTCGTCGGGGACGAGTTCGCCGCGGTCCATGTACTCGCCCGGTGTGTCGTACTCCAGACCGAGGTGGCTGATGTCCATCTCCTTGTTCGCCCGGAGGGCGTCGCCCGTCGTGACGTGTTCGACGCCGAACTCCTCGACGATGTTGTCGCTCTGGGTTCCCTTGCCTGCGCCCGGCGCACCGAGTATCAGAATGTGCGGGTTCATGCGTAGGGATGCATCGCCCACCCATAAAGGCTTAAAGAAAGCGGACGACCGCAACTCGGGGAATGTCAATAGGTACCACTACCCGACGCGCCCCGGCAGGTTTTTCATTTGGCCCTTACAATGCACGGTCATGCTTACGGTGCGGGCGCCGGCGACGAGTGCGAACCTCGGGAGCGGTTTCGACGTGTTCGGGGTGGCACTGACCCGCCCGGCCGACGTCGTCCGGGTCGAGCGCGCGAACGAGACCACCATCGAGGTGTCCGGCGCGGGCGCGGAGTTCGTCCCGACCGACCCTGCAGAGAACACCGCGGGAGTGGTCGCGCGCGAACTCGACGCCCCGGCCCACATCGAGATAGACAAGGGTGTCCGGCCGTCGTCCGGACTCGGCTCTTCGGCCGCGAGCGCCGCGGGTGCGGCAGTCGCACTGAACGAACTCTACGACCGCGGTCTCTCCCGCGAAGAACTAGTGTGGTTAGCCGCGGAGGGCGAGGCAGTCGTCTCGGGCGAAGCCCACGCCGACAACGTGGCACCGTCGATTCTGGGCGGATTCACCATCGTCACCGACGACGGCATCACGCAACTCGACGCCAGTCTGCCGGTCGTGGTCTGCCTGCCGGAGACCGTCGTCTCGACCCGCGACGCCCGCGGCGTCCTTCCCGAATCGGTCGAGATGGACCAGATGGTCGAGACGGTCGGCAACGCCTCGACGCTGGTCGCGGGGATGTGCCGCGACGACTCGGAACTCGTCGGCCGAGGGCTGACCGACCCGGTGGTCACGCCCGCCCGCGCCGACCTCATCGACGGCTACGACGCGGTGGCCGACGCCGCCCGCGAGGCGGGCGCGACCGGCGTGACCGTCTCCGGGGCGGGTCCCGGCGTGCTGGCGGTCTGTCGCGACCGCGACCAGCGCCGGGCGGTCGCCGCCGGGATGGTCGGGGCCTTCGGTGAGGCGGGCGTGGACGCGCGAGCGTACCAGACCGAAATCGGTAGCGGAACGGAGATACTCCGGGAATAAGTCGGTCGCTGTCGGGTGCGTGCCGACAGTATCGTCGAGTGCGTTTCCAGTCGGTCAGGCGTTATCCTGCGCCATCGCTCGCTTCAGTAGTTGCGGAACGAGGACGACTTCGAGGACCGCCATACCCAACACGAGCCACCGAGTGATTCCGTCGAGGAACGAGAGCGCGACGAACACGAGTACTGCGGCACTACTGAGACCCATCCCGTATCGGATGGCCGGGTTCTCGAAGGGGGAATCCATGTTACGACGAACACATCGAGTATTTTTAACACTTTCCGTGCAGGGGTGATGTAGAAGGGTTGATACCGTTCCTGTCGTTCGACGCTCGCTCGAACGACGGTCCTCCGCTCGCTCAGTTTCCGCGGCCCTGAAGCTTCTCTTCCTCGGGCAGGTCGGCGTTGGCCTCACCCTTCATACCCGACCCGATGTCCTTGCTGATGGCGGCGAGGCGTTCGGGGTCGTCCCAGTTGTTCGTCGCCTCCACGATGGCGTCGGCCATCGCTTCGGGGTCCTCCGCGCCGAAGATGCCCGACCCGACGAAGATGCCGTCACAGCCGTGGTGCATCATCAGCGCGGCGTCCGCGGGCGTAGCAATGCCGCCCGCCGCGAAGTTGACGACCGGCAGACGCCCCTCCTCGGCGGTCTCGTGGACCAGCGGCGCGGGAGCCTCGATGTCGCGGGCGAAGGCCTCGCGCTCCTCGTGGGTCATCCCCTCGATTTTGCGAATCGCGCTCTTGATGTTGCGCTGGTGGTGGACCGCCTGATTCACGTCGCCCGTGCCCGCCTCGCCCTTCGTCCGAATCATCGCCGCGCCTTCCTCGATGCGACGCAGGGCCTCGCCGAGGTTGCGCGCGCCGCAGACGAACGGCGAAGTGAACTCGCGCTTGTCGATGTGGTACTTGTCGTCGGCCGGAGTGAGGACCTCCGACTCGTCTATCATGTCCACGCCGATGGCCGCCAGAATCTCGGCCTCCTTGGTGTGGCCGATGCGCGACTTGCCCATCACCGGAATCGACACCTCGTCGATTATCTCCTCGACGTCCGCGGGGTCGGCCATCCGCGCGACGCCGCCGCGCTTGCGGATGTCGGCCGGGACGGCTTCCAGCGCCATCACCGCGACCGCGCCCGCGTCCTCGGCGATGCGGGCCTGTTCGCGGTTCACTACGTCCATGATGACGCCGCCTTTCTGCATCCGGGCGAACCCGCGCTTGACGAGTTCGCTTCCTCGCTTGAGTTCCTCGATGTCTGTCTCGTCGGCCATGCGAGTGAATTGCGACGCGAGCGGTTAATGCGTACCGATTGTCAGTCCCTCTGCCGGATTCGTCGGGACGCTACGCGACTCCGGTCGCGAGCGACAGCAGGAACGTTCCGGCCGCGAGCAGGAACGCGGTTCCGAACAGTCCCCACAGCGAGTCCCGGAGGTAGCGGAGCGGAATCGTCTGCCACGAACTCGTCGTCGCGACGACTCCAGTCAGGCCCTCGCCCCGCGGTTCGACCGCGTCCTCGGTCCCGGCGACCGAACAGGCGAACGGTCTCGCCCTCGGGGACCGTCGCTTCGGCTACCCGCAGGGCGTGGTCGAAGACGGCACCGTCCGAGCGAGTCGCGTCCGTGCCGGTCGAGAAAGCGCCCCAGCGACGCTGGCGGGTCGTCGTCCGGACCGACCGTCTCCCCGCACCCGTCCCGCCACGAGTCGAGCACTTTCAGGCGCTCGTCGGCGTCGACCCGGAACCGGAACGGACCGTCGGCCACCGACTGGGCGACTGCGGGGTCGGGTGACAGCGGCGGGTCGACGGGGTCGCCCTCCCGACGCGCTACCCTTCGACCCGAATCCAGTGGTCGCCCGTCGGGAGCGAGGTCACCGAATCGACGCTCGCGAGGTCCGTGGTCGCGTATCGTCCCAGCGCGTACGCGACCTTCCCGGTCCCGATGAGCGCGGCGACGCCACCCAGGAGGAGCGCAACCCCGGTCGCACCGCCGTGTCGAACGACGCGACCGGGAACACCAGCGACCCCGCCAGCGCGACGGCGTAACCGAGCAACGCGAGAGCGACTGCGAGGCGGGTTAGTTTCACGCGCGAGCGTAGTCAGACAGGTTACTTATACGTCGAGGGCGTGCCCCGAGACCGCCAAAGCTTTGCGCCGGACGTGAGACGACTCCGGTATGCTCCCCGACCGGGCCGACCTGCCGGGCTACGTCGCGCCCCTCCCGGAGTCGCTGGAGGACCTCGCGTTGCGGTACGCGTGGGTCATCGTCGCGGTCAACCTCGCCGGGACAGCGTTCGGCTTCTGGTACTACGGCTTCCACCCGCTCCCGCTGTCGGACCCGCTGATAACCCTACAGTTCGGCGTCGAACCGCCCGTAATGTGGCCGTTCGTCCCCGACAGTCCGGTGGCGACCCTGTTCATCGCGGCCAGTCTCGCGCTCTGGAAACTCGGACGGAACTCGGAGGTGGTCAACGCCCTCGCGTTCTTCGGTTGTCTCAAACTCGGTCTCTGGACGCCGTTCGTCCTGCTGGCGTTCATGGAGGGGTTCTCGTACAACTCGGTGCTGATGTACAACTTCCTGTTCTGGAGCCACCTCGGCATGGTCGCCGAGGCGTTCGTCATCCACCGCTACAGCGACTTCCCGGTCGGCGCGGTGCTGGTCGCGGTGGTCTGGTACGGGTTCAACGACGTGGTGGACTACTTCGTGCCGTTAGTCGGCACGCCCCACCACACGACGCTTCCCGGCCAAGAGGCGCTGGTGAACGGATTCTCGCACCCCTCGCCGGCCCACGAAATCGCGGCGGCCGGAGCGGTCGTAATCACGATTGGCGCGACGTTTCTGGCGCTGGCGACGCGGGTGAAGAAGTTGGAAGCGCGGTGAGCGTTCCGGCCGTTACTCCTGATGCGTGAACAGCACCACGTCGTCACCGGCGGTGGTCACGCAGAGGTCGAGCAACCGGCTGAGTTCGAGGCTGTCGTACTCGCCCTCGCAGACGACCATATCGTCGAACGACTCCTCGCAGGCCGGACAGGCGATGCTGACCGTGTTCCGGTACGTGTTGACGGTGCCAGCGGACTCGTACGGCGTCAGCGACGAGACGAGTTCTGAGAGTTCGCTCTGGTCCATGACTCGACTTCCCGGATGTTCAGAACCGTGATAATTCTGTCGCTCGCTCCGTTCGCGCCTACTCCTCGTTCGCGGCTTCGCCGCTCACGTGTCCGAGCCGCGTGGCGGCTCCCCGTTCGCGTGCGCCCGGACCCACAACTCCCCGATTCGAGACAGGCGCGTCCGGTACGACTTCCCGTGTTCCTCCTGTTCGATGTACCCCTTTCCGCCCGGACCCAACCGGTCCACGTTGTAGATGACCTTCGACCGGAAGCTGTCGGTGTACTCCTCGTCGAGTTCGCTGGCCAGCGCCTCCGCGAGTTCCGAGACCGACTCGAACTCGCCCTCTTCACCGAGTTGGAACAGGATGACCTCCTCGAAGGGCTTGACGTTGGAGAACGAGGCGACCGGAATTTCCGCGATGTGGCCGTCGCCGACGCGCTTCGCGCCGATGGTCGTCCCGCGCTCGTCGAACTCCGAGAGGAGGTCCCGGGCGCTGTCGAGGCGCTCGTCGATGCGGTCGGTCTCGACTCCGTCGGCGGCCCCGGCGTCCCCGGAGAGGTCTTCGAGCAGGTCCGCCTGTCGCCGGAGTTCCTCGGCGAGTTCGGTTTCGAGGTACTTCTCCGGGGCGGTGTAGTAGGTGTGTATCTTCTCGCGGTCCTCCTCGCGCTCGACCATCACCGAGTGGGCCGCGGTGGCGAACGCGAAGCTGACGGTCCGGGGCATCGCGGAGATGTTGACCCAGACCTCCCGGCCCTCGTCGAGTTCCGCGTTGATGAGGTCGTACGCCTGCTCGAAGGCGGCGTCGTAGTCGTACACGTCCGCGACGACCACGCGCTCGGTGGTCGCGCCGAGCAGGTTCTGGAAGTCCTGCTCCAGCTTCTGGGAGAGGTTCCGCGAGTACTCGACGTTGGCCTCGCTCCCGACCGCGCCCTCCAGCAGGATGACGCGGTCCACGTCCAACTGGTCGCGCACGAGTGGCGCGATGAGCCGGTCGTAGTCGAACCCGACCGGGACGATGTGGGTCTGCATATGGCCCCGTAGCGCCGAAGGGGGGTTAAACCCCAAGCTTTCGGTGGACTCGACGGACCACCGAGATGCGCGCGTCTATCCAGACTACCAGTAGCGCGCCTATCGACCGCGAGCGGACGGGGGCTTTCTAACACGTCGTTACGCTGGTTTCGCCGTCGATTCCCGCAACGCATCATCACGCAGAGTAGCCGACAGCTCCCCGCCGCAGAACCGCCACCTTTACGCAGATTACCCACTCGCTTTCGAGCGATGAGTCTCCGGAGTGCAGTCGCCGCCCCGTTCCAGCAGAAGGGCACCGAATCGATGCCCGAGAGCGAGTTCGTCGTCGCGCTATCGTTGGACCGTGACTGGTTCTCGCCCGACCAAGCCGAGCGTCTCATCGACGTGGCGGCCGGACAGGGACTGCTCGCGCACGACGACGGCGAGGTGGTCGCGGAGTTCGACGTCGCGGCCGTCGAAATCGCCGAGGAGTTCGTGCCCGACGAGTCCATCCTGCAGGAGCAGTCCACCTTCGAGAAACTGCTGGACAAGGTGGTCTCGGCGGGCACCGACAAGCAGACCGCGGTGGCCGAAATCAACGACCTCCAGAGTCGCCTCGGCGTGACCATCGAGGCCGCCGCGGTCGTGTACGCCCGGCGGCGCGGCGTGGACGTCGGCCGCGAGGCCGCCGAGGCCCGCGAGGAACTGAAAGGAGACGACTGAGTCCGCGGGCCGACCGCGAACGCTCGAAAGCCGAAGGCTGATTCGGTCCCGCGCCAATCGTCGGGTATGGTCGAGGAGCGAACTACCGACGGCAAGCGCATCGCCCAACTGCTCTCTTCGGAGGTGTCGAGTCGCGAGGACTCCGGTCTCGACGCCCTCGAAGTCGTCAACGCCGACGCCGACGTGGAGGGGTCGGCCGACGGCGAACTGGCCTACGAGGTCGCCCGCGAGTCCGGCGGGCAGTCCGACGTTCTGGCGGAGGTCTACGTCCACGAGGACCGAGTCCGCGTCGAGTTCCGCGAGGAAGCCGACGCCGCGGCCGAGAGCGCGGAGTCGGTGGGCCTGCGCGTCAGGCCGAAGGCGGTTCGGCCCCCGCGGACGCTGGTCTTCGTCGAGGACGGCGCGGAGGTCAAGCGCGCGACCGACGTGTTCGTCTCGGTGGTAGAGACCGCCGAGCACGCGGAGAGCGCGGAGTGAGCCAGTCGGCAGTGCGGCGGACAGTACTGCGGTTCGACGGTCCGAAGAACGGGGAGAGGCGAGCGGTTCGAACGACGGCGGAACCGGTCAGAGGTCGCGGACGATTCCGGGGAGGTCGGCCGCCAGCGAGTCGCGTTCGACGTAGGCGTTGGCGTCCGGATGTCGGTCGGGGCTGCCCTCGTAGAGGACCTGGACGGCGTACAGTCCGGCGTTCCGCGCGCCCTCCACGTCGGCCTCGGGGTCGTCGCCGACGTAGACCGCCTCGTCGGGGTCGACGCCGAGGTCGTCGAGGACGGCCTCGAACGCGCGCACGTCGGGTTTCCCGGCCTCGAGGTCGCCCGTAATCGCGGTGGCGTCGAAGCGGTCTATCCAGTCGAACTGGTCGAGTTTGCTCCACTGGGCCTTCGACGGACCGTTGGTGAGGAGTCCGAGCGCGTACTCCTCGCGGAGGTCCGCCAGCAGGCCGGGCACGCCCTCGACCGGCCGGAGCGACTCGGCGACCTTCTGGCGGTAGGCGTCGGCGAGTTCCTCGGGGTCGGTGTCGCTGTCCTCGGGCAGCATCTCGGCGAAGATGGGCGTCCGACTCTCGCTGTCGAGGTGCTTCGCGTGGGCTTCGAGGTACGCCTCGCGGGACAGGTCGGGCGCGCCGACCGCCTCGGTACTCTCGGCCAGCACCGCCTCGCGCGAGCGAGCGGGCACGGCCAGCGTCTCGTCGAAGTCGAAGATGACGGCGGAGATGGTCACGCGCTTCTCTTGGCCCAACGGCCTCTTGAGACCTACGGGAGCGACCGAACTGACGCGGAACACGTACGGGAGCGTCGAAGGCAAGAGCCTTGTCGGACCCATCGCAACGCTCGGTATGACCTTCTTCGACCGCCTGCGCGAGCGAATCCGGACGACCGGCGGCGTCCTCGCGGTGGGCTTGAACCCCGACCCCGCACGCCTCCCAGACGACTGCCGGGAGTACGACTACCCCCGGCGGGCGTTCAACCGCCGAATCGTGGACGCGACTTACGAGGGCGTCGCGGCGTACTCGGTCGCGCCCGCCTACTACGCCGACCCCGAAGGGTGGACCGCGCTGGCCGAGACCGTCGCGTACGCCCGCGGTCGGGGCGTCCCGGTCGTCCTCGACGCGAAGTACGCCGAAATCCCGAGTCCAGACGCCGACCTGCTCGACAGCGTAGATGCCGTGACGGTCTCGCCGTATCTCGGCCGGGACGCGCTCGCGCCCGTCCTCGACCGCGACCTCGGCGTGTTCGTGACCTGCCGGACGCCGAACGCCGGTGCGGCGGACCTACAGGACCGCGAAGTGGCGGAGGGCGAGATGACGGACCACAACGGCGAAGACGAGCAGACGGACGACGAGGACGAGAAGCCGACGCTCGCGGGGCGCGCGGCCGAACTCGGGGCGTCGTGGGCCGCCGACGCCGCGGCGGACGTGGGTCTCTTGGTCGGCGGCGACGGCGAGACGGTCGAAACCCTCCGCGAGCGCGCGCCCGACCGGCCCTTCTTCGCGGTCGGCGGCGCGAGAAACGACCCGGAGGTCGCCGCGCACGTCGGTCCCGCGAGCGGCGCGAACGAGGGCCTCGGACTGGTGGAGACCTCGCGGGAGGTCCTCTACGCCGGGGAGACCGCCGGACGCGGACGTCGGCGGGGGCAGGACGACTACGCCGCGGCGGCCCGACAGGCCGCCGGGCGACTCGCGGGGCAACTGAACCGCCATCGCTGACCGACGAGGCGGACGTCCGCGCTCAGAATCGCATCACTTCGTCGTCGTCGAGGTCGTCGGGCCGGACCGCGCTCTCGTCGCCGCCGCCGCGCTCGACGGCCGCGGCGCACTGCGCACAGAGACCGGTCGCCTCGTCCCAGTGCTTCTCGCAGGCCAGCGTCCCGCAGTTCGGACACGAGTGTTCGGCGTCGTTCTGCTCGCAAATCTGGCAGAGACCTGTGACGCTCATCGGGTTCTCACTCGTTTCGATAGGGTATCGAGGCGTATGAGTGTGTGGGAGTAACAGTCGCGGGATACCCTCGAAGGAAGCGTCGGTCCGGCTCTCCGGGCTGCCGTCTCGAATCGGCGGGCCGCACCGCGTCGGCGACCAGTTCGGGGCGAGTCAGAGGAGCGGAAGGGCGAGGCCCGCCGTGACCGCACTGATGACCGTCCACCCGGCGTAGTTCCACCACGGGACGCCGCGGCGCCGTGGACCGGGGAGGTCGTCGGTGTACGTCCAGTGTCCGTCCTCAACGCCGTGGTGGTCGGCCAGCAGGTCGTATCCGGTGGCGAGCAGGGCCGCGACTGCGACCGCGGCCGCTCCGTCGGTGACGAGGAGACCGACCCGGAACACGACGTAGATGACGCCCGTCCAGCCGAGGAGGACGTAGAGCGGGACGCCCAGAAGCTTCGGACCGATGTGGTGTTCGAGCCATCCGAGACCGATGGCGACCGCCTCGGCGACGAACGCCACGGCGGCACCACCGACGAACAGCGCGACCGTCGCGTCGAGCGGCCACGTGAAGACGGCGTGGACCAGTGCGGCGACGCCGACTGCGACGGTCGTCAGGGCGAAGGTGAAGCTGTCGGCCATACGAAAATTATCGAAAACTGAGAGGGAAAATCCGTCGGTTTCGTCGAGCGCGGTCAGTCGTCGGCGAGTTCCTCGCGGAGCGCCCCAACTTCGGCGACGCGTTCGGCGTGGGCGTTGTGCTGGTGGATGGACTCGTCGTTGCTCTGTTTCATCGTCACCACCGCGTCGTCGGGCAGGTCCGGGAACTCGTTGACCACACCCTCGGCCATGTCGCGCACGCAGTCCTCCACGAACTTGGCGTTCGCGTGGGCCTCGAAGGTCATGTGGTCCTCGTCGGGGCGCTTGGCGAGGTTGTAGATGCGGGCGCTCATCGAGTCGCGCGCCACCTCGATGAGGTCCATCAGGTCGGCCTCGGGCGCGCCGTCGCTCTCGACCGTGAGCGTGGCGTGACCCCGCTGGGAGTGGCCCGCCTGCGGGACCTCCTGCAGGAACTCCCTGACTTCCTCGTCGCCGACCCCGAGGTCTTCGAGTTTCTCGCGGGCGGTCTGACTCATCATCCCCTGCGAGCAGGGACAGACCGTCATCCCGGTCACGCGCGCACCGATTTCCTCGCGAGTACCGTCCTCGGTCGCCGTCGCGCTGGCGATGATGTCCGCCGTGGCCTGCGTCGGGCGGTCGCTCTCGGGCGTCCGGTCCTTTATCATGTACTCGGCCTCCATCTTGACCTCGGCCTTCGAGGTGTAGTCGTGTTTGTCGAGCAGTTGCTCGGCCACCTCGCCGCAGAGGTCCTCGACGGAGTAGGTCGGTTCGCTCACGGCGTCCTCCAGAATCTCGTCCACGACCTCCATGTTGCGACTCATGTCCGCGCCCTTCCGCCAACTCGGCAGGTCCACCAACACCTCGAACTCCGCGGTCAGCACGATGGGCCGCTTGTCGGGGCGGGCCAGTTCCACTAACTTCGTGACGCCGGTCACGCCAACGCGGTTCAGCCCCACGGTCACGTCCGGTTCGGAGGCTTGTACGTCCGGCAGTTGTTCTTCCATTACCTGAGCGTAGCGAACCCGCAGGATTAGGACTTTCCCTTTCGGCAGAATCGGGTGGTCGGTCGTGATTTCGACCCAATCTGGCCGGGCGTCGGACGGTGGCGCGCGATACGCAGTCGTGGCGGCCCAGTGGTGAACGGAGTTACGACCGACCCTCTCAATCGAGTTTCCCGAGCGCTTGGAAGAAGTCGCTGGAGGGTTCGGCGATGCGGGTCGGGTCCGGGTCCGGTCGAACCGTGACCGTCTCCGGCGTCTCGAATCGCTCGCGCGTACTGTCGCTGCTGACGTAGCCGAACGCCGCGCCGTCGGCCCGAACTTCGACCACGCTGTCGCTGGGAACTGCCAGCGGCGGCATCGACTCGCCGGCGCACATCTCGGTAATCACGAGCGCGTCGGCGTCGGGGTGGACCAGCGGCCCGCCCTCGCTCAGGTTGTACGCCGTGCTTCCGGTCGGCGTCGAGACCAGCACGCCGTCGCCGCGTCCGGCGGTGAAGACGCGGTCGTCCACCCGGACCTCGTAGTCGAGTCCGTTGCCGTGGCCGCGCTGTGGCCCCTGCACGACGATTTCGTTGAGCGCCGGGTGGACCGACCAGTCGCCCTCGCCGGTGGCCCGGAGTCGGGGAACCTCCCGCGAGGGAATCGTATCGGTCTCTCGATAGCCCGCCACGACCGCCTCGACGGTCTCGACCGCGTCCTCGGGCGCGACGCCGTTGAGGAACCCGACTTCGCCGAGGTTGACGCCCAGAATCGGCGTCGGTCCGGCACCGCGCGCCGCGAAGAGGAACGTGCCGTCGCCCCCGATGGAGACCACGAGGTCGCAGGCGTCCATCTGCTCGACCGGGTGCCCTTCCTCGTCCAAGCGCCGAGCGGTCGCGTCGTCCAGTCGGACGGTCACCTCCTCGGGGAGGGTCTCGCGTATCCGTTCGGCCAGAACCGCGGCGCGGGAGTTCCCTTTCTGGGCGACGATGCCGACTCTCATCGTTGGCCCTTCTCGCCCGCCCGTCAAAAGTCCGCCGACGCGCCGGCGAGAAACATTGAAATGCGGTCGGTCCGAGGTGGCCGGTATGCGCCGCGCTCGACCGACGAGGAGGTGGCTCCCGTGACCGAGGACGACGACTGGTTCGAGCGCGCACTCCACGAGGACGACGAAGACGGCGCTGAGGGCGACGAGTCCCCGACTGCCGACGCCGAAACCGGGGAGACGGACCGCCCAGACGCCGAAGCTGACGACACCGAACCTGCGGACCCCGAGACGGACCAAATCGGCGACTCCGGCGGAGACGACCCGGCGAACTTCGGCGCCGGCCGGAGCGACGACGCGAACGCGCTCGCGGGCGACTCGGACGCGACGACCGAATCGTCCGGGAGCGCACCCTCCGGCGGATTCGCGGACGCCGACCCGTACGACGCCGAGCAGGAGGACGGCGACCTCTTCGACGAGGACTTCGCCAGCGCGTTCGAGAACGCGCCCGGCGGCGGTGCAGGTCCGGCAGGTGGCGGGACAGGACCGACGGGAAGCGGGGGAGGACCGGCAGGGGGCGGCCCCGCCGACGCGACCGGAGGCGACTCGGACGGCGGTTTCGGCGGAGGCGGCGAGTTCGGCATGGGGTCCGGCGACGCGGAGGGGTTCGGCGGTGGATTCGGCGGCGGCGAACCCTTCGAGAGCGAGGAGTTCGACGACGAGGAGTTCGAGTCCGACATCCCCCGCATCGACGTCGGCATCGAAGGTCTCGACAGCATGATTCAGGGCGGTGTCCCCCAGCGGTCGCTCATGACGACCGTCGGGTCGGCCGGGACCGGGAAGACCACCTTCGGTCTCCAGTTCCTCCACGAGGCGCTGGAGCAGGGCGAGAACGCGGTGTTCATCACCCTCGAAGAGAGTCACGACCGCATCGTCAGCACGGCGACCGAGAAAGGCTGGGCGTTCGACGAGTACGAGGAAGGGGGCAGTCTCGCGGTCATCGACCTCGACCCCATCGAGATGGCGAACAGTCTGACCTCCATCCGCAACGACCTGCCGCGACTGGTCGAGGAGTTCGGCGCGACCCGCCTCGTGCTGGACTCGGTGTCGCTGCTGGAGATGATGTACGACGACCAAGCCACCCGTCGGAACGAGATTTACGACTTCACCAAGAGCCTGAAGGAGGCCGGGGTGACGACGATGCTCACCAGCGAGGCCAGCGAGGACAACGCCTACGCCTCCCGGCACGGCATCATCGAGTACCTCGTGGACGCGGTGTTCATCCTGCGGTACATCCGGAGTTCCGACGACTTCCGCGAGACGAGGCTGGCGGTCGAGATTCAGAAGATTCGGGACGCGAACCACTCCCGCGAAATCAAACCCTACTCCATCACGAACGAGGGCATCAGCGTCTACCGGCAGGCGAACATATTCTAGCACCTTTTTTCTTCGTCGGGTGTCCTCGCGCCTTCGGCGCTGCGGACGCCACTCCTCGAAAAAATCTGCACCAAAAAAAGGCCGCTCGCTCACTCGCTTCGCTCGTTCGCTCGCGGTGCAACTGCTGATACTCGACTGGGGTCCGACGCTCGGTCTTCGCCGTGGAAAGACGGGTCTGCGCTCGCTCGTTCGCCGACTCAGCGCACCACCGTCACCGGCATCGTCGCGCGTCGCACCACCGTCTCGGCGACGCTCCCGAGCAGGATGCGCGAGACGCCCGAGCGACCGTGGCTCCCCATCACTATCTGGTCGAACCCTTCGTCGTCCGCGTACTCCACGATAGTCCGAGCGGGGCGACCGGGTTCGGCGGCGGTGTCGAGGGTGACGCCGTACTCGTCGGCGACCGCTTGGGCGTCCTCGAACAGTTCCTCGCTCTCCTGCTTGGCCTTCTCGTACCACTCCTCGGACCCGCCGGGGATGCCGACCGGGCCGCTGTACCCCGTATCGACGGGGTCGATGACGTGGAGGACCGTGAGGTCGTGGTCGCCGAACTCCTTCAGTGCGTGTTCGAGCGCGTCGTCGGACTGGGACGAACCGTCGATGGGAACGAGAATGCGTTTGGTCATAGCGGATATTCGACCGGCGTCGCGTTAAACTTTCAGGACGCCGACGGTGTCGGACGTGTGACCACGCCGGGTAGCCTGACGGTGACGGCGGTGCCGCCGTCGCGCTCGAACGACACGTCGCCGCCGAGGGCGCTCGCGCTCCACTCGACCACCCAGAGACCGAGACCGCTGCCGTGTTCGAGGTCGTTCTCGCCGCCCTCGGTCAGGACCGCCACCTCGTGGTCGGGGATGCCCGGCCCGTCGTCGCGGACTTCCAGCGTCGCCGAGCGCGAGTCCGCCTCGGCGTCCGCGAGAGCGATTTCGACGCGAGGGTCGTCCCCGCCGTGTTCGAGCGCGTTCTCCACGAGGTTCGAGAGCAGGAGTCGGACGATTGCGGGGTCGGTCTCCAGTTCGAGTCCCACGGGCACGTCGGTCTCGATTCGACCGTCGGGGTACTCGGTCCGGAAGCCGTCGGTCACGTCTGTGACGAGTGCGCTCAGTTCGACCCGTTTGCGGTGGCGCTCGCCGTCCATCGCCCGCTCGAACTCCCGGGCCTTGTCGCCGAGTTCGGCCAGTCCGCGGCCGTTCGTCAGCACCGTCTCGGCGTGGCCCTCGATTGCGGGGTCGTCGGTACCGTCCCGAATCAACTCGGCGTAGCCGTTTATCTTCGAGAGGTCGTTGCGGAGGTTGTGCCGCAGGACGCGGTTGAGGACTTCGAGGCGCTGTTCGCGCCGCCTGTCCGCGGTCACGTCCTGAAAGACCAGCGTGTAGCCGACGCGAGTCCCCGTCGAGTCCGACACCGGTGAACTGGTGACGCTGTACTCTCGCCGCTCGCCGTCGGTACGGACGGTCGCGGACTGCTCGTCCGCCGACAGGTCGAGTTGCGCGTCCACGAGGCTGTCGAGCGTGTCACCGACCCCGGCGGTCGCGTCGGGGTCGAACACGCGCTCGGCCTCCTCGTTGACGTCGATGACCCGGCCCTCGCGGTCCGCGATGACGACCGGAGTGCCGAGGTCGTGGATGGCCGCGCGCTCGCCGATGCGTCTGGCCGCGGGCGTCTGCTCGAACATGTTCCGGCGGAAGAACGCGTAGAAGTCGAACCCGAGGTGAATGGCCAGCGCGGAGGTAGTCAGGTCCAAGGCCGGAGCGGGACCCATCTCGAACAGCCACGCCAGATTCGCCGCGAACGGCGCGACGAGCGAGAGCGCCACCGCGATGGTCTGGCCGCGGTAGAGTTCCCCGTAACTGACGAACGCGTCCACGAGGACGACCATCGCGCCCCCGCCGAGGAAGTAGAAGGTCAGCATGGTCGCGAACAGCCACGGTTGATGTGTGTAGGCGACCGTGGCCGCACCGAACACCGGTTCGACGTGGTAGTTACTCCACGCGAGGTGGTGGAGCGGATTAGTCGCCACCAACAGGACCGACGCGGTCTGCATCGCGGCGACGAGACCCATCCACTTCGAACGCACGAGTTCGCCCCGCCCGGTGTATTCGAGGACGAACGCGAGGAAGAACACCGTGATGAAACTCTTGCCGAACCAGATGGGAATCTCGAACAGCCATCGGAGCGAGGGGTCGTGAACCGTGAGCGCGACGCCGTACGCGCCGGTCCAGATGGCTTCGCAGACGATGGTGGCGATGAACAGCCACCCGCCGGGTTCCGCCCGGTAGGGCCAGAGGTGTCGCAGGAAGTACAGCGACATGGCGAACGCCGCGAGGGGTCCCAGCGCCAGCCACGTCGGTGACAGGTCCATCTCGGTTGCTACGAGAGACCCAACCGACAAAAAGGTAGGCCGGAGGCGTCGGGCGGACGGAGTGCGGCAGGAAGTGAGACACCCGACGCGGAGGTCAGTCCCGGCCGTGCTTCGTCACGCACTTCGAGAGACCGATTATCTCGACGGGTTCGGAGTTGTCGGGCGAGTAGACGACCATCTGGCCCTTCTCCATGTAGGGGACCTTCCCTTCGAGTTCGGCCGGGATGTTGACGCTCTTGATGGCGTCCTCGTCGCCCAGATTCAGGACGACGGTGGTGTTTATCTGCTTGAAGACGGCGTCGTCGATGTCTTGGGGGTCCTGCGTGATGAGGAACAGGCCGAGGCGCTCCTTGCGACCCTGCTTCGCGGCCTCCGTGAACTTCGTGATGACCTTCCGGGACTGCACGCTGTCGGCGTCGGTCAGGAAGTTGTGAGCCTCGTCCATCCCGACCACGAGCGGCGTCTCCTTGATTCGGGTGTAGGTCGGGTCGTTCGAGAGTTTCTCGTCCACGAGCAGACTGGCGAGCGCCAGCACGACCACCTCGGTCGCACGCGAGTCGTTGAGGTGGTAGGTCGGCACGACGCTCAACTGGCCGGGTTTGACGAACTGCTGTATCTGGTCGGTGATGGGCCGGGCGTCTTGGTCAAACACGCTGTAGAACGCCGAACTGATGGCCCGGCGCTTCACCGCGTCGTAGGTCGCCTCGTGGACCCGACCGCTCTCGTCGAGTTCCTCGCGGAGCGCGGGGTCGTCGATGTAGTCCACGAAGTCCTCGTAGGTGCCCGCCTCGCCGTACTGGTCGAAGAAGCGGTCGAGCAGCAGGCGCAGGGCGTTGTACTGGTTGTCGTTGAGGCTCGCGCCCGCGACCAGCCACGGGCGGCGCGCGACCATCGAGAACGGAATCGTGAACGCGACCTGCTCGGCCCGGTGGTGGTCGGCGGCGTAGGACCCGCCCTCGACCTTCGGGACGAACGCCTTCGTGTCGTCGTGGCCGCCGTGGGCGACGTTCTCGGACTCCCACCGGCGCTCGTCCTCGGCCGTCACGTCCGGGTTGTCGTCGTGCATCTGGGCGTACTCGTCCTGCGGGTCGAACTGGACGACTGCCGCCCGGCGGTTCGCGCCGTCCTCCATCTCGTAGCGGCGCTCGTCGGCGAGGAACTGCCGGAGGACGTTCTTCGCGCCGTGGGTCTTCCCGGACCCGGTGCCCCCCGCGACGAGGGTGTGTCGGAAGACGAGGGGGTCGCCGTCCTCGTAGTCGTCCTTCAGGCGGTAGTCGATGGTCGGCGGTTCGGCCGCGGTCCGGACCTTCTCGCCGCCGACCGAGAGGTGGCCGAGGAACACGCCGTCGCCCGGCATCTTCAGGCCGGTCTTGATTTCGGACTTGTCGCTGGCCTCGCGGACGACCGACTTGGGCTTGGGCACCCGGTCGGTCATCCGGCGCTTCAGTTCGACCTCGGAACCGTCGCCGTCCTCGTAGAGAATCGCGACGGGTTCGAGGTCCGCCATCAGTTTGTAGTCGGTCTCCTCGATGTCCTCGCGGCGCATCGCGCGCTTGGAGTGGATTTCGGTGGCGTCGTCCACCCGGTACTCCTGTCGGTACTCCAGCGCGCAGATGCGACAGAACAGTTTCTCGCCGTCGGGGTAGCCCACGAGCAGGTACTTGCCGACCCGCACGTCCTCGCGGTTGTCGGCGGTCACGTACGCCTGCAGGTGGGTCTCGTCCTCCTCCTCGCCGATTCGCAGGCCCTCGGCCGCCGAGAGGGTGCCGATGCCGCGGTCGGTGCCCACGGGGTCGGTGGCCATCGAGTCGAAGCGGTCGTCGCCCCGCGTCGCGGCGCTCGACGTGCCGGTGTCGAAGTCGCCCACGCCGTCGAGGTCGGTCCCGGGACGTCGGAGTCCGGGTCGTCGGACTCGAAGCCCGAGAAATCGTCGTCCGAGCGGTCGGAGGGGTCCGTCTCGAAGTCGTCGGACTCGGAGGCATCCGAGTCGTCCCTGCTGAAGTCGCCGAGGTCGGTCATCGTTCCCCGGCAATGGGCGCATGGGACAAACAGGTTTCCCTCCGGTGCGGGCGGAGAGTCGTCGTCGGACTGCCCGCCGGTCGCAGTCCCGGTCGCCGCGGCGCTCGACCACGGTCGAGATAGCGCGACCCACGGGGCATACTTCGCGGAGGCGGACCGCTTTTATCTGCCCGCGCCCTACGTCCGCTCATGCTACTCATCCGTGGCGACGCCGGGGGCACGACGCTGACTGGCACGCTGTACGAGCGGGGCGAGCGAGCGCCGCGGTTCAAGGGTGCGCCCGACGAGGACGCCCCGTACGTCTGGGTCTGCGACGAGTTCTATCAGGTCGAGAGCGGCGGGACGGTCCAGCAGGTGGACGGCGAGGACGTCAACGTGGCCTTCGAGTCGCCGATGCCCCGCGGGTTCGACACGCGCGAGCAGGCGACCGAGGCCGCCCGCGAACACGTCAAGACCCAGTTCGCCCGCATCGGCATCGACCCCGAGGACGTCGAGGTGACCGTCGAGAAGCAGGAAATCGAGACCGCCGAACCGCAGTAACTCTCTTTTCGGTCTCAGTAACCGCGTCCCCACCGGACCGCGTTGTAGTTCTCGTCGAGTTCGGTGTCGAGCGAGCGCTCGAACGACGTGACCAGCGAATCGACGCTCCCGCGGTCGATGGC
Organism: Halorussus sp. MSC15.2; assembly: GCF_010747475.1. NCBI lineage: Archaea > Methanobacteriati > Methanobacteriota > Halobacteria > Halobacteriales > Haladaptataceae > Halorussus > Halorussus sp. MSC15.2. Next base: position 646,724 of record NZ_VSLZ01000001.1, on the reverse strand, counting down.
CGCGAGGTCGTCGGCCTTCGAGATGGCACGGGGCGGTCCGCGGTGGACCGCGATTTCCCCGAGAATCTGGCGCTCGATGGCCTCGCGGAGTTCCGGGTCGTCGGTGAACACCCTCGGGGCTTCGACCTTGAACACGAGGTCCCTTCGGGGGTCGTACACCACGCAGAACGTGACCTGATACTGCTCGGGGTCGAGACCCCGGTCGAGATTGTGGCCGCCTTCCGCCGCGAAGAACTCGTCCATGCCGCCCGTCGAGACGAACCAGTTGGTTAGCGTCAGGTCGTCGGTCAGGCGCTCGAACTCGCCGTCCACGAGTTCCCGGCGTTCGAGAATCTGGGCGAACAGACCGGCGTCGTGCGCCCACGGCACCGGCCCGAAGTCGGTCTCGCGCTTGAGCGTGCGGACCACCGACTTCGACGAGACGTTCTTGACGAATCCAGCAAGCGGAACGCCCCGGTCGGCGAACGTCTCGACCAGTTCGACGTAGTTGTCCAGAATCTGTCGGACGAGCGGCGACTCCTCGAACAGGTCGGTCAGGACCGAACTCCGGTACTTCCACCGGAGGACGCCCTTCGGATAGATGGGGCCGTCGAGCAGGAGGAACTCCGAGACGCGCTCGGCGTGTTCGAGGGCGTGACTGCTCTCGGCGAGGTAGAGCGCGAGGGCGTGGACCACGTCCTCCTCGTACTGGTTCTGGGGAAGGTGCGTGTGGACGATTCTGCGCTGACTCCCGTCGTCGTACTCCTCCCACTCGGTGCCGAAGTTCTTCGAGGTGTCGTTCGAGTGGAGCGCCTTCACCACGGTCCGGGAGTCGTGGAGGTCGAGGTCCGACGGCGTCGCGCTCATCGCGGCGTGGGCCACGTCGAGGACCAGACCGTTCTTGAACGGCTTGGGGTTGAGCGTCCCGGCGTCGAGACCGTGGGTGGTCTCGAACGGGGCGTCTTCGAGGGCTATCTCCTCGGTATCGACCTGCCGGCGGGCCAGTTCGTCGATGGGTTCGAGAATCGCCCCGTCGTCGCCGACCAGCGGGTCGAGGAAGTTCTCCCAGACCGTCTCGGCGGCGTCCCGGTGGTCCTGGTCCTCGGCGTCGTAGTCGATGCGGTCGGCCAACCCCGCGATGCCGTCGAAGTGCACCGGGTCGAGCGTCATACCATCCGCATGCGATTGCAGCGGCAAAAACCCCGCCGTTCGGGTGGCCTTTTTCAGGGCCGCCCGCGTACCACGGGCCATGACCAGATTCGACGCCGAGACGCCGGAGGAGCGCCAGCGACTGTTCGCGGAGGCCATCACCGCCCACCGCGAGCGCGGGAGCGCCTTCACCACGTTCGAGGCCGACGCGGACGCGTCGCGTTCGACGCCGACGCGGACGAAACCGGGGACGCCGACGCGGACGAAACCGAAGACGCGGACGCCGACGAACCGGCGGACGACCCCGAGCGAGCGCCGCCGTGGGTCCAGTTCGGCGACGGGACGCTCAACCTCGACTGCACCGACGCGGAGTTGGACGCCCTCAAGTCAGTCCTCGGTGAGTTTCCGGCATTCAAAATCGACGACCTCGTCCGGCCCGAGGAGACCGAGGGCGTCAACGTCCGGGTGTCGGCGCTCGCCGACCCGAACCGAGTCGCCCAGTGCGTCGAGCGCATCTTCCGCGAGGTGTACGACCAACCCGAGTCGTTCCGGGCGTGGGTCGGCGCGGTCTGACTCGGTTCACGGGATTTATCTCCGGCGCGTCCACGGAAAGCAGTATGACTATCTGCGAGGACATGTGTTCGATTACGCTCGACCACGCGGACGACAAACTCCGCTACTTCGTCCGCACCGACCCCGAGACGGGCGAGACCGACGACGTCGAACTCCTCCACCTCCGGGACGACCTCGACTGGACCGACCGCCGCCAGCGCGAGGTCGAGTCGGAACTCCTCGAACTCGTCGCCAGCGAGAGCTACGAGGAACTGATGAACGCCGACAACGTGAACCAGATAATCAAGGTCGCCGACACCAAGATACTGTTCACGGGATTCGTGGATGACGAGGTAGTGATAGCGAGCTTCGAGCGCGGGATTCTCCCGGTTTTACCCGACGTCGTGGCCGATTTCCGAGAGTACATGCTCCGGCGCGACGTGTCGTTCATTTCGCTCGACGGGTAGTCTCAGTCCAGTTGGACGTACGTCCGGGTGGTCCCGACGCCCGCCACCTCGTGAATCCCGTCGGTGACGATTCGCTGGAGGTCACGCACCGTCTCGCCTTCGATTTCGGCCACGATATCGAAGTCGCCCGAGACGATGTGAGCCGACGCGACTCCCGGGAGGTCGCGGACGGCGGCCACGGCGTCCTCCGACGCTCCGGTCCCAGTGATTATCGCTACGTACGCGCGAACCATGCCACCGGTACGCCGAGTGCGACCAAAGTACTGTTGCCGGTCTGCACGGGCCAGCGCGGCGGTCGGAGCTGAATCAGTCGCGGTCGGTCTCGTCGCGGGAGAGGTAGTCAGCACGCCACCGCGCCGGTCGTCGCGGGAGGTCGCCGACCAGCCACACGAGGTTTCCGTCCGGGGGTCCAACTCGGATAGCATGAGTTTCATCGCGGAGTTCTCGATTCCGACCGACGACTTCGCGCTCGGGACGGCCCTCGACGCCGCTCCGGAGATGCGGGTCGAGGTGGAGCGTCTCGCCACACACAGCAGGGAGTGGGTGATGCCGTTCCTCTGGGCGTCGGGCGGCGACCTCGGTGCGTTCGAGGCGGCGATGGAGGACGACGAGACCGTCTCGGAGGTGGCGACGCTCGACCGACTCGACGGGACGGCCCTCTACATGATAGAGTGGAGCGAACCCGTCGAGCGACAGGTGGACGCGATGATAGACGAACACGCCATCGTGCAGGAGGCGGTCGCGGACGACGAGTGGTTCCTCAAACTCCGGTTCGCAGACGAGGACAGGCTCTCGGCGTTCTACGAGGAACTGGAATCGGAGTTCGAACTCCACCGGAAGTACCGGACGACCGAACCCAAGGAGGGCGAGTTCGGCCTGACGCCCGAGCAGCGCGAGACGCTGGTGCTGGCGTCGGAACTGGGCTACTTCTCGGTGCCGCGCGAGGCCACCGTCGAGGACATCGCCGACCGCCTCGGCATCTCCACGAACTCGGTCTCCCAGCGCCTCCGACGGGGTCACGACGCGCTGGTCCGCAACACCCTACTCGTCAACGGGCAGTGACGCGCCGATTGGAGCATTAATATCGAGACCGAGTTCTTATGCTAGCGTTCTGTCAACAGTGGGGACGATGAGAGTGATGCCATCAGTCACGTCGCGAGCGCCGAGTCGTCGTTCGACGGGGGCGGAGGGGTCCGGAGACACATGGGCGTAGCGACCGCGTTCGAGATAGCCGTTCCCGCATCGACGCTCGCGCTGGCGGAGACGTTCGAGCGCGCTCCGGACGCGGCGTTGCGGATGGAGCGAACCGTCGGCGGGGCGGGCGACCGAACCGGGTCGTTCGCGTGGGTTTCGGGCGTCGAGTCCGACCGCCTCCCCGACCTGTTTACGACCGACTCGTCGGTCGCGGACGCGCAGCGACTCGGCGAGGACGGCGACGCCGACCTGTTCGAGATTCGGTTCGACGCGGCCATCTGCCGGTTCGCCGAGCGCATCTTCGACCGCGACGGCGTGATACTCGGCGCGACCGCCACCGACGGCGTCTGGCGGTTCCAGCTCCGGTTCGCCGACCACGACGACGTGGGCGAGGTGTTCGACGACGAGTTCCGCAGGGAGTACGAGGCGACCGTAACCCGACTCTACGGGTCGGACGAGACGCTGACCGCCGAAAGCGGCCTGACGGACAAACAGCGTCGAACGCTCTCGACCGCCTACGAGATGGGGTACTACAGCGTGCCGCGGAGCGTGGACCTCGAAGCGGTCGGCGACCGACTCGACATCTCGCGGCAGGCGGTCTCGGAACGACTCCGCCGCGGTCACGAGCTACTGGTCGCGGACTTCCTCGGAAAAGGCCGGGAGTAGGACGGAGTCTTCAGGACTGCCAGTACGCCGGGGTGAGCAGGACCAGCACCGGCAGGATTTCGAGTCGGCCTATCCACATCAGGAACACCATGAACAGCTTCGTCGTCGGCGGGAACCGGAGGTAGCTCGCCATCGGCCCGACGATGCCGAATCCCGGACCGACGTTGCCGAGCGTCGCCGCGACCGCACTCATCGCGTCGAGCGCGACGAGGTCCACGGTGGGGACCCCGATGACGTACACGACGAGGGTGCCGACGAAGAAGATGACGAGATACAGTAGGGTGAACGCGTAGATGCCCCGGACCGCACGTTCGTCCAGCGCCCGGTCGCGAGTCGGACCGGCCGGACCGCCTCGGGGTGGACCGTGGTGAACAGTTCGCGCTTGATGGACTTGAGGATGACCAGCCAGCGCACGATTTTGACCGCGCCACCGGTCGAACCCGCCGACCCGCCGACGAACAGCATCACGAACAGCACGTACTGGGCCGGCGTCCCCCACTGGGCGAAGTCCATGCTGGCGTACCCGGTGGTCGTCACGAGCGAGACGACCTGAAAGACGGCTTGCCGGAGCGCCTTCTCGGCGTTTCCGGAGAGCGGTCCGACGGCGGTGAGTTCGGGCGTGCCGCCGGTGAACAGCAGCACCGCCACGAGTCCGGAGAAGACCGCCAACACGCCGGCGTAGAACCGGAACTCGGTGTCCTCGCGGAACGTGTCGAAGTCGCCGTTGAGCAGGTGCCAGAACAGCGCGAAGTTGGTCCCCGCGGCCACCATGAACGGGATTATCACCCACTGGACCGCCGCCGAGAACGCCTCGATGCTCCGGGCCGCCGGCGAGAATCCGCCGGTCGGCATCGTCGTCAGCGCGTGAGCGACCGCGTTGTAGAAGGTCATGTTCGGCGCGAGACCAGCGAGGTGGAGCGAGTACAGCAGGACCATCTCCAGCGCGGTGACGGCGAGGTAGATGCCCCAGAGCGCGCGAGCGGTCTCGGCGATGCGGGGCGTGAGCTTCTGGATTCCCGGGCCGGGCGCTTCCGCGTCCATCAGTTGCGCGCCCCCGACCGAGAGTTCGGGCAGGATGGCGACCGCCAACACCACGATACCCATCCCGCCGAGCCACTGGGTCTGCTGTCGCCACATCATCAGCGCCCGCGAGTGCGTCCCGAAGCCGATGTCGCCCATCACGGTCGCTCCGGTGGTCGTGAACCCGCTCATCGACTCGAAGAGCGCGTTGACCGGTTGGCCGACCGTCCCCTGTCCGGCGATGACGTAGGGCGACGCGCCGACGAACGACACCACGAGCCACGTCAGCGCGACCATCAGGAACCCCTCGCGCGCCCCGAGGTCGGGGTCGTCGTCCAAGCGTTCGAGGGACCACCCGATACCGACCGCCAGCGCCATCGACGCGAGGAACGTCGCCACGCCCTCACCGTAGAACACCGCGAGCGCGAGCGGGAACACCATCGCGACCGCCAGCCACTTGACGACAGTACCGACCAGACTGCAACTCGCCCGCCAGTCCACGCGCAGGTTCATCGGCGACTCACCCGTAGCGTAGACGAAGGCACGCGAGTCCCCGTCGCTCCCCGCGTCATAGTTGTTCGGTCACGGCTTCCAGCGCGTCTCTCTCCACGAAGGCGACCACGTGGTCGCCCGACTCGACCACGGTGTCGCCCCGCGGAACGACGAACTGGTCGTCGCGGGTGATGGCACCGACGACGAACCCCTCCGGGAGGTCGGCGACCGACTCGCGTATCGGTCTGCCCACGAGAATCGAGTCGTCGTCCACCTCGACCTCGATGACCTCTGCCCGGTCGTCTTCGATGAGCGAGACGTTCTCGGTGTGGAGTTCGCGAGTGAACCGGGTTATCTCCTCGGCGGTGACCTCGCGGGGGTTGACGCCCACGTCCACGCCCACCGTCTCGAAGAGGCTGACGTACTCGGTGGTCTCGACCACCGCGACGGTCCGGCGCGCGCCGAGTTGCTTGGCCAACACCGAGACCAGCAGGTTCTTCTCGTCGCTCTCAAGGGCGGCGACCACGGCGTCGGCCTCGTCCACGTGTTCGCGCGCGAGGAACTCGGCGTCGGTCGCGTCGCTCTCCATGACGACTGTGTTGGGCAGCTTCTCGGCGAGTTCGCGGGCGCGGTCGGCGTCCCGTTCGATGAGTCGCGGACTGAGACCGCGCTCCTCCAGCAGTCGGGCGACGTGGTAGCCGATGTCGCTCCCGCCGATGATGACGAGGTCCTCGTTGCTGGAGGGCGTCTCTCGCGGCGCGATTTCGCGGGCGAACTCCTGCACGCTCTCGGGGTTCCCGATGACGACCACCTTGTCGTCGGCCCGGATGCGGGTTCCCCCGCGAGGTATCTCGACGTCGCCGTTTCGGAGGATGGCGGCGAACGTCAGCGAGTCGAACCGGTCGGCCTCGCTGACGGTCTGGTCGGCCAGCGGACTGTCGGCGCTGACCCCGAACTCGGCCATCTGGACGGCACCCCCGGCGAAGGGGTCCACGTCGCGCGCGGCGGGCAGGCCGATGACGCGCACGATGTCCTGCGCCGTGAGCAGGTTCGTGCACACCATGAAGTCGACGCCGAACGCGGTCCGGTCGGCCGCGTGCTGCCACGTTTCGAGGTAATCGACGTTCTTGACTCGCGCGATGGTGAACGGGTCGTCCACCGTCTTCGCGGTGCCGCAGGCGACCAGATTCGTCTCGTCGTCGTCGGTACTGGCTATCATCATGTCGGCCTCCTCGATGCCAGCCTCTCGGAGCGTCGAAATCGACGTGCCGTCGCCCTGAATGGCGAGGACGTCCTCCGAGTAGGTCAGCGCGTCCACTCGCTCCCCGTCCACGTCCACGACCACGACCTCGTGGGTGTCGGCGAGACTCGACGCGATGGAAGACCCGACCTCGCCCGCCCCGACGATGATAACACGCATCAGTAGCTAACTCCAGTTGTTGAAACCCTTTACAAGGCCCACCGTATGATTATTTCCTTTCTCGCACGGGCCGAGAATCGGCGGGTCGGCGTAGAATCGCAACCGCATCGGGACGCCTCTCGCCGTCGTCTGCACCTCAGAAGGACGGCGCGTGCGCCGTCCGTTTCGTCACCGAGACCGGGAACCGCTTGGTGGTGTCGTTTATCACGAGGTTGTCGTAGTAGAGGTCGAGCGTGGCCGGATTGACCGCGTTGCCGTGGCCGACTCCGACCCGGACGAGTCTCGCGTCCTCGCCGAACCGGGCAACGACGTCGTCGAAGGTCCGGCCGTCGTAGCCGGATTCGACGTCGGTGTACTCGAACCAGCGACTCGTTCCGCCGGTGTCGCCCCGCATCCGGGCCAGCACGTCGAACGTCGCCCACTCCTCGGCGGGGTCGCCGCCCGCGTCGTACGTGAGGTACATCCCGTGTCGCCCGTCGCCGTTCTCGACCACCAGAAACGTCTCGTCGGGCGCGAGTCCGCCGGAGTCGTCCGGATTGACGTTGTTCGGTCCCTCGTAGTAGTCGTAGCTGAGGCCGCCGAGACCGCCGAGGGTCGTCCCGGCGCTCGGGGCGGCTATCGACGCCGCGTAATCGACGGTGGAGTTCCCGTCCGAGGTGACGTGTATCGGGCGGGGATGGGCGTCGTCTCGCATCGACTCCGACGCCGCCTCCACCGTCGCGGTGTACGCGCCGTCGCCGTTCAGGTCGAACAGCGTGACGCCCGGCGAGAGCGACGTGTCCACCTCTTGGCGGGCCGACCGGTCGTTGGGACCGCTATCGCCGGTCGTCGCCGCGTCGGCCGTCGAGTCGCTTCCGACGACGGTTTCACTCCCGGCCGCTGCTCCGCTCCCGACTGCCCCATTGCTTCCGACCGCTACTCCCGTCAGAGCGGCCACCCCTCGCAGGACCGCTCGTCGCTCCCGATTCATGGTGTCTGACACGGCGCGCGTCGGTTTATGCTTTCGTCCCGATTCGCCGTGAGTTCCGGTTTCGACGCCAGTGTCACGCTCGCTCAGTCCGGGTTCACGTCGAGCGTCACGGTCACCGGTCCGTCGGCCTCGTCGAACGCGATGGCGCCCGAGTAGCGGAACACGTCGGACCCGGAGTTGACCGCACCTCTGACGACGCTATCGGACACCTCGTCACTGGCTTCGATGCTGTCGTCCGGTTCGACCCGACCGCTCACTCTGAACTTGTACTCCACTCTCGTCCCCTTCCCTTGGATGGTTATCTGGTTCGAGAGTTTCTCCTCGTCCTCGGTCGTCGTGTCCTCCAAGAGGTCACCGTCCACGAACACCTTGCCCGGCCCGTCGAGTTTCACGTTCTCGACGTCCCCGGTGAACACGAAACTGTCGCACCGCTCGGCGCTGACCGCACCTTCGGCGAAGTCCTCGCCCACCGCGTCGTACTCGTCGCTCTCGTGGGTCCCGCCGCGTTCGAGGCTCCCGGACACGCGCACGAAGTAGCTGAACGTCTCCTCCTCGGCCGCGCAGAACGTTATCTCGCGCTGGTCGTCACCGCTCGCGCTCGCAGTTCCGGCCAGTCCGGTCCCCGCGACGCCCGCGGCCGCGGTCCCCTTCAGGACGGTGCGTCGGTCGATTCTCGCGTCGGTCGATTCGTCGTCTCTCTCCGCGTCGGTCATTCGTTCCACACCCCGTCCACACGTGCGGTCGCTATCGGTTTCAAGCCGGACGCTCCTCAATCCAGATTTCGCCGCCTTGAGACCGACTTAATTCGGATTCAATCGAGAAACGCTTCGTTTCCGGACGCAACACGTGATGGAACTACCGCCACGGCTGATTTCCGCGCCCAGCGGTCGAGGACCCCGCTAACCGGACGGAACTCCGCCGACCAGATTTCGGTCGGTGTCTGCACGGAGGCCGAGTGGCTACCGGAGTTGGCGAACGGCGACAGTTGCGCACTCGAACCGCGGTCGTGGGACGGCCGGGAGAGCCGAATCGGGCCACCACATTAGTTAGCACGCGTCGAGTACCCCCTTCGAGGGGTGCGGGATGGCGGAACACACTCGGACACTCGGATTCAGGGTCGCGTTCGCACTGGGACTGGGCACGATGATAGCGGCGGGTATCTTCTCGCTGTCGGGGACCGCGGTGGCGGTCGTGGGTAGCAGCGCAGTCGTCTCGTTCGTCATCGCCGCGGTCATCGCGGGCATCACCGCGGCCTCCTACTCGGAGTTCGCGTCCATCTACAGCGAGAACGGCGGCGGCTACCTCTTCTCGTCGCGCACCTTCGAGGACGACAGACTCCTGTTCGCGGTCGGCGCGTCGCTGTTCATGGGCTACTGCGCGACCACGGCGTTCTACCTCGCCACGATGGGCGAGTGGTTCCACCAGTTCATCATCCCGCACGGGATTCCGATTCCGCACGGGGCGGTCGCAATCACGACCGCGGTCCTGCTCGGCTACCTCAACGCGCAGGGGACCGAGGAGAGCGGGACGTTTCAGGTCATCGTGACCGCGGCGAAGGTGGCGGTCCTGTTGGTGTTCATCGGCGGCGCGTTCGCGTTTCAGGGACCGACCGAGGCGGTCGGCACCTTCGCCGGGGAGTTCAAGACGAACGCCGGCGGCATCGTCTCCATCGCCGCAGTCGCGTTCATCACCTTCTTCGGGTTCTCGGCCATCGCGGCCAGCGCGGGCGAGATAATCGACCCGCGAAGGGTCGTCCCGAAAGCCATCGGCGCGAGCATCCTGACGGTGACGATACTCTACATCTTCGTCATCGTGGCGATGGTCAACTCGCCGATTCCGGCGGCGGTCGTCGCACGGCAGGGCGAAACCGCGATGGGGAAGGTCGCCGCGGCGTTCCTCGGGAGTTTCGGCAAGTGGCTCATCGTCGCCGGGGCCGTCTTCAGCATGGTGTCGGCGTCGAACGCCTCGATTCTGGCGGCGTCCGGTATCGGGTCGCTGATGGGACGACAGGGCCAAGCGCCTCGGCGATTCAGCCGCATCCACCCCGAGTACGGGACGCCGTTCTGGAGCGTCGTCACGGTGACGGGCACGATTTCGACTCTCATTCTCGTGTTCATGTCGCTGTTCCCGGCGGAGGGCGGACTCGGCCTGCTCCACCTCGGACTCGACGCGCTGACGGGGTTCGCCAACCTCAACCTGCTCGCTCCGCTCGCCGTCGTCAACGTCGCGCTCATCGTCTCTCGGCGGCGGTTCCCCGACATGGACCGACCGCTGGAGGTGCCGCTGACGCCGTGGGTCCCGATTGTCGGTATCCTCGCTAACCTCGCGCTCATCACGAACCTCCCGCCGAGAGGCATCGTCATCGGTCTCGGCGTCGAACTCGCGCTCGTCGGCGCGTACCTCGCGTGGGGCGGCGCACCCGACGTGGAGGAACTCACCAAGGAGGCCGTGGGCAGACATCAACCCGTCCGGACCAGCGGCGGCGAGTCGGTCAACCGGAGCGGTGTGGAGGCCACTCGTGGCCGCGAATCCGAGGAGACCGGACCGGTCGAACCTCGGGAGACCGAAGCCGTCGAGTCCGAAGGAGTCTCCGATACCGAGGACCGGTATCGGGTTCTCGTTCCGGTGGCCCGCATCGAGCGCGCGCCGGTTCACGTCGAACTGGCCGCGGCGCTTGCGAACGCGCGGGCGAGAATCCGATACTGCAGGTCGTCAACGTCACGCACATCCCCGACCAGACGCCCTACGAGATGGTCCAAGAGGACGCCGAGAAGCGCGCCGACAGACTCGTCGAGCGCCTCGAATCCGCGGGCGTGGACGCCGAGTACACGGTCGAGGGGCACATCTCGCGCGACATCGGCTTCGACATCAACAAGACCGCCCGCGACGACGACGCGGAACTCATCCTGATGGGCTATCCCGAGGAGCACTACGAGGTCACCGAGACCGTGGAGTACGACGCTCCCTGCGACGTGGTGTTCGTCCAAGGCTTCGAGGTCGAGGACCTCGACGACATGGAGACCGTCACCATCGGCGCGGGCGGCGGTCCGCACCACGACTCGATGGTCGCGCTGGTGGGCGCGCTCGGTGAGTTAGGGACGAACGTCCACGTCGTCGCGGTCACTCCCCGCGGTGGCGGTGGGACCGCCGAGGACGTCCAGCGGACCCTCGACGCGTTTCCGTCGGACCTACCGGTCGAAGTCCACGAGGTCGAGGCCGACACCGTGGCCGAGGGACTGGTCACGACGGCCGCCGAGAACGGCGGGCCGCTGTTCATCGGCGCGTCCCGAACCCGACTCCTCCGACGGTGGGTTCTCGGTTCGACGCCCGACCGGGTCATCGACCGGGCCGACGACCTCGGCGTCCCCGTGGTCGTCTACGCCAAACCGACCGGTCTCAGAGACCGGGTCAGCGAGACGCTGTTCCCCGTGAGTCGGTACGTGCGGAAGGTGTTCGGGTAGACTCCGTCTGCCGGGACGGTCGAGGACCGAGCGGTCTCGGCGCCGAGAGAGCGTCAGACTGAGTACCTCAGCGACCGTCGAACGAGAGGGGTTCGGCCGACTCCCACCGGGGCGCAAACTTCTCGCGGACGCCCGCCGCGAACTCGGGGTCCTTCATGTCTATCATGGCGAACGCCTCGCCCGGATTCAGGGGGTTGGCCACCTCGATGCACACTTCCACGTCGTCGATGAAGTTGAACGTCCCCTGCAGTCCCTCGGTGGTTCGGACCGCGAACTTCGGATGGTCCGAGAGGCTCTCGGTGTAACGCTTTCCCACGCTCGGCGGGAGCGTCTCCACGAGTTCGGGCGACATGAGCAGCGACACCTCCACGCCCCGGTCGAGCGCCGCTTCGAGGTGCCGGGAGACGAGTTCGCCCACGTCGCCGAGGTCGAACTGGGCCGACGAGGTCCCGGCGACCATCGCGATACGGTCGTCGGCCGCGTCGAGGCGTTCGACCAGCAGGTCCACCGACTCCTCGGCACCGACCGCGGCGGTCCAGAACCCCTCCTCGACGGGTTCGGTCGCGTCGAGTTCGTCGGTGAGGTCGTCCACGATGTCCTCGTACTGCTGGGCCTGCTCTTCGAGTTCGGCGAGTTTGTCCTCCAGCAGGCGGTTCAGCGCGGTGTCGGGTTCGACCGCGACGTACTTCTTGGGCCGACTCGCGCTCTGCGAGCGCGCGAGGTTGTGGGTCTCCAGACTGCTCAGCACGTCGTAGATGCGACCCATCGGCACGTCGCTCGCGCGAGACAACTCCTTGGCGGTGGTCGGTCCCGCGTCCAACAGTGCCCGATACGCCCGCGCCTCGTACTCCGAAAGACCGAGGTCTCGTAGACTTGCCATGTGAGTGGCCAGACGCTCTGTCCCTATAAACTCTCGTGTCGTTTTCAGTTTAAACGTACTCGTACATTCCACATCGTGTACTGCGTTCGGCGTCGTGAACCGCGAACGCAGGACTACTCTTCGGCCGTACCGTTGCCGTCGAGTTCGGGGTCGAACAGGTCCTCGATTCGGCAGTCGAAGTGGCGGGCCAACTTGAACGCCAGTTCTATCGACGGGTCGTAGCGCTCGCGCTCGATGGCGTTTATCGTCTGGCGAGTGACCCCGACCGCCTCGGCGAGGTCGGCCTGACTGATGCCTTCGGCGTCCCGCCGGTCTCGGATTTCGTTCCTCATGAGTGAGAGCGGACCACGACGTAGGCGACGCCGAACACGACGTATACGGCGACCAACCCGTACAGTGCATGGACTATTTCGGCCGGGACGGCGTAGTCGCTGACTTTCGGAAGAAGGCGCGTGACGGACGCCGAGACGACCAGTATTGGCGCGAGGATGGTCAGCGTGAGTTGACTGGCGCGCCGTTCGAGCGCTCGGTCGCGCTCGTCGAACAGCGTCTGTGAACTCCCCAACCAGACGGCGAGGAACCCGAGGATGCCGACCCAGTAGACCGCCTCGCTGACTATCGGGTAGTTCAGCACCTCCCGGAGAAGGAGGGCGAGCGCGACTCCGCCACCCACGAATCCGACCATCAGGCGACGATACAGGCGTTTCTTCGCGAGTGGACTTCGTCGGGACGTCGTAGCTCGTGACATGGTTGCGTAGATGTAAAGCGCACCTGTCGTAAAGCGTGCTTTACAGTAAAGGATGTTTTACACACGTACTTAGTTCTAGGGGTGACGCGATTTCTACCGGGAGACGCTCCAGAGAATCCACGAACCGAAAAACACCCGCCCAACGGGCTACGAGAGACCTCCTACTCGGTCAGTTCGGCGACGCGTTCGCTCAGTTCCTCGGGCGTATTCACGGGATTCGAGCGTTCGCCATCGACGACCACGTAGGCGCTACCGCGCTCGTACTCGTCGCCCGAGACGCCCGGAATCACGACCTTCTCGTGGTCGGCCACGCGCATCGCGGCGCGGTGGAGGTCCGACCCGGCGTCGTCGGCGACTTCCACCACGAGGGGGTCCCGACAGAGGCGGGCCGCGGCGGTGGCGTAGGCCGCGACCTGCACCCCGAAGCGGTCAGCCGCGTCGGCGAACGCCGCGACGGCACCCTCGGCAGCCTCCCGGTAGCGGTCCTCGCCGGTCAGGATTGCGAGGTCCACGAGCGCGTCGGCGATTTCGGCGTTGTGGTCGAGCGGTCGCAGCGGCCGGTCGAGCAGGCCCGGTCCCTCGCGGGGACCGTCCACGAACGCGCCCGACTCGCCGTCTTCACGGAGTTCGTCGAGCGCGTAGTCGGCCACGTCGCGCGCCGCGTCGAGGTACGCCTCGTCGCCGGTGACCTGCCGGGCGGTCGTGAGCGCCGAGAGGAGGTGGGCGTGGTCGGCGAGCAGTCCCGACTCACTGCGCTCGCTCGAATCGCTCTCGGTGGCGTCGAAGTGGGTCACCTCGCCGTCCTCGACCAGTTCGGAGGTGAGGTAGTCGAGCGCGCGTTCGGCGTACGTGCGTGCGCGTTCGTCGTCCGTGTAGGCGTGGTAGGTCAGCAGGGCGTCGGCGGCCATCGCGTTCGAGTCTGCGAAGGCGGTCGGGTCCACCGCGGGCGCGTCGGCCGCCTCGCGGTCGCTCGGTTCGAGTGCGTAGTAGTCGGGGTCGTCGGCGGACTCGGACTCGCCGACGTCTGCCTCGCCGGTCACTCCGTCGCCGCTGTCGTCCCCGTCTTCGCCGATACCGCCATTTTCGCCCGCGCTGTCGGGCACGTCCGGCGAGTCGCCCGGCGCTTGACTTCCGGCGAAGGCGTCGCCGCCCGCTCGCGGGCCTTGCCCGCTCACGTTGTCCGCGGAACTCCGTTCCGCGCTATTCCAGAGGGTGGTCGTCAGGTACTCGACGGTCCGCTCGGCCGGGTCGCGGTAGTCGTCGTCGCCCGTGTAGAGGTAGGCGTTGGCGAACGCCCGGACCAGCGCGGCGTTGGTCGAGAGCAGTTTCTCGTGGTGGACGTCGGTCCAGTCGCGGCCCTCGGCGAACCGGAAGAAGCCGCCGTCGTAGTCGTCGTAGAGGTACTGGCTGACGGCCTGAAGCGTTGCGAGGGCCTGTTCGCGCTCGCGCTTGAGCGCGAACTCCACGGTCCGGGGCAGCGGGAACTTCTCGCTGTCGCCCCACCCGCCGAACTGGTCGTCGAACTTGTCGCCCAACTGCCCGGCGACGAGGCGCTCGATTTCGGGCGAGAGTTCCCCGGCGGGCGGGTCCTCGCGGAGACTCCGCGGGATGCGGGCGGCGTCCTCGCCCTTGTGGGTCCAGAGGTCGCGGACGCGCTGGACGACCTGCCGCGTGGCGTCCACGTCGAGGTACGTCGCGCCGGTGAGCAGGTCGCCGTCCGGCGTGGTGAACACCGTCGAGGGGAACCCGCCCATGTTGTACCGCTCCCGAACCCGGGGTTGTCGGTCGATGTCCACCCGGACCGGGACGAACGAGTCGTTGACGTTCGCGGCGACCATGGGGTTGCTGTACGCCTCGCGGTCCATCTCGTGGCACCACGAACACCATGTCGCCGACAGCGAGAGCAGGACGGGTCGGTCGGTCTCGCGGGCCTCCTCGAAGGCCGCCTCGCCCCACTCGCGCCACTCGACTTTGGTCTCCTCGGCGCTTTGATTCATGATACGTGGAGGTTGGGAACGGGCCGGGATGGGTCTTGCTATGTCGGCGAGAACGCGAGGAGGCGACGAGACGCGCGGAGTCGCCGCTACGGCCTCGCGGTCCTCGGAGTGACGAAAGGGCAAAAGAGCAGAAGGACCGCGGAGACGCGGCCAGCGCGGACGCGCCGAAACGGTCGCCGAAGTCCTTCCGCGAACGCGACTGCAGGGTGCCCTCCGCCGGACGGCATCATCGGGCCGACCCCGTGGTCCGTGAACTCGCGGCTATCGGGCGGTACGCCGCCAGACACACGACACGACTAACACCGCCCGCAGAATCTCAGATGGGTGTTTCGCCTTCTCGTACTTAAAGGTGCTGTCGTGGCCGGGACGCGACGGTCGGTCGTTCAATCCCCGTTCACCTGCGGTTCGAGACGTGATTTACGACCCGAACGTTCGCCCTAGCGGGACGCTTACAATCCCGTACCACGAAGGACGACTCGTGCAGCAAGACCGGCTCCTGTTCGGACTGGCGGCGGTCCTCGCGGGCATCGCCACGCTGGAGTTCGTACTGGCGTTCGTCTACACTCCCGCGCTGTTCGCCATCGCCGTCCCGTTCGCGGTGGCCGCCTACCTCGTGTGGTACCACGCCAGCGGTCGGCTACGCGAACAGGTCGTGAGCGGCCGGGCCAGAGAGTACCGCCGGGCCGAGTCCGAGACCGGCGGGTTCGGCGCGGGACCCCGCGATTCGTTCTCCGGCCGTCGGGGCGGGTTCGACGACGGCCGCGACGGGTTCGGGGCGCGAGGCTCCGGCGAGCGGCGGGGTGCGAGAGGCGCTCGCGGGCAGCGGGCGGGCGGCGCGCGCACGGTCGGCGGCTCTGGACCGACCGCGGCCGAGGCCTATCGCGTCCTCGGACTCGACGCCGACGCCGACAGCGAGGCGGTGCGTCGGGCCTACCGCGAGAAGGTCAAGGCGGTCCACCCCGACCGCGAGTCCGGCGACGAGGAAGAGTTCAAGCGCGTCAAAGAGGCGTACGAGGTGCTGGACGACCGGAACTGAACCGAGGACGCTTCGACCGAAAGGTGTCCAGTCGGGAGCGGTCCGACCGGCGACGAGGCGGATTCGCGTCGCGACTCACCACGGGCGCTGTCCCCGACTCTCACCAATCGGATTTATTACGGATGGGTCATAACACCTCGCTAACTTTCACCCCGCCATGTCAGCGAGACCCCCGAAGTACCGCACCGTCGCGGTCGTGACGCTCCTGCTCGCGGCGGCAGTCGCCCCGTCGCTCGGAACGGGTTCGGCCGCGGCGACCGCCGCGAGCAGTGCCTCGTTCGAGAAGACCGTCGTCTACGAACAGCGCGGCGACGTGGCGAACATCACCATCCAAACGTCACAGGCAGCGACGGTGAATCTGGGGTCGGCCGAGGACAGTTTCTGGATGCAGTTACAGGTGGGCAAGGGGACGACTAGACTTCGACTCAACACATACAAAGCCGGCGAGTCCACGAAGTACCCCCTCTCGGAGATGGTGTGGGCGTCCAAAGGCTCGATTCAGAGCCGTACTCTGCGGACCGCCCCGATAGACGCGCCCCTCGACACCGCCGAGTATCAGATGAACGTCACCATACAGGGACAGGAACGGGCGCTCGGCACGTTCGTGGTCAAGGAACGTTCGACGAACGGCGTGACCGCGCGCATCGCACCGCGACAGGTCAGCATGACCGAACGGAACTCGAAGGCCGCGCTACAGGAGGTGTCGGTGCCGCCGTGGAACGAGTCGGTCGCCCACGACGACTGGTTGCTCCTGCACGTCAACGCCACCGGCGTCCGCGGTGCGCTGAAGCGACCGCGATTGGACGGTGACGGCGAGGCGGCCCTCCGAGTCGATTTCGCCCAGACGAACCCGCCGATGAACGGCGACGGGAACGAGTTTACCGGTGCATCCGTCGAGCGACTCGTCACCGGCAACGACCACGAGGGGTTCTACCTCGTCGTGGACACCGGGGACGAGGGCATCGAACCCGGCGACAGGTATCGCGTCTCGTTCGTCGTCCCGGCAAAGAGTCCGCTCGCGGAGAAGCGCGAGAACGTCTCGACGGAGTTCCGGGTGGCGGAACGGCGGGTGAACGTCGCGCGCAACGGTCCCGGAGAGAAGGTAATCGTGGAGGACGAGACCGCTATCACCGGCAAGACGACGCTGACGCCCGGAACGACCATCAACATCTCGGCCCGCGACACGGGAACGCCCCCCTTCCTCTACCCCCGGACCGTCACGGTCGGGAAGGACAGGACGTTCCAGACCACGTTCGACTTCTCGGAGTTGGAACCCGGACGGAACTTCGAGATTCGACTCGTCGACCAGAAACGGACCATCCCGGCGATGGTCGCGAAGAAGGAGACGACTACGCCGCCACCGACTACCACGACGGCCGCCATCACCACCACGACAACGGTGACGACGACAGCGACGACGACTACCACTACCGCAGAGGGTCTCACGCAGGCGGCGATGCGCGGTACCGAGCGACCGCTGAGCCAGCAAGCCGAGAAGGGGTCCGCGGACGAGGAGGACAACGGCGGTCTCGTTCCGGTCCCCGGATTCGGCGCGTCGGCGGGCGTCGTCGCGGCGTTGGCGGCCGCCCTGTTGGCCACCCGGAGGAGCTAGGGCCGATGTTTTTTATACGGGGACTGAGGATATGAAGCCGAATACGGTGCCCCCGCGGTGAAACCATGTTGCAGGGATTGGACCAGTCGGAGTTCGGCGAGTTCGTGGCGGCCTCTGGGAGCGGCAGGGCTGGCAAGCACAGGTCAAGCGCGACGACGGACGGGTGTTCGTCGCGGTCCAGCGACCCGCGACCGGCGAGGAAGGCCTCCTGTGGGCCATCCCCGACGGCGAAATCGGCGGCCAACAGGTCCAGCAGTTCGCCTCGCTCTGCCAGCAGTACGAGGTGGACGAGTCGGCTATCGTCACCGCGGGCAGCATCTCCGACCACGCCAGCAAGGTCTCGGAGGGGTCCGGCGTCGAACTGCTCGACGGCGACGGCATCGCACAGATACTCCAGCGGAAGGAGTGGACGGACCTTGCGGAGCAGTACGGCGAGAGCGCCGATACCGACGACTCGTCGAGCGAGGGCGGCGACGGCGACTCGCCGATAGACCGATTACGGGCGGTCGGGTCGCGCGTATCGTCGCTCGTCTCCGGCGCGCTCGGCGGCGGAATCCCGACGAAACCCGTACTCGCCGTCGTGGTCGTCGTCGGCCTGTTGGCCACGGGCGTCCTCTTCGGCCCGTCGCTGCCCTTCCTCGGCGGCGGTAGTGGCGGTCCCGTCTCCGCCGAGTCGGTCGCACCGGCCAACAGCACGACCACACTCAGCGTCACGTGGAACGCGAAGGTCGTGGACGAAATCGACCCCAACGAGAGCGACGGCAAAGCCTTCTACCCGCCGGAGGGCGAGCAGTTCGTCCTCGTAAAGATGAGCATCAACAACACCGGCGGCCAGAAGGTCACGGTGAAAGAGTCCGGGTTCAGACTCCGAACCGACGAGCGGACCTACCGCCATCAGCCACTCCACGACTTCGACGGCTTCGTGGACTTCCCCATCTCGCCCGGGAACCGCTACCCCGGGTGGACGGTCTTCTCGGTTCCCGAGGGAACGACGGCCACCTTGACCTACGACTACAACGTCACCGACGACCCCGTCACGGTCGAGTTCACCCGGGATTCGAGCATGGCCATCAACGTGACGCGGCGGTAATCCGCAGAACCGCAGGAGACCCTGTTTGCGACCAGTTAACGCGCTATTGGGCGGCAAGCTTTTCATGTCGCCGCCCTAATCCGGTCGTATGTGCCCTAACCGGGCCGTATTGCAAAGCGCCCTCGAACGCGGCGAACAGGAGGGCGGCAGCGTCGAGTTCAAAGAGCGACTCACCAAGGAACTCCACCTCGCCGAGGGTCGGATGGAGAGTCTCGCGGCCCAACTCCGACATCGAGTGCTGTCCGGCGACGGCGAGGCCACGTACGTCGTTGGCGTGACCGACGACGGCGGCATCGCCGGAATCAGCCACGAGGACTTCTCGGAGTCGATGGACGTGCTGAGCCTGCTCGCCGAGGAGGCGGGCGCGCACATCGAGGACGTCCAGACGTGGGGCATCGCCGACGACGGGTCCGCGACCGAGCGCGACGAACTGTTCGTGAGCAACCGCAGCGAGGGCCACGACGCCGACGGACTGGTCGGCGTCGCCACCGTCCGCGAGGGCGCGATGCTCGACACCGACAGCGAACACATCGTGGTCGGGACGGCGGGCCACGTGGACCACGGCAAATCGACGCTCGTCGGCACGCTCGTGACCGGGCAGTCCGACGACGGCGAGGGTGGCACGCGGGGCTACCTCGACGTGCAACCGCACGAAGTCGAGCGCGGCCTGTCGGCCGACCTCTCCTACGGCGTCTACGGTTTCGACGGCGAGGGGCCGGTCCGGATGGACAACCCCCACCGGAAGTCCGACCGCGCTCGCGTGGTCGAGGAGAGCGACCGATTAGTCTCGTTCGTGGATACCGTGGGCCACGAACCGTGGCTCCGGACCACGATTCGCGGACTCGTGGGTCAGAAACTCGACTACGGCCTGCTGACCGTCGCCGCCGACGACGGGCCGACCAAGACGACCCGCGAACACCTCGGCGTCCTGCTCGCCACCGAACTCCCGACCATGGTGGCCATCACGAAGGCCGATATCGTGGACGACGAGCGCGTGGCGGAGGTCGAGCGCGAAGTCGAGCGCCTCCTCCGCGACGTGGACAAGACGCCGCTCCGCGTCGAGCGCCACGGCGTGGACGCCGCCGTCGAGGAGATAGACGAGAACGTCGTGCCGGTCATCACGACCAGCGCGGTCACGATGGAGGGACTGGACGCGCTCGACGAACTGTTCGAACGCCTCCCGAAGACCACCGCCGACTCGGGCGACTTCCGGATGTACATCGACCGGACCTACTCGGTGACCGGCGTCGGCGCGGTGGCCTCCGGGACTATCATGTCGGGCGAGGTCGAGGCGGGCGACGAACTCCTGCTCGGCCCGATGGCCGACGGTGCGTTCCGCGAGGTCGAGGTCCGGTCCATCGAGATGCACTACCACCGGGTGGACAAGGCCAAGGCGGGCCGCATCGTCGGCATCGCGCTGAAGGGCGTCCGCGAGGCCGACGTGGAGCGCGGGATGGTCCTGCTCCCCGCGGACGCCGACCCCGAACCGGTCCGGGAGTTCGAGGCCGAGGTCGTGGTGCTGAACCACCCAACTCGCATCGGCGACGGCTACGAACCCGTCGTCCACCTCGAAACCATCAGCGAGGCCGCGGAGTTCCACCCCAAGGGCGGCCAACTCCTGCCGGGCGACTCGGGCGCTACCACGGTCCGGTTCAAGTTCCGACCCTACCTCGTCGAGGAGGGCCAGCGATTCGTCTTCCGCGAGGGCCAGAGCAAGGGCGTCGGCACCGTGACGGGACTAAATCCGGGCGACGACTCCGGGTCCGACGACTGACCCGTGGACCGAGACCGCGCCGTCGAACTGGCCACGGTACTTCTCGCCGGCGTCCTGTTCGTCCTGAGTGCAATCGGTCTCGTCGTCGCGGTCCGGAGCGGCGACGGAGTCGTCTCGGCGCTGTTCGGGGTCTACCTCACGGGACTCCTGCTCGCGGGCGTCCTCCGGGACGCGACGAACGCGCGGGGCTGGCAACTCGCGTTCTTCGGCGGCGTCGCGGTCTGGGGCGGCTACGAGTACGCGACGACGAGCGACCTGTTCTCGCTGTTGCTCGCGGTGGTCGGAGTCGCGATGGTCGCCGCGAACCTGCGTGACCTCCGATAACACTGAGACACCGACGCTTTTCACGTCAGCGTTCTCACACTCCGACATGGTTCGACGCCCTCCCGGACGAGCGCAGTTCGACGTGACGACGCTCTCGAAAGTCCTCGTGAGCCTGCTCTTTCTGGTCGCGCTGGCGGCCGCGGTCTCGCAGGTTCTGGCCGGAGACTTCGCTACCGATTCACTGCTGACCAGCGTGGCCTCGCTCTACGTCACCGGGACGCTCGCAGTCGGTGTCCTCCGCGGCGCGACAGCCACCCGGCGCTGGCAGGCCGCCTTCTTCGGCGGACTGGTCGTCTTCAGTCTGGCCCAGTACCTCACGTCCGGCGACCGATTCCACCTGCTGTCGATGGTCGCAGGTGCGGCGATGATTCTGGGCCTCCTGTTCGACGTTTTCCCGGAGTAACTACCGCCACGGCACCTCTCGGAGTTCCGCGAGCGACGGTAGCGAGTAGTGCGGTTCGGGGTCCGGTTCCGCGTCCGCCTCGGCGGGCACCCAGACCGACTGCAGTCCCGCCGCGTGCGCCCCGGCCACGTCCGACGATAGGGAGTTGCCGACGTGGACCGCGCGGTCCGCCGAGGAGTCCAACTCCGTCAGCGCGACCTCGAAGGGTTCGGGGTCGGGTTTCGCGGCGGCGTCGTGGCCCGCGAACACCACCGTCTCGAAGCGGTCGGCCAGTCCGGCGGCCTCCAGTTTCGTGGTCTGCATCTCCGGCGGACCGTTGGTCACGACGCCGAGCGCGTGGTCGTCGGCCAGCGCGTCCACGACTTCGACCGCGCCCGGCAGGCACTCGACCCGCGACTGGTCGCGCTCTGCGGCGAAGGCGTCGGCGACCCGGCGGCCGAGGTCGGGGTCGCGCCCGTGACCCTCGGCGATTTCCGCGAAGCAGTTCGCCCGACCCTCGGCGATGGAGACGCCGGGCGTGACGTGGTCGCCGAATCGGTCGAAGTACTCGGTCACGTCGAAGAACGGTTCGACGCCCGCGGACTCGAAGGCGAGTTCGAGCAGTCGCTCGGTCGAGCGCTCGTACTCCACCAGCGTCCCGTCGAGGTCGAAGAGGACTGCATCCACGTCGCCGGACGTTCGGTCGTCGGCGACTCGGTCGCCGGACGTGGAGTCGCCCGAGGTGGAATCGTCGGTAAGCGCGGATTCGTCGTCGGATGTGTGGTCGTCCGCGGACATGTCGTCTATCGGCAGTCAGGCCGCACGGTGAAAAATCGTGTCGATAGCCGACCGCACGGGTTCCGAAAGAGGCCAACCATTAAGTCGGGGCTGTGATAACTGAAACCGAATGGCTGGCGAAGATGTCAGCGAGTCGTCGGATGCGCCCGACGATTCGCTGGAGGGGTGGCTCGACCGGAAGGCCGAGGAGTTGGGCGTGAGCCGAACGGAACTGCTCGCGCGCCTCCGCGACGGCGACGCCGAGGGCGACGACGGCGAGGCGTTCGCCGCGCTCCGCCGGGAGTTCGGCGAACGTCTCTCGGCCACCAAAGAGGAGTTCGAGACCCAACTGGCCGAGGTGGAGAGCGACCTCGCCGACGCCGAGAGCGACTTCGACCAGAAGATTCAGGACGTCCGCGAGCGGGTGGTACAGGTCAAACGCGAGACCGACGGGAAGGCCCCCGCCGACCACGACCACGCCGACCTCCGCGAGCGGACCGAGGCGGTGGCCGACCGGGCCGACCGCCTCGCCGACGAACTCGACGCGCTGTCCGAGACGGTCCGGGACCTCGACGAGCAGGTCGAGACCGGGTTCGAGAACTACGAGGACGTGCTGGAGTACCTGACCGACGCGACCGACGACATCGAAACCAAACTCGCGACGCTGGCGGAGGTGACCGTCGAGTTGCGCGACCAGACCAAGACGCTGACCGCGCGTCACGCCGCGCGGGCGGCGGCCGACGAACTCGCCCACCTCGCCAACCGCCGGGGCGTCGAGAGCGCGAAGTGCGGTCACTGCAAGGAGACGGTCCACGTCGGTCTGCTGGCCGAACCTAAGTGCCCCCACTGTGCCAGCACCTTCAACGACGTGGAACCCAAGCAGGGGCTGTTCGGGTCGGCCAAACTCGTGGTGGGCGACCCGCCCGCGCTGGAGGGCGAGCGCGCCGACTGGGACCTCGGCAGCGTGACGGACGCCGACGGCCCGGAGGTCGGCGACGGACTCGACGACATCCTCGGGGAGGGCGGCGACGAATGAGCGACGACGAGGACCAGAGCGACGAGGCTGAGGGCAACGAGCACCGTGACCGGGACGAGCGCGACCGTCCCGACGAACCGCTCGGCGACCTCGCCGCGGAGGTCCGGAAGCGCACCGGGAACCGGCGTTCGTCCGGTCACCGTTCGGGGGACAGTCCCTCGAACGACCGCCTCCCAACCGACAGCGCCTCGACCGACTCGGGCGAGCAGGCGGACGGTGCCGACAGGGACGGCCCGCTCGCCGACGTGGCCTCCGAGGTGGACGAGCGACGGCGCGAGGGTACGGACGAGACCGACGCCTTCGAGTCGGTCGAGGTCGGGGCGCTGGACGGCGAGGAACTCTGGGACCGATTGGCCGAAGGCGAGACCGACGGGCCGGCGGTGGCGGTCCCGTCCGACGCCGCCGACCCGGCCGAACCGGCGGACGACCGCGACGTACGGACGATTCCCAAGGCGACGTGTCACGGCTGTCCGCACTTCGGCGACCCGCCGGAACTCGCCTGCACACACGATGGGACCGAGATTCTGGCGATGCCCGACACCGAGCACTTCCGGGTGGCCGACTGCCCGATGGTGGTGGAGGGCGAGGAGGACATCGGCGACATCACCGCCGGGAACGCGAACGGCGAGGAGTGACGGCCGACCGGATTATCCCGACCGAGTGCCAACTCCCACCGTGTTCCAGACCCTCGGCGAGGTGGCGCTGAATCTGGTCGAGCAGTACGGCTACCTCGCGGTGGCGCTGTTCACCTTTCTGGAGGCGTCGCTGCTGTTTCCGCTCCTGCCGAGCGAGGTGGTCGTGCCGGGCGCGGCGGCGCTCCTCGTCGGCGGTCCCGCGACGGGCGCGCTGTTCGTCGCGTCGGTCGGCGTCGGCACGACGGCGGGGAGTCTGTTCGCGTTCCACGTCTTCGGCGAGCGCGGGCGCTCTGCGCTGTCGGGCCGCGGCGGCCGGTTCCGCGTCTCGGAGGACCGACTGGAGCGCGCGACCGCGTGGTTCAGGCGGTGGGGCGAGAGTTCGGTCCTCTGGGGTCGCTTGCTCCCGATTCTACGTTCGGTGGTCTCGGTCCCCGCGGGTCTCGCGGGGATGGCACGCTGGAAGTTCACGCTCTACTCCGCGACGGGCGCGGTGGCGTTCGGGGCACTCGTGGCGATAGCCGTGGAGACCGGCCTGCGTCTGGTCGGCATCGCGTGACGAGGTCACGGCTGATGCGGCCCACGAGCAGCCCAGCGTTCCGGAGAGCGCCCGAGCGTGGCGCTTATCAGGAACCGACCGTTACACTCGGCCATGCAATTCTGCGACGAGTGCGGTTCCATGATGAAGTCCATGGGGTCCAAGATGGTCTGTACGAACGACGACTGTCAGGACACCACCGACAAGGACGAGGAGAAGGCCGCGGAGTTCGTCTCGACCGAGGAACAGGGCGACTCCGAGGTGATAGAGACCTCCGAGGACGCCAACTTCGAGGGCAAGCCCACCGCCGACGACGTGATTTGCGACGAGTGCGGCCACGGGAAGGCGTGGTACACCATCAAGCAGACCGGGTCGGCCGACGAACCGCCGACGCGCTTCTTCAAGTGTCAGGAGTGCGGCCACCGCTGGCGCGAATACAGCTAGACGCGTCGCACTGACCGAACAGTCGGAACAGTCGTATACTCGTGGGCGTTCTCTCCGGCGAAATACTCACCCCACTGCGACCACTACGAACGGTAATGGCTCTCATCGGCAGGGTCGAGACCGACTCCCAGCCCGGACAGGGGGCACTTCAGGCCGTCCCGGACATGATACTACGACTCGAAGACATTCGCTCGGACCACGACAGCGAGTGGCGGGTCATCTTCTGGGCGTCCGGCGACGACTTCGAGGCGTACGAGGCCGCGCTCGCCGACGACCCGGACGTGGCGGGCTACGAACTCCTGACCGAACTGCCGGACCGACGCCTCTATGGCGTCACGCTCGCCGGAAACACCAACCCCCGAGCGCTCCACCCGATAGTCGTCGAGCAGGACATCACGATTCTCGACCTCACGATGACGGCCGAGAGGCTGCGCCTCCTCGCTCGGTTTCCCTCTCGCGAGGCGCTGGCCGCGCTCCGCGACGCCTGCCGCGAACGCGACATGGAGTTCCACCTCGAACAGCTCTACGACGAGGAGTCGGTCGCGAACGACGGGGGCGTCGAGAGCCGGTACGGCGTCACGGAACCCCAGCGCGAGGCGCTGTTGCGCGCGCTGGAGGCGGGCTACTTCGACGTGCCGCGCGAGACGAAGATGGCGGCGATAGCCGACGAGATGGGCGTCTCGACCACGGCGCTGTCGAGGCGACTCCGGCGCGGCCAGCGCAACCTCCTCCGGAACACCCTCGCCCTGCAGACGACTACTTAAATCGATGACTGGGTGAACCCCGCGGTGTTCGGCCGTCGGTACCGTAGGCTATACTATGACATCTGCGAGCAACGCAAGCGACGGGTGGCAGACCGAGGACACGTACTACTACCGAGCGTCCGGCGGCGAGCCGCTTTCGGAGGCGGTCGTGGCCGCTGTCTCGGCGTTCTCTGACCGAAGTTCCGTGGGGAGCGACGCCGACGAGGCGCTCGAACCGCTCTACGGGACGATAGACCCCGACTCGCTCGACGCAATCTTCCGCGATACGACCGACGAACCCCGGTCGGGCACGGTCGAATTCGCGTACTCCGGCCACGAAGTGACCGTCAGCAGCGACGGACTTGTGACCGTCACCGAACGGTAGTAGCGTCGCCGCCCGACGGGTGACGCCGACGCCCGACCGCCGCGGGGTTCAGCCTCGACCGTCCGAACGGGACACCGACCACTGTCGTTCTGTTACTCCGTCACCGTCCTCCCGTACTCCTTTGAACGTCCGTCCGCACAACGACACACATGGCCCTCTGGGGTCCCGAGAGCTACTGGCTCGTCCGGTTGCTCGTCCACCGCGGACTCGCCGTCGTCTACCTGCTCGCGTTCCTCGTGGCCGCCACCCAGTTCCGGGCGCTCGTCGGCGAAGACGGCCTGCTCCCCGTCTCGGAGTACGTCGAGTACGCCGAGTTCCGCCGGCGACCGAGCCTCTTCTACCTCCTGCCCTCCGACCGCGCGATGGGTGTCGCGGCGTGGGCGGGCGTCGGTCTCTCGGCGCTGGCGCTCGCGGGCGCGCCCTCGTGGCTCCCGCGGGCCTACGTCCTCCCGGCGTCGATGCTGCTCTGGACGACCCTGTGGCTCCTCTACCTCTCGTTCGTCAACGCCGGGCGCGTGTTCTACGGCTTCGGCTGGGAGTCGATGCTGTTGGAGACCGGGTTCCTCGCCGTCTTCCTCGGCGCGGGGCAGTTCGCCGCGCCGTGGCCGGTCGTCTGGCTCCTGCGGTGGCTCCTCTTTCGCAACATGTTCGGCGCGGGTCTCATCAAAATCCGGGGCGACGAGTGCTGGCGGGACCTGACGTGCATGGAGTACCACTACGAGACCCAACCGATGCCCAACCCGACGAGTTGGTACGTCCATCACCTGCCGAGACCGGTCCACCGCGCCGCGGTCGCGGTCAATCACGTCGTGGAACTCGCGGTCCCCTTCCTCTACTTCGCGCCTCAACCGGTGGCCGCGCTGGCGGGTGTGGCGACCATCCTGTTTCAGGGCTGGCTGATGGTGACGGGCAACTTCTCGTGGCTCAACGCGCTCACGGTGGTGCTGGCGTTCGCCACCTTCGCCGACTCGGTGCTGGCGTCGGCGTTCGGCGCGCTGGGTCTCCCGGTTACCGCCCCGGCGACCGTCGCGCTCCCGCTCTGGTTCTGGGTCGCGGTCGGCGGCGTGACCGCGCTCGTCGCCGTCCTGAGCGTGCGCCCGACGCTCAACATGGTCTCGTCCGAGCAGGTGATGAACACCGCGTTCGACCCGCTCCACCTCGTCAACACCTACGGCGCGTTCGGTTCCATCACCCGCGAGCGCTACGAAATCGTGGTGGAAGGCACCAGCGACGAGGAACTGACGCCCGACACCGAGTGGGAGACGTACACGTTCGAGGGCAAGCCGACCGACCCCGAGCGCCGACCGCCGCAGGTCGCGCCCTACCACCTGCGACTCGACTGGCAACTCTGGTTCGCCGCGATGTCGCCGTCGCCGTACCAGCACCGCTGGTTCTCCCGACTGCTCGAAAAGCTTCTGGAGGGCGACGAGGCGACCCTCGGCCTGCTCCGGACGAACCCCTTCCCCGACGACCCGCCGACTCACGTCCGGGCGGTCAGGTATCGCTACGAGTTCACCTCGCCCGCGGAGAGGTCGGAGACGGGGCGGTGGTGGAACCGCGAGCGCGTGGGGAGCTACGTCGAACCGGTGTCGTTGGACGACCTGCGTACCAGACGCCGGATGCGCCGTCGCGGCGGGCGCTAGTCGCGCCGGTCGGACCCCTCGCTCGCCGGCGGCGTCTTCGAGACGACCTGCCCGAGGAGACCGCGGTGGTCCGCGACCTGCCGGTAGACGTTCTCTCGGAGGCGGTCGTAGTCCTCGAAGTTCCGGAGGAATCGGACGACTTGCGTCAGGTCGCTGCCGACCTCCGACCGGACCAACGCCTGTTCGAGCGACTCGCCGCACGAGTATACCTCGCCGTCGGCCAGAAGGTGCGAACACTCCTCGTAGTCGTCGGGCAGTCGCTCGCGCTGTTCGTCGGTGAGTTCCGAGAACCCGACGATTCGGAGGTCCGACCGCCGCTCGAAGAAGTCGGCCCACCACGTGCAGAACCCGCAGTCGTCGTCGTAGACGAGCGTCGCGTCACTCATGGTCGAGCGAACGGGCGTCGGTAACTAATTCCTGCTGGAATCATCCCTTCGGCAGTCCTCGGCGTCGCGCGGAAGTTACCCATCCTCAGTATTTCGTGAGCGGTGTCTTCAGGTCGAAGCCGGGTGCCAAGTTACAGCAAACGCCAAGGTATAAATATCGGCGCTGAATGTCTGACAGTGGAACAATGGGAGCGGACGTGACGGACCTCGTGGAGACAGTAACCTCCTCCGACGAACCTGCCGAAGTCGAGAGCATCTCGAACCACGAGTTGCCCCCCGAGATTCGAGCGCTGATTGACGAGTACGACGCCTTCGAGGGAAGCCGAGACCCGTTCCTCTGGAAGTGGGTCCACCGACTGACGCCCCACTTCACGTTCTCGTTCGTTCCCGACGACCGCGTCACCGAGGTGCGGACCGCCAAGACCCTCGGCACGGTCTTCATCACGATTCTCGACGACTTTCTGGAGAAGGACCGCGACCGGGAGACGTTCGACGAGGCCGCCAAGATTCCCCACTCGGCCTACGAGATGGACCCCGACAGGGAGGCGGTCCAGTCCGAGCAGTTGCGCCTCGCGAAGCGGGTCTGGGACGACTTGCGAGACGTTCTCGCCGACGCGCCCCGGTCGGAGTTCTACCTGCCGCTGTTCCGATTCGACACCCAGCAGGCGGTGGACGCGATACGGTACTCGTATCTACTCGGGCGGTATCCCGAACTCGCCAACTACCGGGAGTTGACCCTCCACGAGTCGCACAACGTCATGATGTTCGCGTACGCCGACATCGACCTGATGTACTCGCCCGCGCTCCCGACCGACGACCTCGCGCAACTCCGGCGCATGGTGTGGCAGGCCCAGATGATGGCCCGCATCGGCAACTGGGTGGCGACGTGGGAGCGCGAGATTCGGGAGACCGACTTCAGTTCGGGTCCCGTCGTCCACGCCCTCGAAGAGGGACTGCTGACCTACGACGAACTCGAACGACTCAGAGAGGACCCCGAGTACCGCGAGGAGGTCGTCGAGCGACTCAGAGACGCCGACGTCGATGCCGCCTTCTTCGAGCGATGGCAGGGCCACTACGAGGAACTCGAGCGACTCGCCGCGGACCTCTCGACTATCGACGCCACGTCGTACGTCGAGGGGATGGAGACGGTCCTCCGGTACTTCATCTGGGGCAAAGGCCGGGTGTGAGGTCGGCGGCCCGAATCACTTCGTCGGACGCGTGACCTCCACGTACGGCGCGGTCTCGACGTGGTTGACGACGCCCATCGACTTCGTGGTCCCGGCGATGGACTTCTCGGCCTCGATGTACTGGATGTCGTTCTCGTGCTTCCACGTCCGGTACATGTGCTGGGCGTCGTAGACGAAGAACTCCGCGAGGTTCGTCTCCATGGTCTCGGGGTTGTGGATGTACGTCACGGTGTCCTCCTCGAACGAGACGTTCTCGCGCGCCCAGTAGTAGAGTTCCCGGACCTGCGGCGCGTCGAACCACCGGAGGAACGCCTCGGTGTACACCAGCGCGAGGACGGGACGGTCGCGCCGGTTCGTGATGTCCCGGAGCACACGCTTGACGAACGCCATCGACGCGGTCGCGCTCTTGCTCATCAGTCGACTGAGCAGGCCGCTGGACGACGCCGCGTAGACGTTCCGGTGGTCGGCGTAGGCCCCCCAAGCGTTGAACGAGTCGAGCACGAACAGCGAGTCGGAGTCGAGCAGCGCCGGAATCTCGTCCTCGTCGGCCGGAAGCATCGACTCGAACCGGGTCGGCGTGAGCGACGGCGACGGAACCAGCCAGATGCCCATGCCCGAGTCGACGGCGCTGGCGGCCATCCCGACGACCAGTCCGTCCACGAACGCCCGGCCGTCGTGTTCGAAGAGGACCCCGCTCCCCTTGGTGAGACCGCCGCTTATATCGTCGAGACCCTCGAACCCGGTCGAGATTACGTCGTTCCCGATGCCGAAGTCGTGGGTCCGATTCTGTGGCGTCAGGAACACCCCGTCGTCGTCGATGCCGAGTTCGTACTCGCGGGTGTCGTGGTCCACGCCGCGCATCTTCACGACCCGGAGCGACCGGCGCGGGTTCCCCTCGACCGGACTCCGCCGGAGGCGAACGACGCCGTGCGTCGAGAACTCCAGCACCGTCGCCGGGGCGAGTCTGTCGGCCGAGTCGTCGTCGGAGACGAGCGCTTCGGCCGTGAGCAGCGAGGTCGCCCCGAACTCGTCCGTGAACAGTCGAACGAGGTCGAGGATGGCGCGCTGGAAGAAGTGCGAATCGTCGCGGATGCCCGCGAGACTGGCCGTGCTGTCGAAGACGACCCGGTCGCACGGCGCGAACCGCGAGAGGTACTCCTCGACGTACTGCATCTCGAACGGCGCGGAGTACCCCTCGCCGAGAACCTCGTCGCCGTCGGTGGTCTGCATCGTCAGGTTCTGCTCGCCCTCCTCGATGGTTCGCCCGGTCCGGGCGTGGACGTGGACGATGGTCAGGTTCGGATGGTCGAGGTCGAAGTCGAACCCCTCGAACGACGACCGGAGTTCCTCGGCCGTCTGCTCGGTCGAGACGTAGAGACACCGGTCGCCGTCCGCCAGTCCCGCTTGGAGGAACTGCATCGCCAGCGTACTCTTCCCGACGCCCGGCCCGCCCGAAATCAGTATCGACCTATTTTCCGGAAAACCGCCGTCGAGGATTCTATCTAGAACGTCGCTCCCGGTAGAGACGGACATTTCTCGTTAGCGTCGGTACCGCGGCTTGAACTTAACACTTTACTTCGGTAGATTCACCGGAAAATACCGGTTAAAATAGCTTTTGGCCGTCACACCCTCGGTCGAGATGTCGGAACACATTAACTCGAATTCGAGTGGCAATTTTCACGGGTTCCCGACGTTTTAGCCTCACCGGCACGAACAGCGTGGTATGCAACTTCACGCCAGAGACGTGGGTCGAGACGTCCGGGAACTCGGCGCACTTCTCGGAGACGTACTGGAAGCCCAGACCTCTGCCGAGGCGTTCGACGTGGTCGAGTCGGTCCGCACCGAGGCCATCGACTACCGACGCGACAACGTGGAGAGCCGCGAGGCGCTCCGGGCCGAACTGGCCGACTTACCGCCTGAGCGCGCCGGTATCGTCGCCCGCGCGTTCGCCACGTACTTCGAACTCATCAACCTCGCGGAGGAGCGCGAGCGCGTGCGAGCCATCCGGGAGGGGTCCCAGAACGGGACCTTAGCCGACAGCGTGGCCGACACCGCCGAGACCCTCGCCGAGGCGGGCGCGGACGAGGCGGAGGTCCAGCAGGTACTCGACGACGTGCTGGTCGAACCCACCTTCACCGCCCACCCGACCGAGGCCCGGCGCAAGACGGTGAAGGCCAAGCTCCGGGCGGTCGCCGACGACATCGAGACGCTGGACGAACGCCGACTGACCGACCGCGAGGAGTCGGCCGTCGAGCGCGACCTCGAAGCCGAGGTCACGAGTCTCTGGCAGACGCCGCAGGTCCGCGAGCGCAGGCCGGAGGTCACCGACGAGGCGCTCAACGTCCAGTGGTACCTCGAGAACACGCTGTTCGACGTGGTGGGCGAGGTGTACGACGAACTGGAGCGCGAACTGGGCGAGGAGTTCGACTCGCTGGACATTCCCAAGCTCTTCGAGTTCCGGTCGTGGGCCGGGAGCGACCGGGACGGCAACCCCTTCGTCACCCCCGACGTGACCGCCGAGACGCTGGAACGCCAGCGCGAGGTCGTGGTGTCGCGCTACCGCGAGGAGTGCAAGCGCCTCTCGGGCGTCCTCAGTCAGGACGACCGGAGCATCGCCGTCAGCGAGGCGTTCGAGGCGCGCCTCGACGCCGACCGCGAGCGCCTGCCCGGCGTCGCCGCGGAGGCCGAGGAGCGCTACCCCGACGAACCCTACCGCCAGAAGCTGAAGCTGATGCGCGAACGCCTCGACCGAGTGGGCGACGTGCGACCCGGCGGCTACGACGACAGCGACGAACTGCTGGCCGACGTGGACGCCATCGCCGAGAGCCTGCGGGAGAACGGCGCGGGGGTCGTCGCCGAGGACAAGGTGGACCCCTTCCGTCGGCGGGTCGCCACCTTCGGTCTCTCGCTGGCGAGTCTCGACCTGCGCGACCACCGGAAGAACCACACCGAGGCGGTCGCCGAGGCGCTGGCGAGGGAAGGCGTCGAGTACGAGGCGATGGACGAGGACGAGCGCGTCGAGACCCTGACCGAGGCCATCCTTCAGGACGACCCGATTATCGACGTGTCGGACACCGGCAACCTCTCGGACACCGCGAGCCGCGTCCTCACGCTGTTCGACCGGACCGCCGACTGGCAGGCCGAGTACGGCGTCGAGGCCATCGACACCTACTGCATCAGCATGACCGAGGAACCGAGTCACGTCCTCGAAGTCCTGTTTCTGGCCGACCAAGCCGGAGTCGTGGACCTCCCCGGATACTCGGGACTCGACGTGGTTCCCCTGCTCGAAACCGAGTCGGCGCTGTCGGGCGCGCGCCGAATCATGGGCACGCTGTTCGAGAACGAGGCGTACGCGGCCGCGGTCGAAGCGCGAGGCGGGACGCAGGAAATCATGCTCGGATACTCGGACTCCAACAAAGAGAACGGCTTCCTCGCGGCCAACTGGAGCCTCTACCGCAACCAGAAGCGCCTCGCGGCCATCTGCGACGACCACGACGTGCGCATGCGCCTGTTCCACGGTCGCGGCGGCTCCATCTCGCGGGGCGGCGGTCCGATGAACGACGCCCTGCTCGCGCTCCCCAACGAGACGGTGACCGGCGAGGTCAAGTTCACCGAGCAGGGCGAGGCCATCGCGGAGAAGTACGCCAACCCCCGCATCGCCGAGCGCAACCTCGAACAGATGCTCGACGCCCAGTTGCGCGCCCGCCACGAGGCCATCCGGGAACCCGTCGAGGAGGTGCCCGACGAGTGGGTCGAGGCGATGGAGACCGCGGCCGACGCCGCCCGCGACGGCTACCGTGACCTGCTCGAAACCGAGGGGTTCGTCTCGTACTTCGAGGACGCGACCCCCATCGAGGTCATCGAGGAACTCAATCTGGGGTCGCGCCCGGCCTCCCGGTCGGGCGAGCGCACGGTCGAAGACCTCCGGGCGATTCCGTGGGTGTTCTCGTGGACGCAGGCCCGGTGTATCCTGCCCGGGTGGTACGCGCTGGCGGAGGGGCTAGACGCCTACCTCGACGGCGGGGCGCAGAGCGCCTCGGATGCGAGCGGCGGCGACGTGACGACGCTCCGAGAGATGTACGCCGAGTGGCCGTTCTTCCGGACGACGCTCGACAACGCCGCCTTGGCGCTGGCCCGGACCGACCTCGAAATCGCGGGCGAGTACGCCCGACTCGCGCCCGCCGAGCGCCGAGAGGCGTTCTTCCCCCGTATCGAGGCCGAGTACGACCGTGCGGTCGAACTGGTGACCGAGATTACGGGCCGGGACAGTCTGCTCAAGCGCGAGTGGCTCGAAGGGAGTCTGGAGCGGCGCAACCCCTACGTGGACCCGCTGAACCTGCTCCAGACCCAGTTGCTCTCCCAGTCGCACCTGACGCCCGAGGAGGAGCGCACCCTTCGACTGACCGTCAAGGGTATTGCGGCCGGGATGAAGAACACGGGGTAGCGCGCGCCGGGCTACAGTTTCGAGACCGTCTCGTCGAGTTCGGATATCATCATCACCTGTTCCTCGGTCGCGGCGGCGATGGTGTCCACCTCCTCGGACACCCGGTCGGCCTTCGCGGCGGCGTCGTCTATCATGCTCGCGACCTCCTCGGTGCTGGCGGCCTGCTGGTCGGTCGCGTCGGTGATTTCGCCCATCCCGGTCGCGGTCTCGGTCGCGGCGTCCACGATGCGTTCGAGTTTGCCGCCCGTCCGCTCGACCGCTTCGACGGTGTCGGCGATGGACCGCTCGCTCTCGCCGAGGCTGTCGAGGGTGCTCTGGGCGCGGTCCTCGATGCGCTCGACCATCGACTCGATTTCGGCGGCGCGGTCCTGTGACTCCTCGGCGAGCGTCTTGACCTCCTCGGCGACCACCGCGAAGCCGTCTCCCGCCTCGCCAGCGCGGGCGGCCTCGATGGAGGCGTTCAGCGCGAGCAAGTTGGTCTGGTCGGCCACGTCGTTTATCATGTCCACGGCGTCGCCAATCTCCTCGACTGCGTCTTGAAGGGCCTGAGCGTCCTCCACGATGCTCTCGCGGGTCTCGTCGGTCTCTCTGGTCGCCTCGATGGCGCGCTGGCCGAGCTGCTGGCCCTCCTCGGCGAGTTGCTGGGCCTCGCGACTCTGCTCGCCGACCTCCTCGGCGCTGGCCGCTATCTCCTCGATGGTGGCGCTCTGCTTGGACACTTCGCTGGCAATCTGGCTCATCTGGTCGGACTGCTCGTCGGTGAGTTGGCTTATCTCCTGAGCGCTCGCGTTGACCTCCGCGGCCGAGTCGTCGAGGTCCGCCACGGTCGCGCGAGTCCGGTCGCCAATAGCGTCGGCGCGTTCGAGTTCCTGCTCCAGTCGTTCGGTGTCCTCGCGTAACGCCTCGACTTCCGAGCGCGTCTCGGCGTCGTCGAGTTCGTAGGCGTCGAGACCGACGCTGACGTCAAGCGCGAACAGTTTCGCCAGCGACGCGACCTGTTCGAACGTCTCGCCGACGCGGGCGTCCACCTGCTCGACCAGCGCGTCGATGCGGTCGCCTTTCGAGTCGTCGCCGACGACCGCGCCGCCGTCGGTCTCCGCGTCGGTCGCGCTCGGCGCGAGTTCTCTGACGGTCTGTTCGACCTCCGTCTGCAGCGTCTCTCGCAGCGCGGGGAGGACCGCCTCGAACCACCGGGCGTGACCGCACAGATACGCCGACGGTGGGAGACCGACTTCGTCGTGGGCCGCGCCGAACCGTCCCCGTTCGGCGAAGAAGTCGGTATCGTACGTCTCTCCGGCGGTCCGGGTGACTCCGGAGTCGGCCGAACCCGTACCGAAGTCGGTCAGCGACGCGCCGAGGTTGGCAAGCGCCGCGGCCTGTTCGTCGTCCACGTCCTCGCGGGACGCGTACGCGTCCCGGAGTCGGTCGGTGACCGCACCGTCTCGCTCGTCGAAGGGGAGCGACGAGAGCGCGTCGGCGTCGGCCGCATCGAAGCCGACCAGCGATTTTCGGGCGTCGAGTTCCACCGGCGAGACGACGCTCGGTCCCGTCTCATCGGATATTCCAGACATTTTATTACTTACTTCATGTAGAGTATTATATTTAAATCATTCCCGTTTCAGACGGCGGCGACAACCGTTACGAACGTCGATACTGTGACTCCCAACGGTGGGAAGATGAACGACGAACACGACACGACTCTCGACCGGCGGAGTTTCCTGAAGAACAGCGCGGTGGGAGCGTTCGGTTTCGCAGGGTGGGCCGCCCGAGACGGACAGGACGGAGACGGGCAAGGCGGAGACGGGCAAGGCGGAGACGGACAGGGCGGTGGCGAGCGACCGCTGTACGTCCGCCGGATGGTGTTCCCGTACCCCGAACGACTCGGCGGGGACCTCCGGCAGAAGATAATCATCATGACCGACCGGAAGGATACCCGTCCCGACTCACTAGAGGACGTGAACGTGGACGCGGTGGACAACTGCAACTTCAGCGGCCAGTGGCCCCCGGAACAACTCAACGTCTGGGAAGGCATCATCGTGGACTGGGCGAACGCGGGTCGGATGGTCGGGTTCTTCGGCGGGAACCCGACCGTGGAGGCGACCCAGTTGGTCGAGCGCAACAGCATCTTCGTCGAGAATCAGCCCACGAACATCCCGCTCGGCACGACGTTCATCGTCAACAGCGTGGACAAGTGTCCCGGCGACCTCGTCGGCGTCGAGGCCACCAAGGTACCGGGTATCGAAATCCAGACCGGTCCCGGTGTGAGCACGGGCGAGGCCACGAACGACAGATAGGTCACTGTCAGACCGCCTCCAGTCCGGACTGCCCGTCGTCCGACCGTTTTCTGCGGCAGTCGTCGGGCACTCTGCGAAGCGAACGCTTTTAGCGCGCCGCAGACCGAACCGGAACCGTGAGCGAGCGACCGAACCGACGCGCCCGACCGGGGGTGGGCCGATGAGTGCGGACGACGCCGCGAGCGAGACGCGAGTCGAGGTGTACCCCGGACGGGAGGCTATCGTGGAGTTCGACCCGGCCCTCACCTTCGAGTGCGTCGAGGAGTGTACGTGGTGCTGTCGCCACGGCGTCCTGCTCTACGACGAGGACTTCTTCGAACTCGCCGAGCGCGCGGACCTTAGCGCGGCG
The DNA here is from genome assembly GCF_010747475.1 of Halorussus sp. MSC15.2. Taxonomy (NCBI): domain Archaea; kingdom Methanobacteriati; phylum Methanobacteriota; class Halobacteria; order Halobacteriales; family Haladaptataceae; genus Halorussus; species Halorussus sp. MSC15.2. Next base: position 610,653 of record NZ_VSLZ01000001.1, on the reverse strand, counting down.
ACGACCCGGTTCCGAGGGGAAGACTTCGTGATTCGGGAGGAGAAGGACCGCGACGACCACGTCGCCGACGACGGGGCGGCCTGCTACTTCCTCCGGGAAGACGGTCTCTGCGAACTCCACGCCGAACACGACTGGAAACCGACGCGATGCTCGGTGTTCCCGCTGGAGGTATCTCTGGAAGACGGCGAGATTCGGGTCACGACCCGCGACGAGGCGTGGGAGCACTGCGAGGGGATGAACGTGAGCGAGCGCCGAGTCGTCGAGAATCTGGACGCGTTCCTGCCGGAGTACCTCTGGGAACTGGAGGACCCGGACACGAAGCGCGAACTCTGACCGGCCACCTCGTTTCCCTCGACTCGTCTCGCCCCCGTATCTGGCTCACTCCGCCGCCTCGTCTATCTCCCTGTGAACGACCCAGAATCCGATGAGGAGACCCAGCAGCAGGACGACGTAGACGCCGGCGATTGTGATGGCCTCCGTGGGACCGTAATCGTCCGGTTTGAAGGTGATAATCTGTCGCACGACCGCGATGAGACCCGCGTGTATCACCGCCATGACGACGCTCTGGGCTTCCACGTACGCGACGACCGTCTGGTAGAGTTCGACGATGACGAACAGATAGAGGACGATGTCGATGCTCGACCGAACGAGCGAGAGCGTCGCCGTCGTGTCGGTCACGTCGCGGACGAGTATCGACCGACCGATGACGATGCCGAGGTTGACGACCCCGAGCACGAGCAGGACGACCAGAAACGCCGCTATCGCCGTCTGGAGAATCGTGATACCGCGTTCGAGCAGTCCCGTGAACTGGGTCGCCTCTATCCGGTCCATTCTGGTGTAAGCGTCTCGGTCGCCCGGCGGAAGTTAGTTCCGACCAGAACCGGCTCGAAGTCCGCGGGAACGCTCGATAAGCGCGGAGAGACGTACTCCCTAAGAGTCACTCGTGGTTGTTACCGTATCGTGGCTCCCCAGCCAAGGTTCAAGTACGAAGGCGCGACCAGTCCCGACCGGACGCCTCGCGCGGTCGTCCGGAGTCGGGGCCGGGACCGCCAGTCCGACTACCCCGAGAGGGCTGAGCCAAACACCGAGCAGGCGGTAGTCCGTGCATATCGAGCAACGCAGAATCGAGGTCACGCGCTCCAGTCCTCCTTGATTGCGCAGCGTGCCGTCTCGACTGTGGGACGTGTTCCGGTCGGTCGAGACTCAAGACGGGAGCGGACACAGACTCGCGGTCAGCACCGCGGTTTCGTCGGTCTCGTTACGCGCGCCGTGGACCGCGCCGCGTTCGTGGAGGACCACGCCCGGGGCCTCGACGACTTCCTCGTCATCGCCCTGTATCACGGTCACCGCCCCGTCGAGGACGTGGAAGACGTTGGTCGCGTCGGCGTGGTCGTGGGCCGAGAGTTCTGCGCCGGGACCGAGCGCGAACGCCTTGACTAGCACGTCGTCGGTCACGGCCAGTTCCGCGTCGAGAACCTCGCCCTCGTCGGGGTCGAGGTCGGGATAGCGGTCGAGTGCCATGCCTCGGCAAACGCGACGGCGGCCCTTAAAATTCGGTCCGAACGTGCGGGTCGCGGAGTCGGATACGGTCCGTGTCGAGCGCGACCAGTCCCGTACGCGGTCCGGTAGCGGAACGTGGGACACGACCGAGAGACCGGAGAGAGCCGAGTCTGGACTATCTGTCGAATCGAAGTCGGCCGGGACCGGGTCTACCCGGCCAGGCGGTCGCCCCGAGAAAAGCGGGGCGAACGCGTCGTTCGCAAGGGATAGCGCAGTGCGGCGGTCGATGGGTGCGGACGTGTGCCTCTGTCGCGGCTAGATAGGAACGACGAGCGGACGCCGAGGCGGTCGGCTGTCGCGCTGACGGAAACCGGGCCGGTGGGCGGGTCCGGCCGGCCGGGTGTGTGCGTCGTCGCTCGTCGCGCCGGGATGTGCGGTTGCGGTCGGACGCGCACCGCCGGGAGCGGAAACGACAGTGCGCCGGTCGCAACGACCGCATCAGTTCCAACGACCGCGTCCCACTTCAACCGGGGCGACCGTCCAGATGGTTCAGGTCCGTTCACTGCCGGGATGAACGGTCGTGAACAGTTCAACTGCCGCGTAGGGGACCCGGCGGAGGCTCAAGCAGGGACTGAACCGAGAGAAGTCGGACGTACGGTTCGCGGTCTCGTTACGTTCGATGTTCGCCGACGAACCCCGTCGAGAACGCAATCCACGCCAACACGCTCACGAACAGAATCGGCGGCAAGATAGCGAACCCCCAGAGCGGGTCGACGCCCCACGCGAGTAACAGTACGACGTCCGCCAGTCCCAACGCCAAGAACGGCAGGACGGCCAACGCCGCCCGCGTTCGGTTTATCGACCCCGAGGACGGGAAACGGTTCTCCATGTTCGGAACAGCGGTCCGAACGGACAAAAAAGTGTCCGCTCGACAGTAGGGGGAACGCGCCCGTACCACGGGAGGGGAACTCTTCTGTCGGGGCGAGTTCGCGGGGGACAGTGCTTTGATGAACGGTAACGTATGACTCGATATGGCAACTGCGACCCAACTCGAAGCCGACACCGGAACCGAAATGGGCGTCTGGTGGCTCGACCTCGGTGGCGTCAACGCCTACCTCGTGGACGACCACGGCAATCTCGTGTTGGTCGACGCCGGAACGCCCCGGAGCACCGACCAGATTCGGGACGGCATCCGCGAGGCGGGCTATCGAGTCGCCGACGTGGCGCGCGTCCTCGTCACGCACTACGACGTGGACCACGTCGGCGCGCTGTCGAAACTCGGTCTCGACGCGCCAGTGTACGTCGGCCGGGCCGACGCCGAGATACTGGTCGGACGCCGAAAGCCCGACTGGCGAAACCGCAAGGGACTGCTCCAGCGAGTGAGCGACGCCCTCGTCTCGGTGCCCGACCTCCCCATCAGACCGGTCGAAGACGGCGACGAAATCGGGAGTTTCACCGCCTACCACACGCCGGGCCACTCGCCCGGCCACACGGTCTACGTCTCGGAGGACCCGAGCGTGGCGTTTCTGGGCGACCTCGTTCGCGAGAGCGACGGCCGACTGGAACCCTCGCCGTGGGCGATGAGCTACGACACCGACGCGGTGCATCGGAGCGTTCGGCGGTTGGCCGGCGACGCGCCCGACTTCGAGACGGCCGCGATGGGCCACGGCACGCCCATCATGCGCGGAGGCAGCGAGCGACTGCGGGAGCTATCCGAGCGAGTGTAGCTGGTTGAGAGACCGTCTCACACTCCCCTGAGGCTTACGTGCGACGAGCGAGTGCCTCGAACCGATGAGCGACAGAGACGCGGTTCGTCGCGCCTACGACGAGATGGCAGAGACGTACGCCGCCGAGCGGTCCGAGCGGGGTCGCGGAGTGGAGATTCTGGCGGCGTTCCTCAGTGACCTACCGAACAGTCCTCGCGTGCTGGACGCCGGGTGCGGTCAAGGGACGCCGGTGCTGCGGCGACTCGCCGAGTCGGCCGACCCGGTGGGTCTCGACTTCTCGCGCGAGCAACTCGGACTCGCGCGCGGGAACGTGCCCAGTGTACCGCTCGTCCGGGGCGACATGACCGCACTCCCGTTCCGCGACGACGCCTTCGACGCCGTGACCGCCTACCACTCGCTGATTCACGTGCCCCTCGACGACCACCAAACTGTCGTCGAGGAGTTCGCGCGCGTCCTCCGGCCCGGCGGGCGCGTGCTGCTGACGGAGGGCATCGACGAGTGGTCCGGGAAGAACCCCGACTGGTTGGACAGCGGCGTCGAGATGCAGTGGGACATCGCGGGAGCCGAGGCGACGAAGTCACAGTTGAGAGACGCGGGATTCGTCGTCGTCGGAGAGTGGCGCGCGACCGACGAACTGGCCGACGACGAGGCGCAGAAACCGCTGTTCGAGGCCCGGTTGGAAGAACCGCAAGAGTAGAGCGGGGTCGCTGGCGTCTCAGGCCGCCAGTTCCTCGGCCACCGCCTCGGCCGACAGCAGGGCGGGGTCCACGATGAGGTCGGCCTGCCCGCGCGCGAAGTCGGGCAAGTCGTCGTCGGTGTAGACGACCACCTGCACGCCCTCGTTGAGGTCCTTGGCGACGGGGATGGCGGTCGCGCCCTCCGTCTCGGTCAGGACGAGGGTGTCGGCGTCGGTGATTCCGGCCTCTTCGAGCGCGGGCCGGTTCGCCACGGTCTCGATTCGCGTCAGTTCGACGCCCTCTGCTTCGAGGGCGTCGCCCAGTCCGTCTTCGTCCGGTCCGACGAGGATTGCCTTCATCGTCTCTGGGTCACTCGTACTCGATGGTCGCGGGCGGTTTGTGGGTCACGTCGTAGACGACTCGCGAGACGTTGTCGTTCTGTCCGGTGATACGGCTCTGGATGCGCTGGAGGGTCTCCCAGTCGATTTCTTGGGCGCGGGCGGTCATCCCGTCCCGACTCTCGACCGAGCGCACCGAGACCACGTAGCCGTGGACGCGGTTGTCGCCCTTGACGCCGGTGGCCTTGCCGAGGACCGCGGCGAACGCCTGCCACGGGTCGTACTCCGCCAACTCCTCTTCCACGACGTGGGTCGCCTCGCGGGCGACCTCCAGTTTCTCGTCGGTGACCTCGCCGAGGATGCGGACCGCGAGGCCCGGACCCGGGAAGGGCATGCGCTCGGAGATTATCTCTTCGAGGTCGAGTTCGCGGGCGACCTCGCGGACCTCGTCCTTGTAGAGGTCGCGCATCGGTTCCACGATGCCCTCGAAGTCCACGACCTCGGGCAGGCCGCCGACGTTGTGGTGGGACTTGATGGTCCCCTCGCTCTCGATGCGGTCGGGGTAGATGGTCCCCTGCACGAGGAACTCCGCGCCCGTCTCCTCGGCCACGGTCTCGAACTCTCGGATGAACTGCTCGCCGATGACGTGGCGCTTCTCCTCGGGGTCGGTGACGCCCGCGAGCGCGTCGAGGAAGCGGTCCTTCGCGTCCACGATGCGGAGGCTGTCCATGTAGGAGAACGTCTCTCGAATCTCGTCGGTCTCGCCCTTCCGCATCAGGCCGGTATCCACGTAGACCGGAGTGAGTTGGTCGCCGACCGCCTCGTAGGCCAGCGCGGCCGCGGTCGAGGAGTCAACGCCGCCCGAGAGGGCGATGACGGCGTCGGCGTCGCCGACCTGTTCGCGAATCTCTGCTATCTTCTCGTCGATGAATTCGTCGGTGTTGACCATCAGGCTTCGACCTCCTCGGGGTTGTTCGCGTCGGCTTCGGAATCCGTTTTCTCGTCAGTACGCCCGTCGCGCCGGTCGAGGACCGCGTCGAGGAGTCCGACGAACGGCGGACTCGCGCGGGTCGGCCGCGACCGGAACTCGGGGTGGAACTGGGTGCCGAAGAAGTACGGGTGGCCCTCCAGTTCGAGTATCTCCATCCGGTTGCCCGACTCGCCTGAGAACACGAGGTCCGAGTCCTCGAACTCGTCGAAGTACTCGGGGTTGACCTCGTATCGGTGGCGGTGGCGTTCGGTGCAGGAGGTGCTGCCGTAGACCTGTTCGGCCAGCGTCCCCGCCTCGATGTCGGTCTCGTGAGCGCCGAGTCGCATCGTCCCGCCGAGGTCTTCGAGGTCGTACTGCTCGGGCAGCAGGTCGATGACCGGGTGGGGCGTGTCCGCCTCGATTTCCGCGGAGTGAGCGCCCTCCAGTCCGAGGACGTTCCGAGCGTACTCCACGACCGCGAGCTGGAAGCCCAGACAGAGACCGAGGTAGGGCACACCGTTCTCGCGGGCGTACCGGATGGCCTCGATTTTGCCCTCGGTGCCGCGTGAGCCGAATCCGCCGGGCACGACGATGCCGTCGGCACCGTGGAGGCGCTCCTCGTGGTCCTCGGCCATCTTCTCGGAATCGACCCACCTGACGTTCACGTCGACGCTCTTCTCCAGTCCGGCGTGCTTGAGCGCCTCGTTGACCGACATGTAGGCGTCTTCGAGGTCGTACTTCCCGACGAGCGCGATTTCCACCTCGCCGTGGGTATCCTGAGTCACGAGGTCACGCCACGTGTTGTCGCGCTCTTCGGGCGGGAGCGCGTCGTCGGTGAGGTCGAACCGGTCCATCACGTACTCGTCCAGTCCTTCCTCTTCGACCATCAGCGGGACGTGGTAGATGTCCTCGACGTCGGGGTTCGAGAACACCGCGTCGGTCGGCACGTCGCAGAACAGCGCTATCTTCTCCTTGGTCGAGGGGTCGAGTTCGTCCTCGCACCGGCCGACCAGAATGTCGGGCTGGAGACCGATAGAGCGCAGTTCCTTCACGGAGTGCTGGGTCGGCTTGGTCTTCTGCTCGCCGTTCTTGGAGTAGGGGACGAGCGTGACGTGCGTGAGGAGGAAGTCGTCCTCGTCCTCCTCGTGGGCGAACTGGCGGAGCGCTTCGAGGAACGGCATGCCCTCGATGTCGCCCACCGTGCCGCCGACTTCCACGATGCAGACGTCGTGGCCCTCGGCGGCCTCGCGGATGCGGCGCTTGATGTCGTCGGTGACGTGCGGGATGATTTGGACGGTCTTCCCGAGGTAATCCCCGGCGCGCTCTTTCTCGATGACGTGCTGGTAGGTCTTCCCCGTCGTGACGTTGTGGTCGAACGTCATGTCGATGTCGAGGAATCGCTCGTAATTCCCCAAGTCGAGGTCCACTTCGCCGCCGTCCTTCAGGACGTACACCTCACCGTGTTGGAAGGGGTTCATCGTCCCCGCGTCCACGTTGAGATAGGGGTCTATCTTGACCGCGGTCACGTCGAACCCGGCGTTGGCGAGCAGACGGCCGGTGCTGGCGGCCGTGATGCCCTTGCCGAGTCCCGACATGACGCCCCCGGTGACGAAAATGAACTTGTTCCCGAGAGAAGGGTCGTAGTCTGTTTCCGGTTCGGTCGGCATACTGGGTGTCGGCGAGCGTCGTTCAAAACGATTTCGGAGCGTGCAAGGGGCGTCAGGCGGTAGCACAGTCGGAGACCGAGACACCCCGCCCGCGTGTATCCCAAGCTTCTTTGCGAGATAGTCGGGACGGTCAAACAATGCCAACGGAGCCTACGCGCCGGACGTTCCTCGGCGCACTCGCGGCCGCAGCGACGGGAAGCGTCGCCGGTTGCTCGAACAACTCCACGCCGTCCGGTGACGAGACGCGGTATCCGGTGAACCGGTCCCACGAGACGACCCTCCCGGCGCGCGACGCGTCGGACTCGACCGTCGCAGACTCGGACAGCGTCTACACCCGGGTGTACCGGAAGACGTCCGACGCTGTCGCGTTGATACGGACGCCCGACGGGTCGCAGGGGTCGGGGTTCCTCTACGACGACACTCACTTCGTCACCAACTACCACGTCGTCGGCGAGGCCGACCGCGCGAGCGTCCAACTCGACGAGACCACCTCCCGCATCGGGCGAGTCGTCGGCCGCGACCCGCGGAGCGACCTCGCGGTCGTCGAACTCGGGAGCGCGACCGAGACGGACCCGCTCTCGCTCATCCAGTCCGAACCGACAATCGGGACCCGGGTCGCCGTCGTCGGGAGTCCGTACGGTCTCCGCGGGTCGCTCACCTCCGGCATCGTCAGCGGTATCGACCGACAGGTGCCGAGTCCGGCGGGCGACTACCAGATTCCGAACGCCATCCAGACCGACGCGCCGGTCAACCCCGGTAACTCCGGCGGTCCGCTGGTCGACCTCTCGGGGCGGGTACTCGGCGTCGTCAACTCCGGCGGCGGCGACAACATCGCGTTCGCCATCTCGGCGTCGCTGGTCCGGCGCGTGGTTCCGGCGCTAATCGAGGACGGCGAGTACGACCACCCATTTCTCGGGGCGCAGACCGCGACCGTGACCGAACTGGTCGCGCGAGCGAACGAGTTCCCGAACGCGAAGGGCGTTCTGGTCGTCGACGTTCCGTCGGGCGCTCCGGCAGAGGGGCAACTCAGGCCCTGCACGGGCGTAACTCGCGTCGAGGGGTTCCGCGTCCCGGTCGGCGGCGACGCCCTCCTCGCCATCGACGGCGAGGCGGTTCGCACGCCGAAGGACCTCCACGCGTATCTCGCGCTCAACGCGAGTCCCGGCGAGACGCTGTCGGTCCGCGTCCGGCGCGACGGGTCGATTACGACCGTCCCCGTCGAAATCGGCGAACGACCCGAACTCGTCGCCTGACTGCTTTCGGTCACTCCTCGTCGTCCCACAGATAGGTCTGCCCGCCGCCCTCGTACGGTTCGTTCTTCGGATGGGTCGGACCACCGCCAATCTTCTTGGCGTTGGCCCGGAGTTGGAGGACGAACGCGAGCAGAAAACAGGCGTTCGCGGCGCTCCGATACAGGAACTGCTCGAAGAACGTCGGGCAGTTCGGAACGCATCGGTAATTGTTCGCCACGGCGAACGGAACCATCCCGAGGAAGACCAACGGATACGCAATTTCCTCCTCCAGTTTCAGCGAACCTCCCATCCGCACCGACGGGATTCCGAGCAGGAAACCGAGTCCCGACGCGAGGAGGACGAGATTGACCACCGGGAGCAGTTCCATACCGGAGTGTGACACGTCGCCGAGATATTCTTATCGTTCTACGAGTTCCCCGGCCAGAAACCCGCCCACCGCGTCGGCCACTTTCGCGTGCTGGCCGACGAAGAAGTGGTCCGCGCTCATCTCGACCGTCTCGTGGCCCAGCGCCTCGGCGCGCTCAACCAGCGGTCGCCAGTCCGCGGTGTCGTCGCGCGTCCCGTAGACGACCTGTACCGGCGCTTCGATGTCGTCCAGCGCGGCCGCGACGTCCAAGTCCGCGGCCAACTGCGACGCCGGGGCGAGCAGCGACACCGCCGCCGGTTGGGGGTCCACCGTCGCGGCCGCGAGCGCGGCGACGGCACCGCCGAAACTGAATCCGAAGACGCCGACGCGGTCGTAGCGGTCGCGCGCCCACCGGAGCGCGTTGCGGGCGTCCTCTCGCTCGCCGTACCCCTCGTCCCAGTCGCCGTAGTCGAAACGGAGGCAGGCGACGCCGCGGTCGGTGAGGAACTCGCTCACGGCGGTCAGGCGCGCGTCGCCGCGGTGGCCCCTGTGCTGGGGGTGAGGCGGACAGGCGACCACTACCGCGTCGGCGTCGTCGGACTCGGGGGCGTCGAGGGTCGCGCGCACGTCCCGGCCGCCGGGAATCGGCAGGTCCTCGGAGTTCATGGGCGTTCGTAGTGCGGGAGTTCTGATAAGGATTGTACTCCGGACTCGGTGGGTCGGTCGTGGGTTCGACCGTTCGCTAACTCGCAGTCGACTCTGAAACGGTGACCGTTTAGAAAGCCCCCGCCCGGTCGCGGTCGTTCCGCGGGATATTCTCGGCCCACCTCCGGTTCGCCTCGAATAGTGGCCCGCAGAGCCGACCACGTAGAACGCGACCGGGCGGCCACTTTCAGTCCACCCAGCCGACGTGGTCTGCATCGCCGACCGTCCGCCGGTAATCTGCGTCACGGGCTACGTAACGGTAGTTTCCGTCGTCGAGCGTTCGCGGCGGCGAACGCTCGGCGCTTCGGTCGGCGGAAAACGGCACGCGTCCGTCAGACGACTGTTGGGGAGGTGAGGATTTTAAGGGTCAGGTCACGAAAGAGGGTTGTATGGGAGTGCTTTCACGCCTGTCGTACGTCGTTCGGTCGAAGATAAACGCCGCGCTCAATCGGGCCGAGGACCCCTCCGAGACGCTCGATTACTCCTACGAACAGATGCGCGACGAGTTGCAGGAGGTCAAACAGGGTATCGCGGACCTGACCACCCAGAAGAAGCGCTTGGAGATGCAGAAGCGCCGACTCGAAGAGAACGTCGAGAAACACAACGAGCAGGCCCGCGAGGCCGTGAATCAGGACCGCGAGGACCTCGCCCGGCGCGCGCTGGAGAAGAAGAAGCAGAAGATGAACCAGATAGAGGACCTCGAAGGTCAGATAGCCAGCCTCCAGAACACGCAGGACAACCTCGTCGAGAAGAAAGACCAACTCCAGAACCGCATCGAGGAGTTCCGCACCAAGAAGGAGAGCATGAAGGCGCGCTACGAGGCCGCCGAGGCCCAGACTCGCGTCTCGGAGGCCATGACCGGCGCGGGCGACGAGATGGAGGACGTGGGTCGCGCCATCGAACGCGCCGAGGAACGCACCGAGGACATGGAGGCCCGGTCGGAGGCGATGGACGAGTTGCAGGAGTCGGGCGTCTTCGAGGACGCGCTCTCGGACAAGGACTCGCTCGACCGCGAACTGGAAGAGGTCCGTACTTCGGGAGAGGTGGACGCCGAACTCGAAACGCTCAAAACCGAGATGGGCAAGGGTTCGACCGACACTGCCGACGCCGACACCGCCGACGTGGAGACGGAAGTCGAAACCGAGAGCGCGGACGAGGACATCGAAGCCGAGTTAGAGGAAATCAAGGACGACGAGGACACCTAACGCCGCTACGCTCGGTCGTCTCCGTCCTCCTCGTTCTCGTACTCGCCATCCTCGCCCGTCTCGGTCGCCCCATCGGCGAGGCGTTCGGCGGTGTCGGCCCGACCGGCCGCCGTGATTCTGACCGTCGCGCCGTCGCGCTCGACCACGTAGTGGACGCCGGGCGCGTGGTCGCTGGCCGGGACGAACAGCGTCTCACCCGCCGAGCGCGCGCCACGTTCGTCCAGCATCGCGCGCCACGCGTCGGCGAACTCGCCGGCCTCGCGCTCGCTCTCCCAGACCGTCACCCAGTGGGTCGCCGGTCCCGCCGCACCCGCGGCGGCGTAGTAGTACATCCGGTCGTTGGCCCACCCGTCGGCGACGCGGGCCGCCCGGTCGAACGCCAGACCGTTCATCCGGAGCGAGTGGCGCACGACCAGTTCGCCGACGGTGTCGGTGTGGTACTGGGTCAACTTCTCGGACTCGGGAATCTCCGGAGCCTCGGGAAGCGGCGCGCGCTCGTCTCGGTCGGTCGGGTGGAGCAGTTCGGCCGTCGAGTCGGGCGGGCGCTCGATGGCCGCCGACCGGACCGCAGGGGAGCTACCGGTCCGCTCGTAGAACTCGTAGCCGTAGTAGTAGGGCGTCCCAGCGACGCTGTGAGGCCACGCCGCCCGGTCCAGCGTCCGGTTGTAGTCCGCGACCGAATAGTTGCCCCCGCCGTACCGCCGGACGTACTGCTCGGTCACCCACATGGCGTCGCCCTCGACCATCGCGGTGGTGACGAGCCGGGAGTCGGTCGTCCAGCGGGGGAACTGCGCACGGAACTGCGAGCGCGAGGGCGTCAGCAGTTCGTGCTGGAACTGGAGCGCGTGGACGAACTCGTGGGCCAGCACCACGTCCTGCGTGAGACCGTACTCGGTCAACTGCGAGTCGTTCAGCAGGTAGATGTGGACGGCGGCCTCCCGTTGGACCGTGTAGCCGAGGGGAGTCCGTCGCTCGGTGGACGCGTTCGAGTACAACTGGAGCGCCTTGGCTCCGACGGGTCGAATGGACCCGAACGTGTCGCGCATGTCGTACCGTTCGCCGTTCTCGGGGTCGTACTCGTGGAGCGTGATTCCCTGCGTCGCGTCGAGACCGCGGAGTCGCTCGACCCGGTTCAACACCGCCGACGGGTCGTAGTCCGGGGTGAACCCCTCCGTCTCGATTTCGACTGTCGCGTCGCTCGACTCGTCGTCTGTCAGGCGTCCGTCCGCCGCCCGTTCGCCGGGCGGCCCGACCCGGTCCGATGCGATTCCCGCGCCCTCCACTCCCGAGGTCTGGTCGGCCGCCGCCGGGGTCGCGCCCGCGAGCGCGAGCAGGACCGCCAGCGCGAGGGCCGCCCGGACTCCCCCTGCCATGCACCCACGCACGTGCCGAGACGGCAAAAGGCCCGCGGGTATTTCCGTCGTCCTCTCGTATCCGAGCGCACATGTCCGCCAGCGGACGGTCCGGGGCGACGGCAGGTCGGGGGCGCGCGGCGAGTCCGGTAGTGAATCGAGAACGGACGGGTCGGGCGATAGCGTGACGGAACGCGACGCGACGAGGACTGACGGGTCGAGCAACGACCCGCAACCGAACGACACGATGCGCGAGCGGGCCGACGAGAGCAGAGTGAAACTCTGGCTACTGTTGGAGGCCAATCGGTGGAGCGTCGCCGGTGTGCTGCTCGCGGGACTGTTCCTCGCGCTGGTCGCGCTCGGCGTCCTCGACCCCTCGCCGCTCCAGCGGTCGGTGGCAGTCTCCGACCCCACCGAGACGCTGTTTCAGGCGTACGTCACCGCCATCGTGACGGGAGTGACGCTCGTCGTGACGCTGAACCAGTTGGTCCTCTCGCAGGAACTCGGTCCGGTCGGCGACCAGCGAAACCGGATGCAGGGCGCGATGGAGTTCCGAGAGGACGTGGAGGACGTTCTCGACGCGCCCGTGACGCCGCCCGAACCCTCGGCGTTCATGAAGCGATTGGTCGAAGAGACTCGGTCGCGCGCCACGGCCCTCCGAGACGACGTCGCCGACAGTCCCGACGCGGACCTGCGGGACCAGACCGCGGAGTTCGTGGGCGAACTCCAGACGAACGCCGACGCCGTCAGCGACCGACTGGCCGACGCCGAGTTCGGGAGCTACGACGTGCTGTCGGCGGTGCTGGACTTCAACTACTCGTGGAAGATATTCCGCACGCGGAGCCTCCGCAACCGCCACGCCGACTCGCTGACCGACGACGCCGAGGCCTCCTTCGAGGACCTCGAAGAGGTCCTGCGGTTCTTCGCTCCCGCACGCGAACACTTCAAGACGCTCTACTTCCAGTGGGAACTCGTGGACCTCTCGCGGGGGATGCTCTACTCGGCGGTCCCGGCGCTGGTCGTGGCCTCGTCGATGATTATCTACTACGACGCCAGAGCGGTCCCGGGCGCGACGCTCGGCGTGAGCAACGACGTGTTGCTGACCAGTCTCGCCGTCACCGTCTCGGCCGTCCCGTTCATGCTACTGCTGTCGTACATCCTCCGCATCGCCACGGTGGCGAAGCGGACGCTGGCTATCGGGCCGTTCGTCCTCCGCGAGGTGGACCAGGACGACCGACTCGACGCCGATTAAGAGCGTCGGGGAGACGTGCAGAGTCCGACCACTCTCGGAGTGTGATTTCCGCTCGGAACCAGCACTTATCTCGTCGAGGCACGAACCGAACGGCCAGAACACCCGTGCCGACAGACGATACCGACTCCCCGACCGTCGTCGTCCCCCGGTCCGTCCGCGAGGAAATTCTCGCACACGCCCGCGATGGCGCGCCCGAGGAGGTCTGCGGAATCCTCGCGGGGACGTGGGACGAGGGCGACCACCGCGTCGAGGCCCGTCATCCGGCCGAGAACGTCGCGGAGACGCCCCGGACGCGATACGAAATCGGCCCTAGAGAGCAGTTGGCGCTGATGGAGGAAATCGAGGACGCGGGCCGGGAAGTAGTGGGGTTCTACCACTCGCATCCGCGGGGTCCGGCGCGGCCGAGCGCCACCGACGCCGCGCAGGCGACGTGGCCCGGCCGTCGTACGTCATCGTCTCGCTGGGAGAAGACGCGGGGGTGTCCGTCGGGTCGTGGCGCTGGACCGGCGAGGAGTTCGTCGCGGAGTCGGTGCGCGTGGAAGGTGCGGAGTCGTAGGACTTCCGTCTCTTCTCCTGCTCCGCGGTGAAATTGGACTCGTAACCGGAAGCTACCGGACGCGGATGAACCCCTCTGTAGCGCATTGCTGTGTTCTTCGATGCGAATGGATACAGCAAATATCGATATATAGAATCCGGGGTCGGGCGAGAAAAGCGAGAGCGCTCAGTCGCTCCGCTGGGCCGACCAGACCGCGGTCGCGCCGAGCAGAACCGCCGGAATCATCGGCAGGACGAGGTAGGCAAACTTGTACGGGCGGACCGGCGGCAGGAACAGAATCGTCGCAGGAATCACCAGAAAGCAGACGATAATGACGCCGACCAGCACCCAACCGCGCCAGTCCCACTCCTCGCGTCCGCGCTCGACCGGCGCGGCGGGGTCCGAGAGGTCGGTCTCCTCGTCGGTCTCGCGGCCGCCGCGGCCCTCGTCCACGTCACCGGGTCGGTGCGTGTAGGTGTCCTCGGTCATCCGTCGTACTCGCTGTCGGGCACGACGACGACCTTGCCGAAGCCCTCGCGGTCTTCGAGCAGTTCGTGGGCGCTGGCCGTCTCGCTCATCGGCAGGGTCTCCCGGATTCGCGGCTCGAAGGTGCCGTCCCAGACGAGTTCGAGGACGTCGTCCACCTCGCCGGGGTTCGCCATGGTCGAACCGATGACCGAGAGCTGATTCCAGAAGATGCGGTTCAGGCTCGCGCCGGGGTTCGGTCCGGTGGTCGCGCCGCAGGTGACGACGCGCCCGCCCTTGGCGAGACTCTTGATGGAGTCGGGGTAGGTCGCCGCGCCGACGTGGTCCACGACCATGTCCACGCCGCGCTTGCCGGTCAGCTCCCGGATTTCGGCGGCGAAGTCGTTCTCGTCGTAGTTGATGGTGTAGTCCGCGCCGACCTCCTCGGCGTACGCCAGTTTCTCGTCGGAGGAGGCGGTGGCGTACACCTCGGCCCCGGCGTAGTCGGCTATCTGGACCGCGGCGTGGCCGACGCCGCCCGACGCGCCGAGGACCAGCACCTTCTCGCCCGCGTCGAGGTCGCCGCGATTGAGGAGCATCCGCCACGCGGTCTGGAAGACCAGCGGCGCGGCCGCGGCGGTCTCCCACTCGACGCCCGTGGGGACTTCCACGAGGTTGTCCTCGGGAACCGCGGCGCGCTCGCCGTGGACGCCCCGGACGTGTTCGCCGATGATGTGGTAGTTCACGCACATCGAGTACTCGCCGTCGCGGCAGAACTCGCACTTGCCGCAGTAGACGCCCGCCGAGACCGCAACGCGGTCGCCCGGTTCGAACCGAGTCACGTTCTCGCCGACTTCGAGGACGACGCCCGCCGCGTCGCTCCCCGGGACGTGGGGCATGTCGAGGTCCAATCCGGGCAGGCCCTTGCGCGTCCACACGTCGAGGTGATTGAGCGCGCCCGCCTTCACGTCCACTAGTACCTCGTCGCGGTCCGGCGTCGGGTCCGGAAACTCGTCGTACTCGATGACGTCACGGTCCCCGTGTTCGCTGAACTGGACAGCCTTCATACCTACGACGTGGGTTTCGCGGGGTAAAACTGTACCTCAAGCGGCCGAGGTTTCGGGGTCTGGCCGAGCGACTTCGCAGTATTCTCGTCTCGGTGATTCGAAGAGAAGTTAGAATACCGACAGAATAGGCGCTCACGGCGTTGATTTAAGGGGCTGTCTGTCAAATACTCACGTATGGTCGATTTCCAATCGCGCGACACGCGGCGCGGACGCGACGAGGACGAGCAGGACCCGGCGGAATCGTCCGAGAGCGGCCGCGACGACGGGGTGGACGCTCGGGACGACGACCGCCACGGGGACGGCGGTCACGGAGACGACGCCGACAGCGCGGACCACGACCATCACGCCCACGACGTGGACTCGCTCGGCGTGGCGGTCGTCACCGTCTCGTCCTCGCGCAGTCTCTCGGACGACCCCGCGGGCGACGCAATCGTCGGGACGCTCGAAGACGCTGGCCACAAGGTGGTCAGTCGCGACCTCATCGGCGACAGTTACGACGGGGTGCAGGGGTCGCTCGACGGATTGGTCAACCGGAAGGACGTGGACGTGGTCGTCACGACCGGCGGGACCGGCGTGACGCCCGACGACGTGACCATCGAGGCGGCGCGACAACTGTTCGACAAGGAGTTGCCGGGGTTCGGCGAACTGTTCCGGTCGCTCTCGTTCGAGGACATCGGCACGAAAATCGTCGGCACGCGCGCCACTGCGGGAGTCGCCGACGGCGTGGTCGTCTTCTGTCTGCCCGGGAGCGAGAACGCCGCGAAGTTGGGCGCCGAGCGGATAATCGTGGAGGAGGCCGGGCATCTGGCCGGACTAGCTTCACGAGGCGAATAATCGCACCGACACCCGGCGAATAGCTGACTCCCGCTCGACGAGTGACCGATTTCGCACCCGCCGAGTGACCGACAGAACGTCGAAGAAGTGCAGTTCTACTCGAAGTCTCGCCGCATCGCAATTTGGAACCACGGGCAGAGCCGCAGTTGGCGGTACCATTCGGGATGCTCGTGGAGTCGCTCGTAGGGGACCCACATCAGACCGGCGACCTCCTCCTCGTCGGGGTCGAGCGAGAGGTCGTCGAGCGTGAGTTTGAGGACCGCACAGACCTCGTGTTCCACGCCCGCGTTCTCGAAGTAGCGCTTGTACTCGAACCTGTCGGTCACGCGGAGGTCGTCGTACTGGTCGGGGGTGACGCCCAGTTCCTCTTCGAGGCGCTGGCGGGTCGCCTCCTCCTGACTCTGTCCCTCCACCGGATGGGAGGCCACGGTGCCGTCCCACCACGTCCCCCAGAGGCGTTTGTCGGGGGCGCGCTGGGCCAGCAGGATGTTGCCGTCGCCGTCGAACACCAGCGACGTGAACGCCCGGTGGCGGATACCGTCGCCCGTGTGGGCTTCGAGTCGGTTGACCGTCTCTTGGGCCTCGTCGTCCGCGTTCACGGCGACGACGTGCTGGCGGGCGTTCTCGTGGTCCTCTGGCGTGGGCGTGCTGGCGTCGGATGCCGTGTCGTCCGTACTCATTGGCTGGGAATTGCGGGGGGTAGGTAAAACCGTCTTCGATAGTTCGCGGCAGTTCGTGCGGTGTGACGCCGGGCCAACCGCGTCAGTCGTCGCCCGGCGCGGGCCCGGGTCCGCGAGTGAGGTCGGCGTCGCGCCACGTCCCGCGCTGGAACCATGCGTACGCGACCGACGCGCCCACGACGTTCGTGACGGCGAACGAGAGCCAGATGCCGTCGGAGCCGAGCGCTCGCGCGCCGAACCACGCTAGCGGGAGACGGAGGACGCCGAACGCCCCCACCGAGATGGCGGCCGCGGTGAGCGTCTTGCCCGCGCCGCGGAAACTCCCGTTGTAGGCGCGCATGATGCCCATGAAGCCGAAGGTCGGCGCGACGTAGCGCATGAAGGTCGCGCCGATGGCGACCACGTCCGCGTCGGTGGTGAACACCCCGACGATGGGTTCGGCCCAGAGCCAGCCGACGACGCCGACCGCCGAGAGGACGACGAACATCGCCTTCGCGGCGAACAGACTCGTCGCGGCGGCCCGGTCGTAGTTGTTCGCGCCGACGTTCTGGCCGGACATGGTCTCGACGCCGCGAGCGACCGCGATGGCCGGCATGAAGACGACCGAGAGCACCCTCGTACCGATGCCGAACGCCGCGACGACCGGCGTCGAGAACATCCCCACGACGAGCAGCATGAGGTTGATGGAGAGCGCGCGGCCGGTGCCCTCTACCGACGCCGGGAGACCGATGCGGACGATTCGTCTGGCGAACTCGAAGTCGGGACGCATGTCTCGGAGGTTGATTTCGATGCCGCGTACCCCGGCGAACATGATAGCGAGTCCCGCCACGAAGGCGAGCGCCCGCGAAAAGACGGTGGCGTACGCCGCGCCTTCGAGACCCATCCGCGGGAATACCCACCAACCGAAGATGAGGAACGGGTCGAGGACGATGTTGAACAGGACCGAGAAGAACATCACGACCATCGGCGTGACGGTGTCGCCGTAGCCCCGCATCAGCGAGATGAACATCAGGAAGCCGAACATGAACACCAGACCGAGCGAGATGACTCGCATGTAGGCGACCGCCAGCGGGTAGACGTCGGGTTCGGCCCCGAAGAACAGCAGGAGGTCGTCGACGACGAAGTACCCGGCGACCCCCAGCAGTATCGAGACGACGACGGCGAACACGACGGTCTGAGACGCGGCGTACTCGGCGTCGCGTTCGTTGCCCGCGCCGACGTTCTGGGCGACCATGACGCTGCCTGCGACCGACAGCCCCAACCCCAGCGAGATGAGCAGGAACACCATCGGGAACCCGAAGCTGATGGCCGCGAGCGCTTCGGTGCTGTACTGACCGACCCAGAAGGTGTCGGCGAGGTTGTACGCGGTCTGAAACAGGTTGGTGATGACGATGGGAATCGAGAGCAGGACGAGCGGTTGTGCGATGCCGCCCTCCGTGAGGTCGAGGCTCTCTTGGTCGAACGCACGCGCGATGAGCCGTCGCGTCTGCGCGAGTCGGTCGCGGACGCTCACCGTTCGGCCTCCGTGCTTGTGTCGGTGGCGAGCACGTCCGAATCGACGTAGCGTTCGAGGGTGCGTCGCGTCCGTTCGGTGGTGCGACCGACCGCGACGCTGCGGGTCTGCGCGCCGTTACAGACCGTCACGAGGAAGTCCGCCGTCTCCTCGACGTCGAGGTCCGCCCGGAAGTCGCCCGAATCGACGCCCGCGGCGAGGACCGCAGCGAAGCGGTCGCGCAGCGCCCGGTCGAAGTCGTCGAGGCGAGCGCGGAACGCCTCGTCGTAGGGACCCTGCGCCTTCATCTCCAGCACCGCGGTCTTGAACTCCCGGTTCGGGGACTCCGCCGACGGTTCGAGCACCGCGTCGATAGTGCCGAGCAGGCGGTCGCGCGGCGTCTCGCCCTCGACCGCGTCGAGTCGCGCGGTGAACGACTCCAGCAGGTCGTCGAGGAACGCGAGCAGCAGGGCGTGCTTGCTCTCGTAGTGGTAGTGGAACGCCGACTTGCTCTTCTCGGACTCGGCGGCGATGTCCTCCATCGTCACGTCCGCGTAGCCGTGTCTACAGAGCGCCCTGTAGGTCGCGTCCATGATATCTTCGGTGGGGGATTCGTCCGACATGCGAATCGCGTAACTATCGTAACTGACTGACTGGGCAGTCAAAGCGGTTGTGGTAGTAGTAGCGGTGTGCTATTTGCCCCCGTTTCTCGGGGCTCGTTCTCGACGACAGTGAGGGTGCTTGTACCCCCAGTTCTCGGAAACCCGTCTCGGCGAGACGCACTCTCGGACGGTCGCACCGCGTGAGAACCGATACCAAATTCGAATTTCGAAATCTCGTTTCGGAAGTCGTAATCTATCGCCGGATTTATTACGATGAGCGAACTTCACACTACCAACCAATGACCGACGACAACGCAGGCGACGGACGGACCATCCTGCTCATCGGTAGCGGACCGATTCAAATCGGACAGGCCGCGGAGTTCGACTACTCCGGCGCACAGGCCTGCCGTGCGCTACAGGAGGAGGGTGCGCGAGTCGTGCTGGTCAACTCCAACCCGGCGACCATCATGACCGACCCGGAGATGGCCGACGAGGTCTACATCGAACCCATCACGACCGAAGCCATCGCCGAAATCATCCGGAAGGAGAACCCGGACGGCGTCATCGCGGGACTGGGCGGCCAGACCGGCCTGAACGTCACCGCGGAACTCTCGGAGGAGGGCGTCTTGGAGGAGTACGCCGTGGACATCATGGGCACGCCCCTCGACACCATCTACGCCACCGAGGACCGCGACCTGTTCCGCCAGCGCATGCGCGAGTTGGACCAACCCGTCGCGCGCTCGACCACCATCTCTCTGGACGACGGCGACGGCGACGACGAGGGCGAGACGGTCGCCGAGTTGACCGAGGACGACCTCCGCGAACGCGTCGAGGCCGCGGTCGAGGAAGTCGGCGGTCTGCCCGTCATCGCCCGGACGACCTACACCCTCGGCGGGTCGGGGTCGGGCGTCGTCTCCGACATGGACGAACTCGTCGAGCGCGTCCGGAAGGGCCTGCGCCTCTCGCGCAACAGCGAGGTCCTCATCACGGAGTCCATCTCGGGGTGGGTCGAACTGGAGTACGAGGTCATGCGCGACGCGGGCGACTCGACCATCATCATCTGCAACATGGAGAACATCGACCCGATGGGCATCCACACCGGCGAGTCCACGGTCGTGACGCCCTCGCAGGTCATCCCCGACGACGGCCATCAGGAGATGCGCGACGCCGCGCTCGAAGTCATCCGGGACCTCGGGATTCAGGGCGGGTGTAACATCCAGTTCGCGTGGCGCGACGACGGCACCCCCGGCGGGGAGTACCGCGTGGTCGAGGTCAACCCGCGCGTCTCCCGGTCCTCCGCCCTCGCCTCGAAGGCGACGGGCTACCCCATCGCCCGCGTGACCGCGAAGGTCGCGCTCGGCAAGCGCCTCCACGAGATAGAGAACGAGATTACCGGCCAGACCACCGCGGCCTTCGAACCGGCCATCGACTACGTTGTCACGAAGGTCCCGCGCTGGCCCAAGGACAAGTTCCCGGACGTGGACTTCGAACTGGGCACCGCGATGAAGTCCACGGGGGAGGCGATGGCCATCGGTCGGACATTCGAGGAGAGCCTCCTCAAGGCCCTGCGCTCCTCGGAGTACGAACCCGACGTGGACTGGGCGGAAGTGGACGACGAGACCCTCGAAACCGACTACCTCGAAGCCCCGACGCCCGACCGCCCGTACGCCATGTTCGAGGCGTTCGAGCGCGGCTACACCGTCGAGGACGTGGTGGACCTGACCGGCATCTACGAGTGGTACGTCGAGCGCTACGAGAACGTCGCCGAGGCCGTCGTCGCCGCGCAGGAAGGGAACTTCGAGCGGGCGGCCGAGACCGGCTTCACGAACCAGCAGGTCGCCGCGGTCGCAGGCGGCGAGACCGAGAGCGCGGCGGACGCCGCCCCGCGGAATCCGAGCGGCGGCAGTGCGACCATCGACGACGTGGAGGCCACCGCGCCCGAACGCGACTTCAAGCAGGTGGACACCTGCGCGGGCGAGTTCGCGGCTTCGACGCCGTACTACTACTCCTCGCGCAGTCCCGGCGCAGGACTCGGCCGCGACGAGGTGCAGGTAGACAGGGACGTCGAGAGCGTCGTCGTGGTCGGCGGCGGTCCCATCCGCATCGGGCAGGGCGTCGAGTTCGACTACTGTTCGGTCCACGCGGTCCGCGCCCTGCGCGAACAGGGCATCGAGGCCCACGTGGTGAACAACAACCCCGAGACCGTCTCGACCGACTACGACACCTCCGACGGTCTGTTCTTCGAGCCGATTACGGCAGAGGAAGTCGCGGACGTCGTCGAGGCGACCAACGCCGACGGCGTGATGGTCCAGTTCGGCGGCCAGACCTCGGTGGACATCGGCGAACCGCTCGAAGCCGAAATCGAGCGCCGGGGTCTCGACTGCGAGATTCTGGGCACCGCGGTCGAAGCGATGGACCTCGCGGAGGACCGTGACCGGTTCAACCGCCTGATGGACGACCTCGGCATCGCCCAACCCGAGGGCGGCACCGCGACCAGCGAGGCGGAGGCGCTCGACCTCGCCCACGACATCGGCTACCCGGTGCTGGTCCGTCCCTCCTACGTGCTGGGCGGCCGGGCGATGGACGTGGTCCACGACGACGAGGAACTCAAGGAGTACATCGAGGAGGCCGTCAGGGTCTCGCCCGACAAGCCCATCCTCGTGGACGAGTTCCTCGCGGACGCGGTCGAACTCGACGTGGACGCGGTCGCAGATGGCGACGACGTGCTCATCGGCGGCGTGATGGAACACGTCGAGTCGGCCGGGGTCCACTCCGGCGACTCGGCCTGCATGATTCCGACCCGCGCGCTGGACGACGAGACGCTCGGTCGGGTCCGCGAAGTCGTCGAGGACATCGCGGTGGCGCTCGACACCGTGGGCCTGCTGAACGTCCAGCTGGCGGTCCAAGACGGCGAGAGCGAGGCGCAGAGCGCCTCGGATGCGAGCGGTGAAACCGCGAGCGAGGTGTACGTCCTCGAAGCCAACCCGCGCTCCTCGCGGACGGTCCCGTTCGTCTCGAAGGCGACGGGCGTCCCCATCGCCAAACTCGCCGCGAAGGTGATGGCGGGCGAATCGCTGGCTGACCTCGAAGCACAGGAGCAGATTCCCGAACAGGTCAGCGTCAAGGAGGTCGTCCTCCCCTTCGACCGCCTGCCGGGGAGCGACCCCCGTCTCGGCCCGGAGATGAAGTCCACGGGCGAGGTCATGGGCACCGCCGACACCTTCGGCAAGGCGTACGACAAGGCCCAAGACTCGACCGGAAAGCCGATTCCCGAGGGCGGGACCGCGGTCGTGGACCTGCCGGTGGACGGCTTCGAGGAGTACTACGACGTCGCGGAGTTCGACGACCTGACTACCGCAATTCAGCGCGGCGAAGTGGACCTGCTCGTGACCCGGAACCGCGACGCCCTCGAAACCGCGGTCGAAGAGGAGATAACGTACTTCTCGACCGAGGCGAGCGCCGAGGCCGCGCTGGAAGCGCTGGCGGCCAAGGACGAACCGCTCGACGTGAAACCGGTCGGCGACCGGCCCAAGCAGTCCCGGAAGTGGGGTAAGTAGCGCTCGAAACCGGCTACACGACCGCGAGTCCGACCGCGCCGCCCGCGAGGAGGGCCGCGAGCGCGTACCACGGTTCGCGCCGAACCGTCTGCTGGGCGGCCGGTATCTTCCCCGTGTACTTCAGGCCCAGCGCCACGGCGACGAAGGCGGCCGCGAATCCGACTGCCACGTCGGTTCGGCCGATACCGTGGGCGTAGCCCGCGAGGACGCCGACGACCGCACCGAGGATGGCGGCGTGAATCTCGGTGTAGGTCAGGGAGTTCTTCGATTCGAGGACCGATTTTGCCATAGCCGAGTCTATGGCTACGGGGCTTAAATTTGTTTTCGGATGCGTAAAATTAGTCGCGGGTCACGTTCCGACGCCGGGCGTCGTCTCCTGATAACGGAGCAGTTGGTCCGCGCGGTCCGCCTTCGCCAGCAGGACCTCCTTGAGCGTCGGCGGGTTCCGGATACGGGTGTCGTCGAGGAGGCGTTCGGGTAGCGCCAGCGTCCCCTCGGGAACGCCCTCGTCCCCGTGGACTGCGACGTGTCGCTGGTCTACCTTCATCACGAGCGGACTGTCGAGTCGTTCGATGCCCTCACCCGAGGTGTACAACTGCTCGTTGATGCGCTCGTGTTCGTCGCGGCGCATGACCGCTTCCTCTCGCTCGGACGGTTGGACGTACAGCCGACCGAGGTAGTAGCCGCTCGAAAACTCCTCGAACATGGGTCGTGGTGTCATATACCACTACGTAGCAATAAACGTTACGTAAATATTTATATAGTAGGGCAATTCCACTTTTTAATGGGTTTCGACTTTCTGTGGACGAGAGGCGTTCCGAGACGAGTGCAGAGTGAGGAGACAGACGGAAAGAGAGAAACGTCGAGGGCGGAAAGCAGTCGGCACTGCGAGGACGAAAGAGACGCCACTGTAAAGCACGACACCGTTCGGGCCGGCAACCGAGGGCCGCCGTCCGGCAGTCCGTTCGAGCGACGTCCCGCCGAGTCGCGCACCCGCGTTCCGGGAAGACCTTAGTCGCTGGCGCTCCGCGTCCCCTGCATGGCGACGTTGGAGCGATACGCGCGTCGGTACCTCGAAGACGGACCAAATCTCGCGCGGTTGCTGGTCGTGAACGTGCTGGCGATACTCGTCGGCGTCCAGTTCTACGTCGAAACGTTGCCCGAGGTTCCCGTCTACCTCTGGCCGTTCTACGCCGACTCGCCCGCCGCGCTGTTTCTGGTGACGCTGTCGCTGGTCACGCTCCTGCCGAACCTCGGTCGTCCGCTCGGCGACGCACCGCAGAACCGCGCGCTGGCCTACCTCCACACGCTGGCGTTCGCGTGGCTGGTCAAGTACGGCGTCTGGACGTTCGTCTCGCTGAATCTCGGCTTCTCGGCCTACTTCGGGCCGCCGTGGAACCCCGACGCCTTCTGGGCGTACTGGTTCATCATCGTGACTCACCTCGGGTTCGTGGTCGAGGCGTCCCTGCTACCGTACTTCGGCGCGACGACTCGCGGGGCGCTGGCAACCACGCTGGTGGCCCTCTTGGCGAACGACGCCGTCGACTATCTGTTCGGGTTCCACCCGCCGCTTCGGTACGAACCCGGCCTCTTGTTGCCCGTAGCGACCGTCGCGCTCTCCGTGCTGGCGGTCGCGACCGCCGCCAGCGCGTTCGGCCGACTTTCGAACGCCGACGGTAGCGCGTAGGCGGGTTCTAAGCCGATTTTAAACTCTACGAACCGATTTGGACATCCCGTGTGACCACCGTGAACGGAGCGAACGAATGTCGCCCTTTTTAAGCCACGGGAGTATAGGACCAACCGATGAGCCTCTACCGAGCCGCCCTGTTGGCGCTGTTCGTCGTCGGCGGTGCGCTGACCGCCGCCGCCGTCCCGGCGGGTGCAGTCGCCCCCGGCGGATTCGATGCGACCGCAGTTGCTCTCGACGGTGACGCCGACGCCCGCGCTATCAACGCGGTCGAACCCCGCGCTATCGACGCGGTCGGAGACGAGGACGTGCAGGTGTCGGTGAGTCGCGCTACCGATGTGACAGAAGTGGGTGTCGGTCCCGCGAACGCCCAACGCGCCGAGAACAACTCCACCGACAACTCGTCGCTGGGTGCGGACATCTCGTCGTTCATGCAGTCGAGTACCGCGGAAGTCGGAGGTGCGGTCGAAACCGGCATGTGGTCCGCGTCGTTCAACGCTACCGAGAACGAGTCGAAGCAGGTTCGACTGGTCGAACGTCGAACCTCCGAACTCCGTTCGGAACTGCGCGACCTCAAACAGCAGAAGGCCCAACTCGTCGCCGAGCGTGAGGCTGGCAACGTCAGCGAAACCGCGTACAAGGCGAAGATTAGCCGCCTCATCGGCCAGATTAACGCCCTCGAATCGTCCATCAATACGACTACGGCCCGCGCCAGACAGGTGAACGCCAGCGTCGAGACCCTCGGCACGCTCCGGGCCGAGACCGCGAACCTGACCGGTCCGGAAATCGCCTCTGTCGCCCGCAACGTGACCGGTGTCGGTAACGGACCCGGCGTCGGCAACGGCCAACGCGGTCCGCCGGCCGAACGGGGTAACGGTACTGGCGTCGGCAACAACAGCAGCGTCGGCAACGGTAACGGCGTCGGAAACGGTAACGGCGTCGGTGTCAGCGATGGCGACGGGAACGGGACCGACGTGGGAAATAGGAACGGCAACGGAGATGGAAACGGCAACGGCGACGGTGACGGAAACGGTACGGCGGGCACAGGTAACGGACCCGGCGTCGGCAACGGTAACGGCACGGCGGGCGACCGCAACGCGACCGGCGGCCCGCCGAGTGGCAGTACCGATATCGGAAACGCGAGTTCCGGCGACGGTCCGTCGGTCGAACCCGACACGTCGCCGACGGTCCGCGAGGTGCTCCGCGGAGCCACGGCAGCACCCGGACTCGTCGCCCACGTCGAGACCGCGTTCGACGTCGGAACCGTCATCCCGGACGGCGCACTGACCGTGGCCACGACGTGACGCGGTACGACGTACCCCTTCCCGACGCGGCACACGGTGCAGACACGACCGAAAGACACGCTTTTGAGTACGCGATTCGTAGTCCTGATAGCGAATGGACTCCGCCGAGCTACTCGACATCCTCGGGAACGAGAACCGCAGACGCATCCTCCGTCTGCTCTCGCGCAAACCTTGTTACGTCACCGAGATTAGCGAGTACCTCGGCGTCAGCCCGAAGGCGGTCATCGACCACCTCCGGAAGCTAGAGGACGCCGGTCTCGTCGAGAGTCGCACCGACGACCAGCGCCGGAAGTACTTCAGCATCTCGCGCAACCTCAGACTGGAGGTGAGCGTCTCGCCCTACGAGTTCGGCATGAAGAGCGCGTACCCGGCGAGTACGAACCTCGACGCGAGTCGGTGGCGCTACGTCTCGCTCAACGTCCAACTCGACTCGTCTGACACCGACGAAGACGGACCGGGAGAAGACGCAGAAACGGAGACAGATGGAGACGGTGAACTCGAAGCGGACACCGGGGACGGGGCGGTCGAACCGGAGACCACCGAGGTCGGCGACGAAGGGACGGAGGGCGGCGACCCGGACGCCGAGGACGAGAGCACCGAGACGGTCGGCGAAGCCACCGCTCTCGCGGCGGAGCTCGACGAACTCCAGCAACTCCAGCGCGAACTGTCACTCGCCCAGCGGTGGGTCCACGGCCGCATCACCGACGTACAGGACCGACTCGGCGACGCCGTGGACGGCGACGGGGAGGCCCGCCTCCGGGCGGACGTGCTGGCGGCCGTCGCGGGGGGCGCGACCACCGTCGAGGAGGTGTGTCGGACGGTCGAAGCCCCCGGTCACGTCGTCGAACCGGCGCTCGCGGAACTGGCCGACCGCGGCTTTCTGGACCGCGACGAGGACGGGGACTGGATTCTGGCGGAGTAGCGTGAGTAGACACTGGCGGGCGGATTCTGAGAGACGACCATCGCGTGCCGAAGCGGTTCCTCGAAGCGTCAGATGTCGGTCGTCAGGCCGTCTCGGAGGTCGCCGCCGAAGTAGGCTCCGAGCGCGCCCGCCACGAGACCGGTCCCCGCGCCGAACGCCACGAGCGGCACGCCCATCCCGCCGAAGGCGGTCAGCGCGAAGTGACCGAGCATCACCGTGATTCCCGCCGCGACCGCGCCCGCGGCGGCCGATTCGACGATAGTCGAGCGTTCGACCGCCAGTCCGAGGACGAACGCCCCGGCGAACGCGCCGAGCAGTCCCGCGAGGTTGTCGAGGAACGGAAGCGGGATGAAGGCGTTCCCGGCGACCGTCCCGCCGCCGAGCAGGACGAGCGCGTAGAGGAACAGGCGCGGCGAGAAGATGCCGACGGCGCGGTGCTTGGCGCGCTGGAGGAACGACGACGGTTCGGGCGACTGGGACTCGGCGTCCGCGGAGTCGTCACCGAGAACGTCGGTGAAGTCGTCCGCGACCGAGTCGCGCGTGCGCTGGTCGGAGCGCTGAGGCATACGAGAATGTGAGACGGCCGAGGTAATGGGTCTTTCCGTACCGTGAGTAGTCTCGGATAAAACCCGGGTCCGACGGGGTGGAACGTCAGAACCGGGGACGGTGCGCTCGGAATCCCCGCGTAGACCCGACTCGTCGTCTCGCCGTCGGCAAATCGTCCCCACGCGCCGAAAAGATGGTTTCAAGTCCGGCGCGCCGGTACCTCGTGGTATGAATCCCGGCGACCGCGTCCGCGTCCAGCGGGCCGACCAGACCTACGAGGGCGTACTGCTCCCTTCCTCGACGAGCCAGAACCTCGTCGTCAAGCTGGAGGGCGGCTACAACGTCGGTATCGACAGGGCCGACGCCGACGTGGACGTCCTCGAAAGCGACGTCTACGACATCGAAGAGGGTGACACCGAGGAGTCCTCCGAAGTCGAGTTCGACCCCGACCTCCCGACCGTCTCGCTCATCTCCACCGGCGGTACCATCGCCTCGACGGTGGACTACCGAACCGGCGCGGTGACCGCGCAGTTCGACGCCGAGGACGTGCTGCGGGCGGTCCCGGACCTCGCGGGCCGAGCGAACTACCGCGGGCGCGTCGTCGCCAACATCCTCAGCGAGAACATGACCCCCGACGTGTGGCGCGACCTCGCGGAGGCGGTCTACGAGGAGATAGAGGCGGGCGCGGACGGCGTGGTCGTGATGCACGGCACCGACACGATGCAGTTCACCGCGAGCGCGCTGTCGTTCGTGCTCGACACGCCGGTCCCCATCGTCTTCACCGGGAGCCAGCGCTCGGCGGACCGACCCTCCTCGGACAACGTGATGAACGCGGTCTGCGCCGTCGAGGCCGCCAAGGCCGACGCCGCGGAGGTCATGGTCTGCATGCACGCGACCGAGAGCGACGACGTGTGCGCGCTCCACCGCGGGACGCGGGTCCGGAAGAATCACACCTCGCGCCGGGACGCCTTCGAGACGGTGGGCCGCAAGCCCCTCGGCGAAGTCGCGTACGGCGGCGACGAGCCAGAAGTCACGTTCGGCGCGACTACGCCGAGCGCGGCGAGACGGACCTCGACATCGCGCCGGAACTGGAGTCCGACGTGGAACTGCTGAAGTTCACGCCCGGTATGGACGAGTCCGCGCTCGACCTCGCCGAGGGCAAGGCGGGCCTCGTCCTCGAAGGCACCGGACTGGGCCACGTCCACTCGGACTGGACCGACCGCATCGCGGAGTTGGTCGATTCGGGCACCACGGTCGTCATGACCAGCCAGTGCATCGAGGGCCGGGTCTGCGACCGGGTGTACGACACCGGCCGAGACCTGCTCGACGCGGGCGTCGTGGAGGGCGAGGACATGCTCCCCGGCACCGCGAAGGTCAAGTTGATGTGGTCGCTGGCCAACAGCGACGACCCCGAGGCGACCGTGCGGACCCCCATCGCTGGCGAAATCACCGAGCGGTCGGTCCCGTGGGAGTGAGCATGACGGGCGCGACGATTCAGTTGCGGGAGGCCCGCCACGAGGACTACGAGCAGATAGCGGCGTTCACCCAGAACACGTGGCCCGACCGGGAGGGCGGCGACTACATCCCGGACATCTACCACGACTGGATAGACGGCGACGACCGCCGGACCGTGGTCGCCGACGCGGGCGACGACATCGCGGGCATCGTCCAGTGCGTCCTGCTCTCGGACTGGGAGTCGTGGGGGCAGGGGATGCGAGTCAACCCCGAGTTCCGCGGGCGCGGCGTCGCGAGTCGCATGACCGAGGACCTGTTCTCGTGGGCGCGCGAGCAGGGCGCGACCGTGATGCGCAACATGGTGTTCTCGTGGAACGTCCCCGGTCTCGGCCAGTCGCGGGCGACCGGCTACGACCCCGCCACGGAGTTCCGGTGGGCGCTCCCCGACCCCGACCCGGACGCCGACCCCGACGCGGAAATCACCGCCGACCCCGAGGCGGCGTGGCGGTTCTGGACCGGCGGCGACGCCCGCGACCACCTCCGCGGTCTGGCGCTCGACGACGAGGAGACGTGGGCGGTCTCCCAACTCACGCGCGACCACCTCCGGGCCGCGGCCGACGACGGCGGCCTGTTCGTCGTGCAGGACGACGGGACGAGAGGGTTCACCCACAGGGTCCGGGAGTACGAGCGCCCGGCCGAGGACGCGGCCGTCGACAGCGACGAGACCGACCGATGGGTCGAGTACGGCGTCGGCGCGTGGGAGGACGCGGCCAGCGCGGACGCGCTGTTCGACGCCGTCGCCCGCGACGCCGCCGACCGCGGGGCCGACCGCGTCCGGATGCTGATACCCGAGACGGTCCGGGCGGTCAGCGACGCCGCGCTCTGCCGGGTCGAAGTCTCCGACGAACCCGACTTCGTGCTCGCGGCGGACCTCACGCGCTAATCGTCTTCGGCAGTTCGCTCGTCGGTGCGCTTCTTCTCGGCCGCCCGTTCGTCTTCCTGCTCGTCGTCCGTGCGTTCGTCGGCGGTCCGTTCGTCGTGTTCCGTGGGGATGTTCGGGTCCGACACCTCGACGTCGTCCTCCTCCCAGTCGAAGTTCTCGAACCCGCCGCCCGATTCGAGGATGAACGGACCGGAGGCGAGGGTCCGGAGCGTCACCGCCATCGCGCGGAGGACGTACGCGGTGAGCATCAGGTACGGAACGAGCGCGATGGTGTAGGCGACGCTGACGAATATCATCAGCGGCGACAGCGCGAACAGCGACACCTGCGGGAAGAGGTTGGTGTCGAGCGCCAGCAGGACGTAGGACGTGACGATGATGGCGGGCAGCGAGACGTAGAGCAACCGACTCGACAGGTGAGCGAACTCGCGCTTGTAGTACAGCGACTTGAAGTACTCCCGGCCGGTGGCGAACACCTTCAGCGTCTCCACGATGTCCTCTATCGCCGCCTGCTCGTCGTCGTCCAGTCCCTCGCCGTACTTGCGCTGGAACCGGCGGGCGACGTGGAGTTGCCACGAGTAGTCGTAGTTCAGACCCGCGAGCAGGACTCTGAAGGTGCCGAACTGGGCGTCGGTCAGCGTCTCGCCCGCGCGCTCGGCCTCGTCGGTGATGTTGTCCGAGAAGGTCTTTGCCTCCCTGCGGAACTCTTCGTCGTCGCTCCGGGCCGCGATGTCGGCGAGCGTCGAGGACTGCTGGTCGATTATCTTGAGGATGGCCCGGAGGAACTCGGCCGGACGCGCCGGACTCACGTCGCCCTCGATGAACTGCTCTATCTGCCCGCGGTACCGAATCGAGGCGTCGATTCGCTCGCGCTGGTGTTCGATGTCGGTTATCTCCTCGGAGAGGACGATGGAGTTGATGGAGACGACCACGGAGACCAGCAGAATCATGCCGCTCAACAGCGTGTTGAACAGCGTCTGAACCGTGTTCGTGTCGTTGAGGAGCGCGTACACGTCCACCGGTCGCACGACCGACAGCAGCAACAGGACGACGAGGACGGCGACCAACAGGACCAGCGTGACGTGCGCCCGCTTACCGCGCAAGAGGAACCAGTGAGCCACGCGCTCGCCGAGCGACGACGGCGTGCTCCGGTCGCCGGGTATCAGCGTGTCGAGCGAGCGATGCTCGGGCACCAACTCGTCGAGCGTGTCGTTTCCGGAGTCCCCCGACCCCATATCCGTTACGAGTAACGGACCCCGCCGTTAAGAACTTCTGGCTGGGACGACCGGAGAGAAAGCGACGCCTCCCGGAGTTCAGGCGCTCCCTACGCCGGGAGAGCGGGGCGACTGTCTCCGGGCCGGGTCACCCGCCGCTGACCGGGGGAAACAGCGCGAGTTCGTCGCCGTCTTCGAGTTCCGTGTCGAGTCCGTCCTCGGTGTGGACGTTCGTCCCGTTCCGGAGGACGTTGATGTGGTCGCGCAGGTCGCCGTCCTCGTCGTAGATGCGCGCTTCGAGGTCCGGGTGTTCGGCGACCAGTTCCGCCAGCGCCGCGCCGACCGTCTCGCCGGGACCGGTTTCGACTTCCACCTGCTTCCCGCCCGCGATTTCGGCGAGGTCGGCGAACAACTTCCACTCCATGTCGGGACCTTCGGGTCGGTCGGCCTTTGTTCCATCGCTCCCGAAGGGAGACGGAGACCGGTCGGCAACGTGCGGGTCACGAAAGAGCGCATCCGCCGCGGACCGCGAACGCGCAGAAGGACGGACGAATAGCTCACTTCCGGCCGGAGACCGTCGCCTCGCTCTCGCTATCCGTCGGCGTCGCCTCGCTCGCCGCGGCCTCGATGCGTCGGAGCGTGTCGGGCCGCCCGACCACGTAGATAGTGTCGTCGGGCGCGAGACGGCGGTCGTCGGCCGGAATCGTCTCCACGCCCGTCGCGTCGCGCACCGCGACCACCGTCGCGTCGATGCTCGCCACCGGCGCGCCGACCAGCGGACTCGCTTCGGAGAGGGTGACCGCGCCGAACGTCTCGTCCGCCGCGCGGAGGCGCGCGGAGAACTCCCGGTCCGCGCGGAGTTCCGCCGGGAGCGTCACGAGGCGATACTCGGCGTCGCGGTCGAGGCGGGCCGCGTCGGCGGCGTCGAGTGCGAGGGTCGCCACGTCGTCCACCGCCGCCCGGAGTTCGGCCGTGGCGACGCGCTCGGGGGCGGCGTCCGCCTCGCCCTCCGTCGACGAGGCGCGCCGCCACACCTGCACGAAGTCGCCCGCGCTGGCACCGAACGCCGGGTCCGCTCGGACCGCGACTGCGACCGTCCCCGGCGCGAGCGTCGGCCCGAGTCCCGACACCCGTCCGCCGACCGCGAGGAACTCGACGGTGCCGTCGTCGGCGAGTTCCACGTCCACGTGACCAGCACCGTAGTCGTCGCGGAGTCGCTCGGCGAGGCGCTCGGTGAGTTCGGCGCGAGACAGTCCGCGGGGGAACCGGAGCGTCTTGCCCGCGATGGTCTCGCGCGTCGCGGCGTCGAGGGGTTCGTAGCCGTCGATGTCCTCGATTCCCTCGGGGAGTTCGACCGCGACGAACCGACCCACGGACCCCACGAACCGACTCACCTCGGCGTCGAAACCGACCACGTCCGCGAGGATTCGAGCGCCCGACCGTGCGCCGATTGCGGCCGCCGCCGCACCGAAGACGAACGCAGCGACGTTGACGAGCGCGGTTTCGGGCGTCGGTCCGGCCTCTCCGGTGCTGAGGAACTGCCGGAGCGCCGTGGTGGTGTTCAGCCACGCGCCCACGACGCCCGTGCCGACCAGCACGGCCAACCCCTCCGGCATCTCCTCGTGGGTGTACGACCGGTAGCCCACGCCCGCCACGGTGGCCACGCCTCCGGCGAGCAGCGAGAGACCGACCACGCGCAGGACCGCCATCGCCGGGCGTTCGAGTGCGGCGAGGAGACTCATCGGTTCACCCCCGAGTCGCCGGAACGCCGACCGGTCGCCCCGTCACTCGAACTCCGACCCGCCTCCGCCGCGTTCGGACTCCGACCGACTTCCTCGAAGCGGTCCAGCGCCTCGCGGGACCCGACGACGTAGAGTTCGTCGCCCGCCCCGAGCTGGGTCGTGCCGCGGGGCGCGACCGTCCACGTTCCGCCGCGCCGGACCGCCAGCACCGCGACGCTCCACCGCTCGCGCAGCGCCGCCTCGCCAAGCGTCACGCCGTCGAGGGGACCGCCCGCCGCCAGTTCGACTCGCTGGATTCGCTTGCCGTCGCGCCGGAGGAGCGAGAGGAGTTCGAACTCCCGGCGGGTGCCCCGGGCGCGGACCCGGAGGTCGGCCGATTCCGTCCCCAGTAGGGTCTCGGCGTCGCGCCGCGGCACGGCGAGTGTCACCCGGCCGTCGCCGCCGGTCGCCCGCGCTCCGGCGGCGCTCGCAGTCGGGGCCACGCTCGAAACGCTCTCGTCGGGGTCCTCGTCCGAGTCGGCGTCGAGCGCGGCGGGGCGACTGGTCGGCGGGGCCGAAGCGCTCTCCCCCGACCGGGCGCTCAGGACGGTTCCGTCAACCGTGGTCTCGGCCGTCGAGACCGTCACCTCGTCGTTACGTGCAAGCCCCGTCGGGACCAGCGCGTCCACCGAGACCGCGCGCTGGCCCTTCGGGACCCGCCGCGAGAGCGCGCCCGCTGGCGGGGCCGCGCTGACGGTCGCCCGACCGCGCGAGTCGATGCTCGCCGACACCTCCGCGAGGTCGTGGTCGGTCCGGAGTCGCTCTTCGAGGCGCAGTTCGAGTTCCGACAGCGGGAGGTCGGCGGGGAAGGTCCACTCGCCGTCCCGCAGGGTCGCCCTGAGGTCGTCGGGGAGCGGCGGATACCCCTCCACGTCGCCGACCTCGCCCGCCACCCGCACCCGGACCTGTCCGAACCGACCCACGCGCTCGACCGCGTCGGCGGACAGGCCGCGCTCGCGGAGACCCCGGACGGTGAACCGACGCGGGAACTCCGCGCCCATCTTGTCGCCCTGCGCGTGGGCGTAGAGCGTCGCCATCATCACGACGAGCGCCGAGACCAGCGCCGTGGGCGAGGCGACGAACTGGGGGTCGAGCAGACCGAGCAGGCCGCCCTGAATCCCGGCGATGGCGACCCCGAACACCAGAACACCGAACCCGGGAATCGTGACGCCGGTGAAGTACTTGAACGTGAATCCGAGCGACCACGCCACCAGCGCGGGCACGACGGCGGTCAGAACCCCGATGTAGATGCCGAGGAGGAGTTCGACGAGGAGGTCCGGGACGAGGAGCATTCGTACGTTCCGGACAGACAGACCACCCCCAAAGAACTATCGACGCGGGGCCACCGGACCGCCGACGGTCCGGTGCGGCGGAGCGACGACCGACTGTCGGACCGCCGACGAGTCCCCGCGGAGTACCGACGGTTTATTTGGGGTGACCGCGACAGGACCGGTATGGAGGCGGCGACGTGGCGACGCCGAATCGGCGTTCGGCTCACCGTGACGCTCACGTTGGCGGTGGCGGTCCTCTCGATAGCGACCGGCATCTCCAGCATCGGCTTCACCGCGGCGTCGGCCCAGAACCTCTTCGGCGGGCAGATTCCACAGTGGGCCAAGGAGACCGCCGGATTCACCGGGACGCTGACCGGATTCCTGATGCTCGCGAGCGCCCTCGGAATGCGTCGGGGTCTCCGACTCTCGTGGTACTCGACGGTGCTGCTCCTGCCGCTGACCGCGGCGCAGGGGTTGGTCCAGTCGAGTCCCTACTCGCTCCCGCTGGTCGTCCTCTCGGTGGCCGCGCTCCCGATAGTTCTCGTCGGGAGACGCCGGTTCGACCGCGAAGTGGACTTCACGGCCACCCAACTGGCCGCCATGGCGGCGCTCGTGGGCGTGCTGGTGTACGGAACTGCGGGCACGTACGCGCTGGCCGACCAGTTCAACGGGGTCAACACGCTGTTAGACGCGTTCTACTACACGCTCGTGACGGCCAGTACCGTGGGGTACGGCGACGCCGCGCCCGCGACCCAGACCGCCCGCTTGTTCGGCCTGACGGTGGTCGTCCTCGGTGCGACGACGTTCGCCGTCGCGCTCGCCTCCCTGCTCGGCCCCGCCATCGAAGCGCGCCTCGCGACCGCACTCGGAAGAATGACAGAATCACAACTCGAACTCCTCGAGGACCACGTGGTCGTCCTCGGCTACGGCGACCTGACCGAACCGATACTGACCGAACTCGACGGACAAGTGGAGTTCGTCGTCGTCACGCCCGACCAACAGCGCGCGACCGAACTCTCCGACCGGGGGTACAAGGTGCTGAAAGCCGACCCCAGCGACGAGGACCCGCTCAGGCGGGTCGCCATCGAGGAAGCGAGGGCCGTCGTCGCGGCCACGAACAACGACGCCGAGGACGCGCTGGCGGTGCTGACCGCCAGACAACTCAACCCGGACGTGCGCATCGTGGCGGCCGCAACCGACCGCGAGAACGTGGTCAAACTCAAGCGGGCGGGCGCGGACACGGTCATCAGTCCCGCGACCATCGGCGGCCACCTGCTCGTGCGCTCGGCGCTCGGGAGTGACGGGATGGAGAGCGTCGCCGACAGACTCGCGGGCGAGTCCGCGAACCACTGAGCCCGTCTCGCGGTCGGAACCCCGTATCTGACGACGAGTTCGTGGGTCACATCGACCGACAGTCGCGGGGTCGTCCACACCGAACGGCGTTTCTATTCCGCGTTTCCCAAGGTTATTTGAGCCGGGACGGTACCACCCTGATATGCGATTTCTCCAGATTGCCGTGCCCGTCGGCAAGCGCGACGGCGTCGAGTCGGTGCTGTCGGAGGCCGACGTCGATTACTTTCTCACCGACGAGACGTCGGGGCGCGACTACGCGGCGCTCGTGTTCGTCCCCACGGAACCCGAAGACGTGGAGGCGCTTCTGGACGACCTCCGGGCTATCGGCGTCCAACGGAAGGGGTACGTGACGGTCAGCAAACTCGAAACGGTCCTCTCGGACCGATTCGAGCGCCAGCGACACGACGGGCCGACGGCCGAGGAGACCATCGAGGAGACGAACGGTCGAATCGCGCGGGAGGAACTCCGCGCTCGGGCCGCGGAGATAGCACCGATTACGGCCAACTACGTGGTCTTCACGGTCCTGAGTACGATTATCGCGACGGCCGGTCTCCTGATGAACAGCGCCGCGGTCGTCGTGGGGTCGATGGTCATCGCCCCGCTCATCGGTCCGGCAATCGCCGCGAGCGTGGGGAGTATCCTCGACGAGGACGACCTCTTTCGGACGAGCGTGAAGGCGCAGTTCGCGGGCCTGCTCGTCGCGGTCGCGAGCGCCGCCGCGTTCGGCGGACTCGTCCGCGCGACGTTCCTGCCCCACGCCGACATTCGACTCATCGGGCAGGTCGCGGAGCGAATCAATCCGGGTGCCCTCGCGCTCGTGGTCGCGCTCGGCGCGGGCGTGGCCGGCGCGATGTCGCTCACCAGCACGACGAGCGTCGCGCTCGTCGGCGTCGCCATCGCCGTCGCCCTCATCCCGCCGGCGGCGACCGTCGGTCTCGGTATCGCCTACGGCGACGTGACCGCCGCGGTGAGCGCGGCCATTCTCGTCCTCATCAACGTCCTCTCCATCAACGTCGCGAGTCTCGCCACGCTCTGGATTCAGGGCTACCGACCGAAACACTGGCTCGCCGAGCGAACCGCTCGCCGGGCGGTCGTCCGACGCGCGGCCCTGCTCCTCGCGGCCGTCCTCGTCCTCTCGTCGTCGCTCGCCCTCACGACCGTCAACATCTCGGAGAACGCGGAGTTCGAGCGGACGGTCGGCGACATCACGTCCGAGACGGACGCGCAAGTCCTCTCGGTCGAGTTCTCGTACCAAACCGAACTCTTCCTCCGACACCCCTCGACGGTGACGGTTCGGACCGTCGGCGGGTCGCCGAACACGGCGGAGGCCCTCCGAGAACGAATCGAACGGCGGACCCAGCAGGACGTGACGGTCGTCGTGATTCGCGAAGACGGCGACGTCTCGACGGCGCGAGCGCTTCGGTCGTCACCGACCGACGCGTTCGACCGACGGAACTCACCGACGAACGCCGACTCCGGCGTCGCCGGGGCGTATCCGGGAGTCGGAGTCGCGTAGTTCGTCGGGACGACTGGCGAGTGCGGGTACCGTCGGCTATCGCTACGTATTTCCACCTCCGGTCTCGGCGTTGGATATGGCAGTACCGGTACGGGAACACGCGTCCCAACACGACGCCGTCGCGGACCTTCCGCTCATCACCGAGTCCGCGCGGGTTACGAACGTCACCAGAATGGACCGCGACCGGCGGCCGGAGGTCACGGCCGCCATCTCTCGATTGCTCGACGAACGTGGTCTGTCTCGTGAGTACGGTCCCGTCGAGGGCCGCGAGGACTGCGAACGCGTCTCCTCGCGACTCGCGCGCGACGACTACCCGGAGGTCGCCCGGCGAGTCGCGACGCTCACCGAGCGAGTCGAGAGACCGAAACCGATGCTCACCAGCGTCCGCTTCCGCACGGAGACGGACGTGGACTTCCTCGCGGGACAGTACGTCGGACTCCGGTACGACGGCACGTCGCGGGCGTACTCGCTGGCGAACTCGCCCACGGAGGACGAACTCGAAATCTGCGTTCGCCGGGTTCCGGGCGGCCGCCTCTCGCCCCAGATATGCGCCGACCTCGCGGTCGGCGACGAACTGACGATTCGGGGTCCCTACGGCGAACTCGTCCTCCAAGACCACTCCCCGCGCGACATGGTGTTCCTCGCCACCGGGACGGGCGTGGCACCGCTCAAGAGCATGATAGAGTACGTCTTCGAGACCGGCCGCGACGAGTACGAGGGCGACAGACGGGACGTCTGGCTGTTCCTCGGGGCGGCGTGGCGCGACGACCTCCCGTATCTGGACGCGTTTCGCCGCCTCCAGCGCCAGCGGGAGAACTTCCACTTCGTGCCGTGTCTGAGCCGCGAACCCGTCCTCTCGGACTGGGGCGGCGAGACCGACTACGTCCAGCACGCCCTGCTCAAGCACACCGACCCGACGACAGTGACCGCCGGACTGGGCGAGGAACTCGAACGCTGGCTCCGCGAATCGCCCCAGTCCGGCGTCGAGGCCCGCCTCGACCCGACGAACAGCGAGGTGTACGCCTGCGGCATCAACGCGATGGTCTACAGTCTCGTGACGGCCGCCGAGCGTCTCGGTATCCCCCAGTCCCGTATCGAGTCCGAGGGGTTCGGATAGCGCTCCGTGCGAGGACGAGTCTGCGAGAGGTAACTGTGACGTATCAGAATCGGCTATTTTCGGAATACGAAGCGTCCGTCGTTCGACGCGTCGGTCGGAAGCGACCGAGTGAAACGCTACTCGGTGACGCCGCTGAGACTCGTCATCGGCGTGGCTCCGGCGACGATGGCACCCGTCGAGAGAATCGCCGCGGACAGCACGACGAAGTCGCCGGAGACTCTCGGTCGCGAGGAGTCGATACCCCGCGAGCGCTCGCACGACTTACCCTCGGTGGACGATAGCCACGTCACACTCTAGGTCCTGCAAGCGCTCGAACGTCGGCGGGGAGACGAACCGCGAAGCGGCCGACCGGTCGGTACTCGCGCCCAGAATAGTGAGGTCGTAGTAGGTGTCGTTGGCCGACAGGAACGACTCGATGGACGCCCGCGACACCCGGGTCTCGAACGACCCCTCGAACGTCTCCACGAGGTTGGCGAGCGTCGTCTCGGCCGACCGACGCTCGTTTTCGCGGTCGATGCAGGTGCAGACGCTGATGCTCCCGGCGAGACCGGTGAGTCGCCGCGCGAAGTCTATCATCGCGTGGGCGGTGTCGCCCGGTCGCCGGACCGGGACCAGCACTCGCTTCCAGCGGTCGCGCGACTCGCCGCCCGACCGGAACGCGATGGCGTCGATGTCGCTCCGGAACAGGCCGCGGACGAACTCCGACAGACTGCCGCGTTCCTCCTCGTACGGCGTGACCACGAGGTCGCAGTTCGTCTCGCGGGCCGCCTTCAAGACGGTCTGGGCGGGATTCTCGCCGTCGCCGACGACGGCCACCTCGCAGGGGACGCCGACCTTGGTCTCGATGCGGTTGGCCTCGGTCTCCAAGCGCTGGGCCGACTCCTCGGCGACCTGTATCTCCTCGGACTCCACGCCTTCGGCCTCGGCCGCCTCCGGGTCTATCAACTCGGTCCCGGTCGTCCCGATTGGAACCTGTACCGTGTGCTCGGCCGCTTCGATGGCCGCCTCGTCGACTACGTCGAGCAGCACGACCTTTCCGGCGTCGTGTGCCGCCGCGAGTCGCGCGCCGAACATGGCCGCGGTCCGACTCCCCTCGCCGCGCATCGGGACGAGGACGTGGTCGTCGCCCTTGGTGGACTGGTAGAGGAACTGCGACCGGCGCTCGTAGAACTGCTCGCGCCAGACGTGGAACGTGACGGCGACGATACTGCTGGCGAGGAAGACGGACGCGACGAACTGGAGGAAGAACTCGTCGAACCCGACCGGACTGGTGAACGCGGGCGCGATGAGCGCCAGTAGCGCGGTCGAGAACGCCGATGGTTCCTCGAAGTCGAGCGCCCACGTCACCCCGCCGGTGAGGAAAATGGCCAGCGCCGCCTCGACCGGCGAGACGACCAACTGACTCGCGCCGAGGGGGTCGCGCATCGACGTGTGGAGGCCGACCCAGATGGCGACGGTCCCGCAGAGCGCCCCGGCGGTGAGTCCGCCGACGAACTTCGTGGGCGAGGCGTACTCGCCCTCCGGTTCCGCGAAGAGTGTGAAGGTGCCCGACGCCAGCGGCGGGAAGAGGACGAACGGGAGCACGTCCACGGAGTTCGAGACGGCGGTCACGGCCGCGATGACCAGCGGAACGACGAGCAGAATCGAGAGGTGGATGAGGTTCGCGGTGTGCTCTATCCACCGGCGGAACTCCCGGACTTCACGCCGCTCGAACCGACGCACGCGCCGGAGAACCGCGTGGTAGCGCGAGCGCAGACCGTCCAACATTACCGACACGTCGTCGCGCTCGACTCAAATATCTGTTCGCTCGGAGAAGAGGTTCGGAGACGCGCGGGCCGACCCAGACGACTACGCCGCGAGTTCGACGACGGCGTCGAGCGTGATGCGAATCGCGCGCTCGACGTTGTTCTTTGCCTTCTCGGGGAGTTCGTCGTCCTCGGTCTCGCCCTTCTGGGTGCCCTCCACGAGGTTACCGTCCACGGTGCAGATGGCCCCGGCGCGCATGTCGCGCCGACGGGTCAGCGAGAAGACGGCCGCGGCCTCCATCTCGACCGAGAGGATGTTGGCCGCCTCCCACTCCTCGACGTACTCGTCGGTCTCGGCGTAGAAGGCGTCGTCGCTGGCGATGGGACCGACGTGGACCTCCTCGTCGTTGGCCTCGGCCGAGTCCACGAGCGAGGTCAGCACGTCGTAGTCGGGCACTGCTGGGTACTCGACCGACTCGTATCGCTTGCTCGTGCCCTCGTTCTTCGCCGCGCCGGTGGCGACTATCATGTCGCCGATTTCGATGCCCTCTTGGAGCGCGCCGGTCGTTCCGACCCGAATCACGGTCTCGACGCCCACGTTGTTGAGTTCCTCGACGGCGATGGCCGCGGAGGGACAGCCGATGCCGGTCGAGCAGATGGTGAGGTCGGTCCCCTCGTAGGTCGCGTTGACCACCTTGTACTCGCGGTTCTCGGCGACGACCTCGGAGTCGTCGCAGAGACCGGCGATGCGGTCTACCCGACCGGGGTCGCCGGGGATGAGCGCGATGTCGTTCAGGTCGCCTTCTTCCACCAGAAGATGGGGTTGCTTCGCCATGCGCGTGGTTTCTCGGGAGAGGGAGAAAAAGCGTGCGGGTTCGCGACCTCGGAAGCTATTTGTCCTCCGTCTGAACACTCCGCGTATGGGCCACTGTCCCGATTGCGGCGAGGAGGTAGACGAGTTAGCCAAGAGCGACGCCTCGGCGGGCGGGTTCCTGAGTTCGCGTAACGTCTGGGAGTGCCCCCACTGCGGCGCGATACTGGGCGTGAGCGGGAACACCTAGGCGTAGCGGTCGCGAGCGTCCCACTCGGTCCGAATCAGTTCGCCGATACCGTGTTCCATCACGGCTTCGCCGAGCGACGTGGCGACGTAGTAGGAGTAGAGACCGTCGGCCCCGCGTTCGTTCTCGACGCGATTGGCTACGACGCCGACGTCCACGAGTTTGTCGAGGTGGTAGTGAAGTTTGTTCGAGGGCAGGTCGAGCGCCTCGGCGAGTTCCTTCGCACTCGTCTCGCCATCGCGAAGGAGTCGTGCGACGATGCGGTATCGAGTCTCCTCGCTGACCGCTCGTTGCATCGCGAGGTAGTCTTCGAGTTCGAGGATGCTCTCTTCGGGGAGCTTCGGGGGGTCGTAGCGGTCGGTCACGGGAGGGCCACACGAAGCGAGACAGTATAAATCAGCGCGTCAGGAAACGCTGAAAATACGGCGTTTGAAGTGAGTCTCAGGCCTGTCCGGAGTACCGCCCGTCCAGAAACGCCTCGACTTCCTCGAACGCGGGTGCGGTCCGCGCGCCCTCCTCCATCGCGGCCAGCGCGCCGCAGGCGTTGGCGAACTCCAGCGCGCGCTCGTAGTCGGCGTCCGGGTCGAGGACGCCGCCGCCCCGCAGCAGCACCGCGAGGAATCCCGCGGCGAAGGCGTCGCCAGCGCCGGTGGTATCGACCGCCTCGGCGTCGAACCCCGGATGCTCGAACGACGCCTCGGGCGTGTCCACCTGCGCGCCGTCCTCGCCCTGCTTGATGACGACGACGCGGCCGTGGAGTTCCGACGAGGGGTGTTCGAGGTCGCTGTCCAGCAGGGTCCGGGCCTCGCGGTCGTTGAGGAAGAGCACGTCGGAGTACGCCAGCGCCTCGTCGAAGTCGCGCTCGTCGAGGCGTCGGCCGGGGTCGAAGCTCACGCTCACGCCCGCTTCGGTGGCGATGCGCGCCAGTTCCGCGGCCGTGTCGGGCCGCTGGCTGGTCAGGTGGAGGTGGTCGCCGCCCGCGACGTACTCGGGGTCCACGTCGGTGGGCGTGACAGCCTCGTTCGCGCCCTCGTTGCCGAGGACCATGACCTCGCCCTCCTCGTCCACGATGAGGTACTTCGTGGTCGTCTCGCTGTCGGCGACCTCCAGCAGGTGCGAGCAGTCCACGCCCGCGTCCTGTAACTCCCGGCGGGCGAACTCGCCGGTCTCGTCGTCGCCGACGCTACCGACCAGTCCGGCGTCGAACGCCATGCCCGCCAGCGCGACCGCGACGTTGGCGGCGCTCCCGCCGCCGGACCGACGCTGAGAGTCGATGCGGGCCTCGCCGTCGGGGTTCGGGAGCGCATCGACGCGGAGGGTCACGTCCCAGTTGACGTGTCCGGCGGTGACTACTTCGACCATGGCTGGCGACTGTGACGGCAATTTGCGAACGACATACCGCCACGGTATGCACCCGTCCGTCAAAACACTGGTGGGTCGGTTGGGCGGTGGTTCGAGTCCGTGATGGGGGAGCGAACGGAGCGAAACGAACCCGCGCGCGACGGACGGTCGTGCAGTCTTACGCACCGACGATTCGCCGCCGCGTTAGCCCGTCACGACGAACAGGAGCAGGTTGTGTGCGCCCGGTCCCAGTCCGACCGCGGCGACGGCCCCGAGCAGGAGAAAGCCCTGTTGGGGGTCCTCGCGAACGAAGTCCGCGAAGAGGACGACCACTATCTCGGCGATGACGAGTTTCACGAGGACGAACAGCCATCCGACGCCGATGGTCTCGGCGGTCGGGAGCGACGCCGCCAGTTCGAGGACCGCCCGCGAGACGGGCGTTCGCTCGCCGAACCCGAGCAGGTCCACGCCCACGGCGGTCGAAACCGCGTCGAGGGCGTGGCCGAACAGCGCCAGCGCACCGACCGCGCCCGTCGCAGCGGTCACGCTCGGACGCGTCCACCGAGTCGCGCCCCAGAGCGCCCCGGCCAGCAGAACCGCCACGAGCAGGCCGAACAGCGGCCAGAACAGCCGGAGTCCGCCCTCGGCACCGCGGCCGAGCGCGTAGCCGACTACCGCGAGCGCGACCAGCGTTCCGACGGCCCCCAAGGCGCGCTCTGGGTCCGCGTCAGTCCGAATCGCGGCGAGCCAGACGACCCCGGCGACGACGAACGTGGACAGGTAGACCGAGGGTGTACCGAGTAGCGGTCTGACTACCTCGGGCACCCATTCGAGAACGAACAGCGCGTGGAGGCTCGACCCCACGAGGACCCACGGCGCTAGCGCGAGGACGGTCCGTTCGGAGACGAGCGGGTCGGTCCGGGCGAGCGCCGCGCCGACCAGCGCCACCGCCGCCAACAGGCCGACCAGATACGGCACCGGTGGGAGCGCGAACCCCTCAGGAAGCACCATGCCCGATACGGCGGAGCGCGGGGCCGAAAGGCTTGCGGTCGGCGGTCTGAGGGAGGTCGGAACGCCGGACTCGGTCGGTCCAAAAATGGCGGACGGAGACCGGCTATCGGGTGTCGGCTTCGGCGGTCGGGGTGCGGCGCTCGGTCCCGCGGGACTGGTACGCGTTGTATCCGGCGAGGACGGCGACGATGGCACCGCTGACGATGTCGCTCCAGAACGCGCCTTCGCGGACCGTCTCGAAGACGAACGGTGCGACGACCATCCAGAGACCGAGCAGCGCGACTAGCGAGGCGGCTCCGGTGTTGATTCCCTCGAAGTCGTCGGTCTTGAGGGCGTTGTAGCCCGCGATGATACCGATGGCGGCACCGACGACGATGTCGTTCCAGAAGTTGGCCGCCGGCGGCGAGTAGACGAACGCCGATAGCACTATCCATCCCCCGACGAGGGCCGTCACCGCCGAGATGTATCCACTGATGTCGTTGTCGCGGTCGGTTTCACTCATAGTCTCCCCAGTCTTCCCGTTGGACGCTGAACACGATAAGTCGAATGGCTACGCCCTCAGACGCCTTCGAGGCAGTTCTCCGCGGCTCTACCACCAGTCTACGGTTCGTAGAGTACGATTCCGCCGTCGGCCAGAAGGGTCTCGTAGCCCTCCGTCGTGGGTGGTCCGCGACGAATTGCTATGGCCACATATGATTTATAGAGGGCGTGTCGGTCGTCGTCGGTGACATCGAAGGACTTCGTCGTCG
Organism: Halorussus sp. MSC15.2; assembly: GCF_010747475.1. Classification (NCBI taxonomy): domain Archaea; kingdom Methanobacteriati; phylum Methanobacteriota; class Halobacteria; order Halobacteriales; family Haladaptataceae; genus Halorussus; species Halorussus sp. MSC15.2. Next base: position 567,419 of record NZ_VSLZ01000001.1, on the reverse strand, counting down.
TTCGGCGATAGGAAGAGGACCGCTCGGCGAGCGGAGGGCTAACGCTCGCGTCCGCCGAAACAACTCCGAGAAGTAGCGAAAGACGACAGCACCGGTGGGACGTCGTGGAACCGATTACTCTAGCAGTCGCCGGAGACTACCCACGAGACCGTGACTCTCACCGTCGGTCGAGTCGTCTTCGATGCGAACGGTCGTCGGTTCTCCGGAACGACCCAGACTGACGGCGCGCTCGACGAGCGCGTCCGGGTCGGAGACCGCCGCCCCGACCGGAGCGACGACCGTGGGGAGGTCGGCGAAGCGCTCGGTGTCCACCCGAACGTCGGCCGCGACGATGGCGGCCTCGGCCCGCTTCAGGTCGCCCTCCCCGAGTTCGTTCTCCGTGCCCATCGCGCCGTGGACCTCGACCTCGACGGCGTGACCGGCGTCGGTCGCCGCCTGCGCCAGCGACTCCGCGCCCATCTGACTGTGGGCGATTCCGGTGGGACACGCGGTGACTGCGACGAGATTCATGACTCTCCGTTGAGGAGGGAATCCACTTCACTCTTCGTACTCGCCGCGGCCGCACGCTCGGCGACGGCCGCCGCGGCGTCCGCGTCGAGACCGTCGAGTCGGCGACGCACGGCGGGCACCGCGTCGGGAGCCACGCTCGTCTCGGTCACGCCGAACCCCACGAGCAGCGCCGCGAAGTCGGGGTCGGCGGTCGCTTCGCCGCAGCACCGCACGCGGACTCCCGCGTCGGTCGCCGCGGCGACGGCCCGTTCGATGGCGCGAATCACCGCGGGTTCGGTCGCCTCCGGGTCGGCGTCGCGCGTCGTCCCGAGGACGTACCGCGCGAGGTCGTTCGTTCCCAGCGAGACCGACGCGACGCGGTCGGCGAGTTCGGGCGCGAGTTCGACGGCGGCGGGCGTCTCCACCATGACGCCGAGGTCGGGTCGCTCGTAGGCGACGCCCTCGTCGGCGAGTTCGTCGGTCACCGCGTCGAGGTGGTCGCGTACTGCCGTCACCTCCTCGACGCGGGTCACGTGCGGGAGGACGACGGTGAGGTCGCCCGCGCCGCGGGCCGCGGCCCGACAGAGCGCGCGGAGTTGGTCCCGGTGGCGGTCGGGGTTTGCCAGCGACCCGGCGACGCCGCGGGGGCCGGTCTCGTCGGTTCCGGGAAGCGGCTTGTCCCCGCCGAAGTCGAACGTCCGGACCGCAACCCTGCTCTCTGGAAACCGGTCGAGCGCCGCGGCGTACGCCTCGGTCTGGGCGTCCGCGTCGGGGACGCCGTCGGACCGGAACGCGAGGAACTCGCTGCGGAACAGTCCGACGCCGTCGGCCCCGCGCTCCAGGGCGACCGCCGCCTCCCGACTCGACCCGACGTTCGCGGTCACGGCGAGCGGCGTTCCGGACGCGGTGCGGACGTCGCTCGGAGTTTCTTGCACGAGTGAGCCTGCGTCGTCGTCTCCGGGAGCGAGCGTAACGCGGCCCGCGGCCGCATCCACCCCGACGCGACTGCCGCCCTCCACGGTCCGGAGCGCCTCGCCGACGCCGACCACGGCGGGGACGCCGCGCGACCGGAGGAGTATCGCGGCGTGAGAGGTTCGACTCCCCGAGACCGTGGCCACGGCGGTGACGCCCTCCTCGGCGAGGCGGACGGCCTGACTGGGTTCGAGTCGCTCGGCCAGTACCACCGCGTTCGGCGGGACGCCCCTGACCGAGCGTTCCGACTCGCCCGGAAACGCGCGGAGGAGTCGCCCGCGCAGGTCCCGGAGGTCGTCGGCGCGCGCGGCCGTCTTGCCGCCGGTGTCCTCGAACGCCTCTATCCAGTCTTCGAGGGCGCTCGCGACCGCGCGCTCAGCCGTCTCGTCGGCCTCGATGGCCTCCTCGACGCGCTCCTCGAACGCCGGGTCGTAGAGGAACGTCTCGTGGGTGGCGAGAACGTCTTCGGCGGCTTTCCCCACCGCGGCGGCCGCGCGCTCCTGCTCGTCGCGGAGTTCCTCGACGGTCCGGGAGCGGGCGCGCTCGAACCGCTCGCGCTCCGCGTCCGGCGACCGACTGGAGTCCTCCGGTGTGCCGTGCGCGGTTTGGGTATCAGATGCGTCCGGAGTGTCGGGCGAGTCAGAGGCGTCGCGCGTCAGCCAGAACGCCTTCCCCGTCGCCGCGCCCGTCCCGACCCCGACGCCGCGGAGGTCGGTCACGAGTCGTCCTCCCCCGCGAGAACGTCGGCGACTGCGTCGAGTGCCGACTCTGCATCGTCGCCGCGAGCGCGAACCACGACCTCCTCGCCGCGTTCGACGCCGAGCGCGGTGAGTTCGAGCGGACTCTCGGCCCGCGCGGTCCGGTCGCCGGACGCGACGGTGACGGTCGCCTCGAAGTCGGCGGCGGTCTCGGCGACCGCTCGCGCAGGTCTGGCGTGGAGACCGGTCTCGCGCTCGACGGCGACCCGGCGTTCGGTCACGCTACCGCCTCCCGGAGCGCGTTCACGACGGCTCGCTCCGAAGAGGCCTCGGCGAGTCGCGTCCGGAACGCCGAGTCGGCGAGCGACCGCGAGAGGCGACTCAGCACCGCGAGGTGGTCCTCGTCGGCATCCGCCGGGGCGAGCAGACAGACGAGCAGCGTCGCGGGTTCGCCGTCGGGGGCGTCGAAATCGACGCCGCGGTCAGACCGGGCGAACGCCACGGTCGGGGCGGTGACGGCTTCGGTCCGCGCGTGCGGGAGCGCGACACCGTGACCCAGTCCCGTCGGCGAGACAGACTCCCGTTCCAGTAGCGCGTCTCGCGCCGCCGCTCGGTCTGTCACGCGGCCGGCGTCCACTGCGAGGTCGAGTAAGAAGTCGATGCACGCCCGTCGCTCGGCGGGCGGGTCGTCGAGCGTGACGAGCGCGGGAACGACGAAATCCTCGGCGTCCATGGCGGTTACTCCCCCTGCGGAGTTCGCGGTGTATCAATCTTGGGTCGTCGGACCGTGGCGACGACGGCGGTGGTCGCCGCCCCGAGGGCGATGCACCCGAGGAACGCTAACGGTCGGTTCGCCAGCGGGACGACGAGGAGACCGCCGTGCGGGGCGGGCATGGTGACGCCGAGGGCCATCGACGCGGCACCGCCGACCGCCCCGCCCGCGACGCACGAGAGCGAGGACCGGCCCGCGTTCTGGGTGGTGTAGGCCAGCGCCCCCTCGGTGACGAACGAGAGTCCGGCGACTATCGCGGCCTTCGGTTGACTGGAATCCACGTCGGGGTAGCGACTCGGGACGAGCAGGTGGGAGGCGGCCAGACCCAGCGGCGGGACCATCCCGGCAACCATCACCGCGGCCATCGGCCGGAACATGAGTTCGGGGAGGAGACCGACCGCGAAGACGTACGCGACCTTGTTGACGGGACCGCCGAGGTCCAGCGCCATCATCGCGCCGAGGGTCCCACCCACGGCGACGAGGACAGGAAGCGACGCGCCGCGCAGCAGCGCCTCGACGGAGTTCATCGTCAGCGCGAGCGGAACGCCGAGAATCAGGGCGACCGGACCGAGGACCGCGGTGACGCCGACCGGGATGGCGAGGACCGGGACCATCGGACGGAGGACCGACGGCGCGTTCCGGTCTTTCGCCCACTCCGTCGTCACCCCGGCGAGCAGGCCGACGATGAGCGCGCCGAGGTACCCGGCCTGCGCGTCCCCGGTGTCCACACCGAGCAGCGTCGCGGTGGCCTGAACGAGACGGGGGTCGTGGACCAGCGCCGCGAGGACGAACCCCGGCGCGAACCCCGGCCGGTCGGCGACGGCGTACGCGACGAACCCGCCGAGGACGGGGACCATGGCGTTGAGCGCGACGGACCCGACGGTCACCAGATACCACGGGAGCGTGCCGATGTCACCGCCGATGGTCGTCGAGTTCCCGAGGGTGTAGCCGACGGCCTGAAACACCCCGGCGATGGTGACGAACGGAATCATGTACGTGACGCCCGTCATCAGGTTGGCCCTGACGTACCGAGGCGTCGCGCGACCCCCGACTGAACCGTCTTCCATGGTACTTGGTGTCACGTGTGAGCGGACGGGCAAAGTGTTTTTGAATTCGTTCGTTTCTGTTCGAGCGTACTCGCTCAGAGCGACCGCAGCGTGTTCGAGCGGGCTTCCTCGGCGACGCTCGACAGCGACGGGACCGTGGTCCCGGGCGTCTCCACCACGCGGGCGGCCACCGCCACCCCGTATCGGAGCGTGTACTCGGGCGACCGCTCGTCCGCGGCGGCCTTCAGCACGCCCGCGAGCAGCGCGTCGCCAGCGCCGACCGCGTCCACCACGTCGGCGTCCGGTGCCGGGACGTACAGCACGTCGTCCTCGGTGGCCAGAATCGCCCCGTCCGAATCGAGCGACGCGACCACGCGGCGGAACCCGTTCGCTCGGAGTTCCTGGGCGGCCGCGCGGCACTCCTCGACCGTCTCTGTCGGCATCCCGGTGGCGGTCGCCAGTTCCGCGCGATTGGGCTTGCAGCAGGCGTACTCGACCTCCAGACGGTCGAGCAGACCGCCTTCGACGTCCACCACGGTGTCCCAGTCGCCCGCCTCCGCTATCGTGTCGATGGTCGGGGCGCCGAGTCCCGGCGGCAGACTCCCGGCGACGACCACCGTGTCGGGGTCGTACTCCTGAATCCGGTCGAGGATGGCCCGCACGGTCCGTCGCTTCACCGGGTGGCCCGACTGGTTTATCTTGTACTCGCCGTCAGCCGAGAGAATCGTCGTGTTCAGACGGGTGCACCCCGACATCTCCACGAAGTCGTGGGGGACCTTGGTCCGCGAGAGTTGCTGCTCCACGAAGTCGCCGAACAGTCCGCCGACCAGTCCGCTGGAGACGGTATCGACGCCGAGGGCGTCGAGGTACTTCGAGACGTTGATGCCCTTGCCCCCCGCGTCGTACTGGTCGAGCGTCGTCCGGTTGACCGCGCCGGTTTCGAGCGACCCGTCGAGTTTGATGGTGTGGTCCACCGCGGGGTTCAGCGTGACCGTCAGAATCATTCGCGGACTCCATCGACGACGTCGACCGACGCCGCCTCGAACGCCTCGCGCATCGCGCCGTCGAGTTCCGCGTCGGTGATGACGAGGTCCACCGTCTCGATGTCGGCGAACTGGACGAAGCTCTTGCGGCCGAACTTCGTCGCGTCGGCCACCAGCACGACTCGCTGGGACTTCTCGCACATCAACTGCTTCATCCGTGCCTCGGCCTCGTTCGGCGTAGTGAGACCCGCGTCGGGGTCCACCGCGTTGGTTCCGAGGAACACTTGGTCGAAGTTCGTCCGCTCCATGAACGACTCGCCGGTCGGTCCCACGAGCGCCCGCGTCTGCTGGCGGAGGGTGCCGCCGGTCAGTTTCACGTCGCGGCCGTTGTCCGCGAACTCGAGCGCGAGCATGGGGGAGTTGGTCGCCGCGATGAAGTCCACGTCGCCGGGCGCTCGCTTCGCGACCTCCATGGTCGTCGTCCCGGAGTCGAAGAAGACCACCTGCTCGTCCTGAAACTCCTGACGCGCGCGTGCCGCGATGGCCCGCTTGGCCTCCAGATTCTGGACGCCGCGCTGACTGTACGACTGCTCGCTGGCGACGGTCCGAACCGGGAGAGCACCGCCGTGAGACCGCTCGACGAGTCCCTCGTCTTCGAGGTCGCGGAGGTCTCGCCGGATGGTCGCCTTCGAGACGTCGAGCATCTCGGCGAGTTCGGCGACGGAACACCCGTCGCGCTCGGTCACGGTCTCGCGGATTTCTCGTTTACGTTCGGCTGGGAGCATGCGTGGGCCTGTTCGCTATCCGCGTGGAAGTGTTCGGGAACCTTTTTGTTTTCGCTCGGGCGCGTCCGGTCAGTCCAGCAGGAGGACGAAGACGAACGCGACGATGCCGCCGATTCCGGCGACCGTCGCGCCGCCGTAGACGCCGTCCGCGTAGTTCACGGCGGCGAGCGCGGTGAGACCGCCGCCGAGGGCCAGCAGGACCGCCGAGGACGTACTCACGCGCTCGACGTTCACGTTTCGCCGCCACCCGCGATGGCCGCCGAGTCGGTGTCCACCGACGGTTCGTCCTCGGGGTCGAAGGTCAGGCACTCGCCGGTCGCCGCGTCGAAGTAGTGGACCGACTCGCGGTCGAACTCGACGCTCACGCGGTCGTCCGAGGAGACCGGCACGCCGGGGTCCACCGAGGCCTTGATGGGTTGGTCGCCGAGGTCGAGTTCGAGGACGGTCTTCTCGCCCTGCGGTTCGACGACGTTCACGGTCACCGGGATGCCGTCGGGCCGGAGCGTCACGTCCTCGGGTCGGACGCCCAGCACGACACGTTCGCCCTCGTAGCCCGCGAGCGCGTCGTCGTACGCGGCGGGCACCTCGTGTTCGATGGAACCGACGTCGAGGTAGAACCGGCCGTCGCGGCGTTCGAGGTCGCCTTCGAGGAAGTTCATCGACGGACTCCCGAGGAAGTCGGCAACGAACATGTTCCGGGGATTCGCGTAGACGAAGGTCGGCGGACCGACCTGCTGTATCTCTCCGGCGTCCATGACCGCTATCTGGTCGCCGAGCGTCATCGCCTCGACTTGGTCGTGGGTGACGTACACCGTCGTCGTCGAGAGCTTGTCGTGGAGTTTGTTGAGTTCGGCGCGCATCTGGACGCGGAGTTTGGCGTCCAGATTCGAGAGGGGTTCGTCCATCAGGAACACGTCGGGTTCCCGGACGATGGCCCGGCCGAGCGCCACGCGCTGCTGCTGGCCGCCCGATAGTTCCGAGGGCCTGCGGTCGAGCAACTCCTCTATCTGGAGGAGTTCGGCCGCCTCGGCCACGCGCTCCTCGATGACGTCCTCCTCGACACCGTGCTGTTCGAGACCGAAGCGCATGTTCTCCTCGACCGACTTGTGCGGGTAGAGCGCGTAGTTCTGGAACACCATCGCGATGTCCCGCTCGTAGGCGCGCTTGTCGTTGACCACGTCGTCGCCGATTTCGATGGTGCCGTCGGTGGCGCGTTCGAGACCGGCGACGAGACGCAGCGTCGTCGTCTTGCCGCACCCCGACGGGCCGACGAGGACCGTGAAGCTCTCGTCCGGCACGTCGAGGGAGACCCCGTCCACGGCGACCACGTCGCCGAAGCGCTTGACGAGGTCGGTGAGGGTTACTTCAGCCATCGATACCACCGCCGTCTGCAGCGTGTTCCGAAATCATTCTTTGACCGCTCCCTGCGTGAGTCCGCTGACGATGTACCGCTGGAAGAAGAGACCGAACAGGATGCCGGGGAGCGCGGCTATCATCCCGCCGGCCGCGAGGTGTGCCCAATCGACGAAGTCGTCGGCGACGAACAGGCTGACCGCGATGGGGAGCGTCTGGGCCTGCTCGGACGAGGTGAGGACGAGCGCGAAGACGAACTCGTTCCACGAGAAGATGAACGCCAGAATCGCGGTGGCCGCGATGCCGGGCTTGGCGACGGGAAGGATAATCTTCACGAACCCCTCCCACGTCGAACAGCCGTCCACCTTCGCCTGCTCGTCCAGACTCTCGGGCACGCCGTCGAAGTAGTTCTTCATTATCCACACCGCGAACGGGAGGTTGAAGAACGTGTACGTCAGGATGAGCGCGATTCTCGTGTCGTAGAGACTGCCCGTGATACCGCCGATGAGCGGCGGCTGAGACATTATCTGGAAGAACGGCACGATGAGCGCGATTGGCGGAATCATCCGCGCCGCGATGATGCTGAGCAACAGCGCCTTGTTACCGAGGAAGTCATAGCGCGAGAACGTGTAGCCCGACAGCGTTCCCAGCGTCACCACGATGACCGTGGTGGTGCTGGCGACGACCAGACTGTTGAACGTGTACAGTTCGAACGGTCGGTTGTTGAAGATGTCCACGTAGTTCTGAATCGTCGCGTCGTGCGGGAAGAACGTTATCGGGAGCGAGAGCACCTCCGAGGTGGGTTTGAAGCTCGTGATGAGGATGTAGTAGATGGGGAACCACACCACGAACACGTACACCCCGAGCAGGCCGTACGATATCAGTCGCTCGCGCACCACGCTCGGCCACTCGTTGTCCGCGTCCAGACCCAGACTCTCCGTGAGTCGGGCGAGTCGTGACGTTTCGGTACTCATGTTTCGTAGGGGGTTTCGCCGAATATCTTGTACAGCACGGCCACGATGGCGAACGTGACCGCGAGCATCACGACGCCGAGCGCCGCGCCTTCACCGGGCTTGTTGAACACCTGTGCCGTGCGGTAGAGCCACGACGCCCACACCTCGGTCTCCGTGCCGGGACCGCCCTGCGTCATGACCCAGACGAGGTCGAGCGCGCGGATGTCGAAGATGATGCGGATGGTGAGCGCGACCAGAATCGAGGGCTTGAGGAACGGGTAGGTGACGTTCCAGAACCTCGACCAGCTACTCGCGCCGTCTACTTCCGCGGCGTCGTACAACTGCTCCGGGACGTTCTGGAGGCCCGCGAGCAGGATGATGATGATGAACGGCGTGAACACCCACACGTCCGCGATTATCAGCGCCATCATCGCCAGCGTCCCGTCCGACAGGAACGCTATCTTGTTCGGAATCAGTCCGGACTGAACGAGCACGCCGTTGATGGCTCCGTACTGCGCCTGAAACATCCAGCGCCACATCAGCCCGCTCATCACGTACGGGAGAATCCACGGCACGATGACCGCCGTGCGCAGCCAGCCGCGACCCTTCAGGTCCTTGTTCAGCAGGATGGCGATACCGAGTCCCAACAGGAACGAGATGGAGACGCTGAACCCGACGTACACGAGGGTGTTCTTCGTGAACGAGACGAAGTTCGGATTCAGCAGCGCCCCGCCGTCGCCCAGCAGGAGTCGTTGGAAGTTTCGGAGGCCGACGAACTCTTTCTGTCCCGTGATGGGGTTCGTGAAGAACAGACTCGACCACAGGAGCTTCGCCGTCGGATAGATGATGATACCGGCTATCCAGAGCAGCGTCGGCCCGATAGTGAGCGGGACGAACAGCTTGTCTAGCCGTCGTCGTAGGGAGTGTCGTGATTCAGTCATCGTGTCGTATGAGCAAACGGGGGGACGCGGTCACAGGACGCCGATGTCCTTGTAGAGTCCGACGATGTTGTCGCGTGCCGTCTTGAGCGCCGTCTGCGGGTCCTTGTCGCCGAGCAGGGCGGGCGTAATCTGGTTCGAGAGGAAGTTGTCCACCTGCGGCTGCGCGAGGTACGTCTCGCTCTTGGCGTTCTCGAGGTTGAACTTCATGTCCTCGACGAGGTCGGCGGGGTACTTCTCCTTCACTTCGGGGGAGTCGTACACTTCCGGGACCACCGACGGGTTGCCCTCGACGAGCATGTCCGTCTTGGAGGACTCGGTCGTGGACATGAACCGGGCGAACTTCTTTGCGGCCTTCTTGCGCTTGGAGAAGGCCGAGACAGCGACGCCGTTGGCGTCTTGGAACGTGGCGCGCGAGGACGGTCCCTTCGGCGGTTTGGCGCTGCCGAGGCGGCTTTCGTCCCAGCCGTCGGAGCCGAGCACGCGGGAACCGAGCGGCGTCCACGATTCGACCGTGGCGAGGTTACCGGCGATGAAGGTGTCGCCGACGCCGCCCTCGCCCATGCTGGAGGTCCCGTCCGGGATGAGACCCTGTTCGCGGAGCGGAAGCAGGAAGTCGTTGAACACCTTCGTCCCGGTCTCGACGAACGACGGGTTGTTACTGTCGTCGAACAGTTCGCTCCCCGCCTGATAGAGGAACTGCTTGAACATGAACACGTCTTTGTTCGCCCACGTGAAGCCGAACGCCGAGCGGTTGCCCGAACCGAGGTCCGAACCCATGTTCAGGACGTCGTCCCACGTGTCCGGCGGCGCGTCGTAGCCCGCCTCCGACAGCACCTTCTTGTCGTAGAGGTAGGTGCCCCACTTGCCGAGTTGGGGAGCCATGTACGTCTTCCCGTCGAAGGTGACGAGACTGCGCAGGCTGTCGGGGAACTTCCCCATGTGACCGTCGCCGAGACCGAGCGGTTCGAGCCAGCCCGCGTTCACGAAGTCGGCGAGCCACCACGTCGGCCCGTTGAACGCGTCTATCTCGCTGCTCTGGTTGCGCCAGTTCGTCGTGAGGCTGGTCTTGAGGTTGCTCCACGGGACCTCGTTGACCTCGACCTGAATGCCGGTCTCGTCCTGAAACCGCTGGATGTTCTTCTCCGTCCCGGGGTCGGACCCGAGTCCGCCGGAGTTGTAGAACACGATTTTGTCGGCCATCTCGCCGCCCGACATCGTCGTCCCGACGGTCGTACCGCCGGAACTGTCGGTCGTCGTGGCGTTCGAACTGTCGTTGCCGCTACAGCCTGCGAGCGCGGCGACGCCGGTCGCACCGGCACCTGCGATGAATCGTCGCCTCGTCCGTGAAGGGTTGTCAGCCATGGACGTTCAATACATTACGAAGGTGGGACTTAAAGGTTGGGCAAAATCGAACACTTCCAATCAGTTTCAATCATATACGCAGCAGAATCCGACTGGATATGCCTGCTATTTTGCACTCTCTCGCGTTCAGACGGCAGGTGAGAGTTTCGGTCAGAAACGAACATAGCTCGCGACGGTGTGCGGGCTGCTCTCGGACGTAGGACCGACTGGTCGCTCTGATTCGCGTCGGAACCGACCGCGGAGGGCCGCGCCCAATCGGCCGGGTTTTTGGTCGCTCGTCGGTGAACGCTCACTCATGTCCGACGACCCTGCCACCGACGATGCGTCGAGCGCCGAGGACGCTCCGACTGACGACTCCACCGCCGAGGACGTTCCGACCGACGACCCCCTCGCGTGGGAGACGCTCGACTCGGCGGTCGCGTACTCCTGCCCGGGGTTCGACGTGCGACACGAGGACGTGAGACTACCCGACGGCACCGAGACCGACTTCGACTACGTCGCGGAACCCGAGAGCGTCGTGGTCCTCCCCTTCACCCCCGACGGCGACGTGGTCGTCATCGAGGAGTGGCGGCAGGCCGTCCGTCGAGTGAATCGAAGCCTCCCGGTCGGCGGGACGGAACCCGAGGACGAGGACCGCGAGGCGGCGGCCCGGCGCGAACTCCGGGAGGAGACCGGTTACGAGGCCGACGGCGTCGAGTTCCTGACCAGCGTCGAACCCGCGAACGGCATCGCCAACTCGGTCCTGCACTTCTTCGTGGCCCGCGGATGTACGCCCACCGCCGAGCAGGAACTGGACCACAACGAGTCGATTCGCGTCGATACGACGACGCCGGACGAGTTGCGCGAGCACGTCGCCGAGCGCGAGATTCGGGACGGCCGGACGACGCTCGGACTGCTGTACTACGAGGCGTTCGGGACCGCCGAAGAGTAACGAGAGTGCGGTCGCCAAGGCCGTCGAGTCTCGGTGGGTCCGGCGTTCGGAGAGTCGGTGGTCCCGAATAGCAGCGGAGAAGACGCGGCGGGACTAGTGTCAGGCTTGAACGAAGGAGTTCCCGCACAGCACCGCGACCGCAGGCCTCACACCTCCCAACCAACTGCGGTCCTCGGCCGTTGGCCTGCGGTCCTCGTCCACCGGCAGACGAACCGCGTCTGCCGAGCCTCGCTTCGCTACGCTCAGCGAGACCTCGCGCGTGAAGACGCGAGATGAACTCGCGCCACCACGCGCCGGACCAGACAGTGGGGGGGACACGGAACCCCGACCGACGCCCGAGAACGCAATCCTTACCCCCGCACTCCGGCTATCCCACCCCAATGACCAGAGACAACTTCGAGATTCGCGACCAAGACGCGCTGGGTCGCATCGGGGAACTGGAAGTCCCCCGCGCGGGCGTCACCGTCGAGACGCCTGCGCTCCTCCCCGTCATCAACCCCCACGTTCGGACCGTCGAACCCTCGCGACTCGAATCCGAGTTCGGCGCGGAGATTCTCATCACGAACTCCTACATCTTCTACGGGAGCGACGACTACCGCGACGAGGCGCTGGAACGGGGCCTCCACGACGTGCTGGATTTCGACGGCGCCATCATGACCGACTCCGGTTCCTTCCAGCTAGCGGAGTACGGCGAAATCGACGTGACCACGCCCGAAATCCTCCAGTTCCAGCACGACGTCGGGAGCGACATCGGCACGCCGGTGGACATCCCGACACCGCCCGACGTGCCCCGCGAGCAAGCCGAGCAGGAACTCGCGACGACGCAGGAGCGCCTCGGAGTCGCCGAGAGCGTGGACGTGGGCGACATGCTGGTGAACGCGCCCGTGCAGGGTTCGACCTACACCGACCTCCGCGAGGAGGCGGGCCGCCACGCCGAGGCCACCGACCTCGACGTGTTTCCGGTCGGCGCGGTCGTCCCCCTGATGAACGACTACCGCTACGCCGAGATGGTGGACGTGGTGGCGGCGGCCAAGCGCGGTCTCGGCGCGGACGCGCCGGTCCACCTCTTCGGCGCGGGCCACCCGATGATGTTCGCCTTGGCGGTGGCGATGGGGTGCGACCTCTTCGACTCGGCGGCCTACGCGCTCTACGCCCGCGACGACCGATACCTCACCGTTCGGGGCACCGAGCAGATGGACGACCTCGACTACTTCCCCTGCTCGTGTCCGGTCTGCGCGGAGTACACACCGGCGGAACTGCGGCGACTCGACGACCGCGAGCGCGAGGAACTGCTGGCCGAGCACAACCTCCACGTCACGTTCCGGGAGATGCGCACCGTCAAGCAGGCCCTGCGGTCGGGCAACCTGCTCGAACTAGTCGAGACCCGCGCCCGCGCCCACCCCGCGATGCTCGACGGCTACCGCGCGCTGACGGCCCACGCCGACCAGTTAGAGCGAGAGGATTCTGTGTCGAAGGGCGCGTTCTTCTACCTCTCGGGAGAGAGCGCGCGGCGACCGGAGGTCGTCCGCCACCGCGAGCGTCTGGACCGCCTGAACCCCGAGGGCCGAGTGCTGCTGACCGAGGGCGGTCCGAGCGACCGCTACGACGAGTCGTGGCGCGTCGTCGCCCCGTTCGGTCCCTTCCCGCGCCACCTCTCGGAGACCTACCCGCTGACCGCCGAGACTCCCGAACGCATGGACCCCGAGGGATACCGGTCGGCCGCGGAGGGGGTCGCCCGACTCGCCGAGTCGAACCCCGAGACCGAGTTCACGCTGGCCCACCACGACTGGCCCGAGAGCGCGCTGGCGCTGGTGCCCGAAGACGTGGACGTAGTGGACCTGAGCGCGGACCCGGAATGAGCGTCACTCCCGAACGGTTCGACACTCTACGTCGAAGTAGTCCCGGTAGAACCCCCGGTCGAACGTGACCAGTTCGTCGGCCGTTTCGGCGTGCGCGCCGATGAGAAAATCGGCAGGGACGTGTTGGCGCGCGGTCACGGGTGCCCCGCATCCCCCGCATTCGTAGGTCGTCTGATGACCGCACTCGCCGCACTGGAGACCATCGCCGCGCCTGTCGAGATACGTCTGGAACGCCTCCCCAGCGTGGAACAGGGCGTCGTGCGGGAGTTCCTCGATGCCGATACCCGTGTCGTCGAGGAAGGCGTCTAACTGCTCGTGAGACTCGAAGTACGGGTCGGCCGCCAACTCCGCGTAGACGACGGGGTTTATCGAAATCGCCCCGTCGGCAGCGGCCGCTTGGAGCAGCGACACTGCACGTCGGTTGTGGCGGTCGTCGGGATACAGCAGTGCGATGAGCGCGCTCGTGTCTACGACGGTCCGAGTCATTCACGCTCTCCGCGGAGGTCGCGCATCCGCTCCTCGACAGTCTCGTCGGTCTCTGCCACGCCTCGCCACTTCTCGAAGCGATTCGCTTCGACTTCCTTCTTGATGACGTACCCTTCGTCGGTCTCTTCGAACTCGATTTCGTCGCCCGGTCGGATACCCAGTCGCTCGCGGACTTCCTTCGGAATCGTGACCTGCCCCTTGCTCGTGACGCGGCTCATAGTATGACTTTTGTCGTATTACAAGAAAAGTATTACGCCGATACGATAGTCCGCGAATTCCGAAACCGTGTCCCGATAACCGCCACGACTGCCCGAAAGCGCGCTGGCACGGATGCCCGAGGACGTGGACGTGGTGGACCTGAGCGCCGACCCCGCGTGAGCAGGGTCGGTCAGTTCGACTCGTGCATCTCCCAGAGAACTTGGAGTATCAATCCGACCATCCCGCCGAAGACGAGGCTTTCGATAGGGAGCGTCGGCGGGTCGAACGTACCCATCAGCCACCACGTCGCGGCCGCGAACCCGACGATGACGACGCCTCGACCGAATATGCCGATGGACCGGAACCACGCACCGACCCGCCGACCGACCGCGCTCGACGCGAGCGGTCCCGCCGCCGCGGCCCACGCGACCGCGCCGACCGCGAGCCAGAACCACGAGACGGTTCCGTCGTCGTAGAGGTCGATGCCGACGTCCACTGCGAGGAGTCCCGCGAGGAACAACGAGAGTTTCGGCCGCCGGCGTTCTCGGTCCGGCGCTGGGTCTCCGTCGGGGGTATCGTCCCGGTCAGTGTCGTTACCGTCTGTTCGCGGGGACGCCATCCTTCGGAGCGTTTCGTTTCAGACCCATAATATTTTCGAGGCGGTGCGGAAGCGGCTTTCCGTCCCGTCATTGGCAAGCAATCGGCTACAAGCCATATCAGTGCGTTCGTGGTACGAACGACCATGAGTACCATCGCGCAACTCGGCGTCCCCGCAGAAACGTTCGCGCTGCGGGAGACCCTGCCGCGGGTCCCCGACGTGGAGGTCGCGGCCGAACGCGTCGTGGCCCACGACGAGGGGCGGGTCATGCCGTTCGTCTGGGCCGCGGGCGAGGACCTCGACGCCTTCGAGGACGCGCTCGCGGCGGACCCCTCGGTCGAGAACGAACGGCGGCTCACCGAACTAACCGACGGGCGATTCTACCAGATGGAGTGGGTCGAGTCGGTCGAAGTACTGCTGCACTCGATGACCGAACACGGGGCCGCCGTCCTGAAGGCGCGGGGCCGCGACCGGCGGTGGCACCTCCGCATCCTGTTCCCCGACCGGGAGGCCGTCTCCCGGACCCACGACTTCTGCCGGGACCGCGACCTCGACATCGACGTCGAGCAGATACACGAACTGGAGAACCGCGACGAACAGGGCCAGTACGGACTGACCGCCCAGCAGTACGAGGCCGTGACGACCGCGCTGGAAACCGGCTACTACGAGGTCCCCCGCGAGACCTCGGCGCGGGACCTCGCCGACGAACTCGCCATCTCCCATCAGGCCCTCTCCGAACGACTCCGACGCGGCCACGGCAACCTCGTCGCCAACGTGCTGACGGTGGAGGCGGTGGAGGAGGACCGCGACCGAACGCGCGAGCAGACCGTCGAGTAGCCTCCGCGAGCGGCGACCGCTCGGAGGCGGGGACTCGCCGTTCAAAATCGGATTACGGGGCGTCAAGCCGCCGCTACCGGGCGAAAACGTCGCAACCATTTTTGTCCGAGAATCGCGTAGAGACGAGTGCCGAGGGACGAACACCCCGGCAGAACGAGGTGAGAGACCATGAGTGCGAGAGAGACCACGACGTCGAAGTGGCTCTCCGGCGCGAACGCGCTGCTCGGCTTGTGGTTGTTCCTCGTGCCGACGTTCGTGTGGGGTGTGAGCGGTGCGAACTACTGGAACGACCTGCTAATCGGTGCGGCGATAGCGATTCTCGGAGCGTACGGCTACTACGCGGCCACCGACGAGGGCGTCGTCCCGCGGTGGAGTAGCGGCCTGAACGCGCTGCTCGGACTCTGGACGATAGCCGCGGCGTTCGTCTGGACGCTCGCGGGCATCGCGTTCTGGAACGCCGTCGTCGTGGGCGTGCTGGTCGCCGCTTTCGGCGGGTACAACGCCTACGCCGGGACCAAAGCGACCGAGGAGACGACCGCGTCCACGGCGTGACGACGCTCCGGGTCGGCTTCCCGTCGAATCGGTCGCACCGAACCGCACGTCGCTTTTTCGGCGCTCGATAGCCTCCGGGACGGGAGTCGCGTCTCGCAAGATAGTTGCCTCTCGCCCCCCCGACCGGGAGGTATGACCGACTACTTCGAGGTCCACGAGCGCGACGGCCCGGCCCGAATCGCCGAGTTGCGCCTCGCGGACGCCGTGACGACGCCCGCCATCGCGGACGACTTTCTCGCCGACGCCGGGAGCCTCTGGACCGCCGACCGGGAGGTCCCCGAGGGGAGCGACGACGTTCTCACGATTCTCCCCCACCGCGGGTTCCCCAGCGGGACCGACGACGAGGTGATGGAGTCGTTCGCCCCGGAGTATCCCGACGTGGACTACCCGAGCGCCGCGGTCGTCGCGCCCGAGACCGCCGGGGATTTCGGCGCGGACGCCTACGTCCTCTCGGGCGCGCAGGGGTTCGTCGGCCACGGCGCGGGGTTCAGGGACGCCATCGTCGAGACCCGCGAGGCGATTCCGGCCGACAGCGCGCTCTACCTCCCGGGGGTCGCCACGCCCGCGAACGTCGCCACGCTGGTCTACGCCGGAGTGGACCTCGTGGACGCCGACCGTGCGGTGGTGGCGGGCACGCAGGGCAAGTACCTGACCTCGGAAGGAACCCACTACCTCGACGACCTCTCGGAACTCCCCTGCGCGTGCCCGGCCTGCCGGAAACCGGTCTCGGAGTTCACCCGCGAGGACTGCGCCGACCACAACGTCAACGCACTCCGCGCGGAGTTGGGAATCGTCCGCGAGCGCATCCGTTCGGGTCGCCTCCGGGACTACATCGAGGGACAGGCCCGCCACGACCAGTGGCTGACCGCCGCCTTCCGGGAGTTCGACCAGCAGTGGTCGTACCTCGAAGAGCGCACGCCGCTCATCCGCGACGCCGAACTCTCGGCCGCGACCGAGGACACTCTCCAGCGCGTCGAGATACAGCGGTTCGCCGACCGCGTGACCTCGCGGTACCACAACCGGTTCGACAACCCTCTCGTGCTGGTGCCCTGCTCGGCCGCCAAGCCCTACAGCGAATCCCAGAGCCACGGGCAGTTCCACGACGCCATCCAGTTCCGGGCGCACACCGTCTCGATGACCTCGCCCATCGGCGTCGTCCCGCAGGAACTCGAACTGACGTATCCGGCACAGCACTACGACTCGGTGGTCACGGGTCGCTGGTCCGAGGACGAGAAGCAGTTCGTCGCCGAGGTTCTGCGGCGCTACCTCGAACACAACGACTACCCGCGCGTCATCGCCCACGTCCCGAACGAGGGCTACCGCGACGTCTGCGGACGCGTCGAGGAGGCGCTCGGGATGGAGTTCGAGTACACCGTCGAGGACCACCCCACGACCACCGAGTCGCTGGGCAACCTGATGCGGACCCTCGACGGCGAACTCAAGTACGGCAAGCGCGAGCGCCAGCACAACACGCTCAAAGCCATCGCCGACTACCAGTTCGGCGAGGGCGCGGGCGACGCGCTCTTCGACGACGTGCAGACCGAGGCCCGCTACCCCAAACTCCGCGTGCAGGACCCCGACGGCGAGCAACTCGCCGCGATGGTCCCCCAGTACGGCGTCCTCTCGTTCACGCTCGCCGGTGCTCGCCACTGGGTCGAGTCCGACGCCCCGACCAAGCGCGTCGAAATCGACAACTTCGCGCCCCACGGGAGCGTCCTCGCGCCGGGCGTCGTGGACGCCGACGACGACATCCGGGTCGGCGACGAGGTCGTAATCGAGGGACCGAAGGCGTTCGCGGTCGGCCGGGCCGAGATGACCGGCCCGGAGATGGCCGAGAGCACGCGCGGCATCTCGACCACGGTTCGGCACGTCGAAGAGAAGTAGGCGGTCCGAGCGAGGCGGAGATTTAAATTGGAGGACGTAACGAATCCGGAGCGTGACCCGGGACGGAGTGCGTTCGTCTGCCTGCTCGGTAGGTTTTAGTGACGAGAACGACAACTCTGGGGAGAGGAGGTATTTGCGTGGCGACTGACGAGGACGAACGTCGTTCGCCGGACGGGGACCACCACCCCGCGGTCGAGGAGTTCATCAGGGGCGACCCCGACGCACTCCCGGAACTCGGCGACCCGATAGGTGACGACTGGGACCCGCTTCTCGATGGTGAACGCATTCGGCTAACTGGTAGCGAGGAGTAGTCGTTTCGATGTCAGCAGACGCCCGAAGACGCGACGCGGAGCCACTGTCCCATCATCCTGACGACGTTCTGTTTCCGGCCGGTCGCGGAAACGTCGTCGTGTACCTCGGCAAAGAGGCGTTGCTCTCGTGGTTCACGGACGTTCGGTCGGAGATGCACCGAGAAACCACCGGCCGCTTTCAGCAACTGTGTCGGTCGAGAGCGATATACACCACGAACGTCTACCAACTCGTCGAAGTCTTCACGAAGGTCAGGTACGCGAAGTCCGCAAAGACTGTCGAACGCCTCCGGAGTAGAATCGGCGATTCGACGGTCCGAGTCGTTCACGGAAGCGACGACTGGAGCGATAACTGTCAGGAGAGAACGCCGAAGGACGTGTTCGACGCCGCGACCGGACTGTTCGAGGAACGGTCGGGTATCGAGTTCAGCTTCCCCGAGGCCGCGCTCGTCCTCGCGCTCGCCCGGGAAAGCTGGAACCGAGACGTTCCCGTCTACCTCTTTACTTTCGACGGGACGCTCGCGACGCTAGCCGACACCTTCGACGTGCCGGTACTGCCGTACTCGACGCCTCTGCGCGACGACGCGGGGCGGTGACCCGCCGTCGTGCGCCCGTATCCACCGCATACTCCCGCGTATCGACTCAATAACCATGGTATCCCGGGCCGTACTCGGACGCGACATGGCGACACCGCAACTGGAGTTCGAGAGCGACGTGGCGACTCGCATCTACCGATGCGTCGAGCGGCGCGGGTCCGCCGCCCGCGAGGAGGTCCGCGACGAGGTTCGAGTCGAGGAGACCGCGGGGGCGAAACCGCCGCGCTCGGGCACCGAGTCCGCGACTCGGCTCTCGGTCGCGGAGTTCAACGACCACCTCGACGAACTACTGGAGGCCGGGGCGCTGACCGAGCGCGACGGTCGGCTCTACGTCTCGCCCGACGCGGACGCGGAGACCCACGAGACCGACGAGTTCGAGTACGCGATACGGCCCGCAGACGAGGACGACCGGGAGGCGGTGGCCGAACTCATCCGAGACGTGGCCGCGGAGGGAGCCATCGTCGTGGACGAGCGAGTGGCGGACGCCATAGAACGGGACGGCGCGCTGGTCCGACTCAACGAGCGCGAGTCACGGATGTTCTTCGTGGCCGAACTGCGCCGCGAGGACACCGAGGAGGGTGAAAACGCAGGGAACGACGATTCGAAGGGCGAAGATGGGGAACGCGAGCACGCCGGAAACGGCGTCGCCGAAGACGAGATAATCGGGTGGGTCCACCTGCAGGGTTTCGAACTCCCCGCCCGGAGCCACACCGCCGAACTGACAGTGGGCGTCGCGCCCGAGTACCGCGAGGCGGGGGTCGGCGGGACCCTGCTCGAACGCGGCATGTCGTGGGCCGACGACGGAGACTACTTGAAGGTCTACCAGAGTCTCCCGGCGACCAACGAGGACGCGCTGGAACTGCTCGACGAGTACGGGTGGGAGCGCGAGGCGACCCGGGCCGACCACTACCGGGTCGAGGGCGACCTCGTGGACGAAGTGCAGATGGCGAAGCGACTGGACCGCGACGAGTAGCGGGCGACCTCACCGCTCGGCGAACACGCCGAGGACGAGACCCGCGAACAGGAGCGCACCGCCGAGCGCACTCGCGCGGCCGACGAGAACCCACGTCGCCGTCTGCGCCCCGGCCCACGTCGCCGCCTGTCTCCCCGCCAGCGTCGAGGCCAGCGCGCCGCCGAGTTCTGCGAGCAGACCGACACCGACTAGCGAGACGGACGCCAGTGCAGTTCGGTCGGACGCGCCGTGGAAGGTGCCGACCGTGGGCGGATAGAACTGGTAGGTCGCACCCGCGATAGTCAGGCCGAGGAACCCGAGGACGTTGAGTCGGAAGTGGGCCTCGACGAGCGCCGACGAGGGTGCGACGCCGCCAAGCGCGAACGAGAGGCCGACGAGCACCCCGAGGACGCCCGAAGCGACGCCGACGAGGACCGCGTAGAACCCGACGCGGCGGCGCTCCGAGCGAACGAAGAGGACGGCGTACGCCAGCGCGAACCCGACCACGGCGAGGGCTTCGAGGGCCGCTCCGGCCCGGAACCACGGCCCGCGGTAGAGCCCCCACGCGAGGACCGCCGGACCGACCGCTCCCGCGGGTAAGACGACGGCGACCAGCGCTCGCGGCGACGAAGCGACCAGAAACCGCGGGAACAGTCGGAACCCGACCGCGAAGACGAGGAGCGCGGCGGTGCCCGCGGCCAACAGGTGGGCCGTGCGCGCGAACCCGAGCGACGCGAGTTCGGGGAGCGCGGGCACGGGTGTGACGTACCCGGCAGCCGTGGCGTAGGACCCGACGAGCAGGTACGCGAGGACGACGGGAACGAAGGCGTTGGCGAAGCGGTCCACCGGCCTGCGGTCGGCGTTGGCGTCGCTCGTGCCGGTCTCGCGGCCGGTCGGGTTGTCCCGGAGGGTCCACGCGAGCGCCGCGACGAAGACGGCGACTCCGGCGGCCCAGCAGAACGCACCGACCGCACCGACTCCTTCGGGGACACCCGAGCGGGGCGCGGCGGCGAGTCCGACCGCTCCGAGTGCGGTGAGCGGAAAGTGGACGCCGGGCGCGCGGGTGAGCGCGAGCGACCGGTCGAAGTAGGAAGGGACCAGCGAGTAGGCCTTCCCGAAGACGGCGTGGAGAACGAAGCCGTAGACCGCGAGGGCCACTCGCACGCGTCTATCGACGCCGGCGAGCGCGGCGGCCTGCCACGCGACGAGGAAGAGCGCGCTCGCGGCGACGAACCGCCGCGACCACCGCGTCACCGCTCGGGCACCCATATCAGCAGCAGTAGATGAACGGGTACATGAGTCCGACGCGGTCGCCGTCCGCGAGGCGGGTGTCCAGACCCGCGAGGTGTTCGTTGAACTCGCCGCCGACCGTGACGCGGGCGTAGGTCCGGGTCTGCTCGCCCTCGGGGTTCTTCCGCCACGAGTCGGGGAGGTCCTCGGGCGGTTCGGCCCACCCGCTCGTGGACGCCTCCGCTTCGGTCTCGGCCAGCAGCAGGTCCTTCACGTCGTACTCGGCGAAGAACGCGTCGAGGAACTCCCGGAGCGTCTCGCCCTCGAAGGTGAACTCAAGTTTCGGCGCTCCGACTTCGGTCCGGACGTGGCCGGTGCATCGGACCTCGACGGTCGTCTCGGACTCGCGGGCGGGCACCTCGGCGCTTCTGGCATCGGCGTTCATAATCGGAGAGACGCGCTCCACCGCGGAATAGTCGAGTCCGAACACGTTCGGTCCGCGTGCGGGGTGAGACCGTCGGTGGTCTCCGTCCGTCGAGCCGCGGGCAACTGCGGACCGACGACGCCGAGTGCCGACGGAGAACCCTTCCGGCGGCCGTAGCTATTTGGACCACGAAGGACAAGGGGCGGACATGGACGAACTGACGCTCTCCGTGCCGGACCCCATCGTCGAATCGCTCCCGGCCGACGGCGAGGACGCCGCCCGAGACATGGAACGCGCGGTCGAAGGGTGGGAGCGCCGACTCAACAGCGCCATCGCGGAGGCCGAGGGCGACGACGACGCCGCGGGCGCGGTGGTGGACGCGCTCGAACGGTTCGAGAACCGGTGGGAGCAGTACGACGACTTCGTGGCCGAGTTGCGCGCGTGGGGCCAGTCGCCCATCTACGCGATGGCGTGGCGCGACCTGATGGGGGCGCTGATGCAGCAACTGTACGACCACGAGAACCTCGGCGAGCGCATCGACCGCGAGCGTCACGCCCGAATCGTCAGCGACGGTATCCGACCGGGGCGGTAGCGGAAGGATGACGAGCGACGACGCCGACCCGCTCGACCGGGTGCGACGCGCGAAGGCCCGCCAGCACAGCGACCGCTGGCTCGACGGCGGGGCGGTCGCGGCCGGGGCGCTGGTCGCGGTCGTCCCGCAGGTGGGACCCGCGCTGGCGTTCGCCGTCGGCGTCCCCGAGTCGGTCGCGACCGCGTTCGCGGCGGCGACGCTCCTCACGGTCCCGCTCGGGGCCTACGTCGCGGGCTACCTCGGCGGCACGGGCGGGGGGTCGGGCGCGCGCCACGGCCTCGCGGGCGTCGGCGGCGCGACGCTCGTCGCCGCGTTCACGGTCCTGCACCTCGCGGGTGAGACGGTGGTGTCGTTCGGCGACGTCCCCGCCTCGGTCGCGCTGGTCGCGGTCACGGCGCTCGGGTCGGCCGTCGGCGCGCTCGGCGGGTCGGTCGGCGGCCGTCGGAAACGTCGGGATTTGCGACACCAACCGTCGGAGCGACGTTTCTCGTGAGAGTCGATGTCACGCCCCTGTTCACCGGAGCTGGTGCTGGCGTGGTTGGTTCAGACTGAGCTTTTCGCTGTCGCTGACGGCCTGACCCCGTGAGATGACTGCCTACAGACTGGCTGACACAGACCGTCAAGCGTTCAGTCGGAACGACTATTCGGGTTCCGCTCCGTAGCGACCCAGTCGGAGTCTCTCTCCGGACGACGGGTGATTTTAACGCGGGAATCGCGTACACCGTCTTCGGCCTCGTCTCCGCCGGGCATCCACGAGAGCGTCACCTTCGGGTCTACGGCTTCGGTGTCGATTACGAACCGCTGGTCTATTGCCCACCGGACTCCGTCGCTCTTCGACACGAATTCCCACCGCAGGTGGACAGTCCGTTTCTCGTCCTGCTTCCCTCGCCTGTCGAGGTGGACTACCGTGACAAACCCTCCGTTTTCAAGTCGATATAGGTTCGCGGCGTTGATTTCGAACTGCATCGAGTCGTGCTGCGGTTGTAGCGTCGAACATCCCGGAAGTACGGACGCGGTGAACAGGGCGGAGATGACGTGGCGACGGTTCATTATATTCGCTCTACTTCAGTCAAAGAAGAACGTTCCGTATGTAAAGGACTTCTACATCTGTGAACTGTCGGACTGCCAGAGGACCGTGAGAATACGGCCCAGAACGTGGGGAAAGAACTGAGGTTCTGTAGGGCGACCGACTTGAACTGACCTTTATGTCGTCGCCAACCAATCAGGAGACATGGACCTCACACTGCGCTTCTTCGCCAACTTCCGCGAGGCGGTCGGCCAGAAGACCCTCGAACGCGACTACCCAGACGGGACTACCGTCGGCGACGTGCTGACGGACCTCACCGAGGAGTACGGTCTCGACCTCTTCGAGGACGGCGACCTCCGGTCCCAGTTGTCCGTGATGAAGAACGGCACGGACGTGGTTCACATCGACGGTGTGGACACCCAGCTCGCGGACGGCGACACGCTGAGCGTCTTCCCGCCGGTCGCGGGCGGAAGCGACGCCGCGGCGGCGGAGGAGTGATGCGGGTCGAGAAGTCCTTCCGAGGCATCTCCGAGCGACTCGCCCGGCGGTACCTCTCGAACCTCGGCGGGACCATCGAGGGCGGCGACCCCGAAGGCGACGGCGACGTGGTCGGCGACGACTGGCGGGCCAGCGTCTCCTCGGAGAAGGTCAAAATCGGTCGCTCCGTGACGCTGACCGAGGTCACGGTCGTGTTCGAGGGCGAGGAGAACACGCTCGACCCGCTGATAGAGAAGTTCTCCCAGAAGGCGATGCGAGCGGGCGGATGAGAGCGCGCCGACCGAACGACCGCCGACGATGACGGCCGAGAATCCCATCGAGGGGCAGGTACTGGTCCTGACCGCGGCGAAGGCCAGCGTCGGCGGCCAGCGCGTCCCCGACCTCGTCGCCGAGGGCCGCCGCGAGGTCGAGGTTCGGGCCGACGACCTCCGCAGGCAGTACGAGCGAGTCCACGAGGACGACGTGCGGACCGTCTTCCTCGTCCCCGAGGGGTTCTGGGCCGAGGTCGGCGAGGACCTCGGGTGGTCCGAGCGCGAACACGAGACCGTGGCCCGCGCGAACGCCGAGCAACTGCTCCGAGTGGGCAAACGCGAGGACCGGCGCGAGGAGTTCGAGACCGCGCTGGAGGTGCGCGAGGCGGTCGTTATCGCGGCGTGAGCGAGTCCGCGCTCAGTCGTCGCCGGGACTCGCTCCGGGCGCTCCGGCCTCCGCGTCGGTCGGCGACCCCTCGTCCGATTCTTCCGAGGACGCCGCCGATTCCATCGCGGAGAATCCGCGTTCGAGGTCGGCGACGAGTCCTTGGGGTGTTCGACGCCCACGGAGACCCGGAGCAGACTGTCGGTGATTCCGAGTTCCGCGCGCTCCTCGGCCGGGAGCGGCGAGTGGGTCATGCTCGCGGGGTGTTCGACGAGGCTCTCGACGCCGCCGAGACTGACCGCGAGCGTGAACTCCTCCAGCGCGGCGACGAAGCGTTCGACCGCGTCGAGGTCGCCGTCGAGTTCGAAGGAGAGGACGCCGCCGTGGCCGTCCATCTGGTCGTCGGCGAGGTCGTGTTGGGGGTGGGAGTCGAGACCGGGGTAGTGGACCGCCGAGACGCGGTCGTGGGCGTCGAGGTAGGCCGCGACCTCCGCGGCGTTCGTCTCGTGCTGGGCCATTCGCAGGGGCAGGGTCTTCATCCCGCGCAGGACCATGTAGGCGTCGAACGGAGCCATCACGTTCCCCATCCCGACCTGCTGGAGGAACCCAATCTCCTCGGCGTACTCGTCGTCCGAGAGGACGGCCACGCCGCCCAGCGAGTCGCTGTGACCGTTGATGTACTTCGTGGTGCTGTGGACCACCACGTCCGCGCCGAGTTCGAGAGGCCGCTGGAAGTACGGTCCCATGAAGGTGTTGTCCACCCCGAGGAGGGCGTCGCACTCGTCTGCGATGGCGGCCATCGCCTCGACGTCACAGAGTCGGAGCAGGGGGTTGGTCGGGGTCTCCATCCAGAGCAGGGCGGTCTCCTCGGTCGTGGCGGCCCGGACGTTCTCGGGGTCGGTCGCGTCCACGAAGTCCACCGCGACGTTCAGTCTGTCGCGGAACAACTCCTTGAGCATCGTGTTCGTCCCGCCGTAGAGGTCCTCGAAGGCCACGACGTGGTCGCCGGGTTCGACCGCGGCCATCACCGTCGAGACGACGGCGCTCGTTCCGGAGGCGAACGCCATCGCGTGGTCGCCGCCTTCGAGCGCCGCGATTCGCTTCTCGACGGCGTGGCGGGTGGGGTTCGACAGGCGAGTGTAGAGGAACTCGTCGGCCTCGGGGTCGAGGTCTTCGAGCGCGGTGTCCATGTCGATGCCCTCGACCGCGTAGGTCGAGGCGAGGTGAATCGGCGACGTTACGTCACCTACCCCGTTCGAGAGGTCCGGCTCTTCGCCGTAGGTCACCGAGAGCGTCTCGAATCGTCTGTCGTCGGCCGCAGTCGATTTTTCGGAGGACATACACAACCATCGGACCTCCGACGCAGAGCCATATCATTGCTTCGACCGAGTAATGCACCGAAAGAATCTGTGTATCGCAAATATTACCGTCATAAATATAGGCAGTTTTTGCCACAGCGTGAGTCAAAATTTCAGAAGGAAACAATACCGAATCGAATCGCGCGCGGTCGTCCGGGACCGGACAAACGCCTTGGTCCGGGGTCAGTGCGCCTTGGCGTAGACGTTCTCGGTCCGGGTCGCTCCGTCGAGTTGGGTCTCCGCCTCGTCGGTCTTCTCGAACCCGTGGTCCTCGTAGAAGGCGTTCCCCATCTCGTTCTCGGCCAACACCATGGCCTGAATCGTCTCCGCGCCCATCGCGGTGAGTCGCTCCTCCATCGCCTCCAGCACGGCGGTCCCGATGCCCTCGTTCCACCTGTCGGGGTGGACGTACAGGCGGAGCACGTCGCCGGCACCGTCGTCGGTCGCTCCGTGCGAGAACCCGACGATGTCGCCGTCTTCGTCGGTCGCGACTAGACACACCTGCTCGTCATCGGCGATGATTCGAGACATCGTCTCCTCGGCGTACCACTCGGAGACGGCGCTCTCGACGACCGATTCGGGTACCGCGTCGGCGTAGGCTTCCGTCCACGCTTCGCGGGCGACCGTCCTGATGGTCGGGATGTCGTTCTCGGTGGCCTCTCGAATCTCCATGGTCGGTGTTCGCGCAGAACGCGGTTAGCCGTAGCGGTGAGGTTCGTCGGCTATCGTGGCTGAAAGATGAGAAGAACGGAAGTACGAGCGAAGAGGCGAGTTAGTCGTCGCCCGACGCGGCCGCGCCGCCGGAACTCACGCCGGTACCGGGACCGACGTCGATGCCGAGTTCGTCCAGTTTCTCGTCGGGGACCACGCCGTCCTCCCACCCGCGGACCTCGTAGTACTCGTCCTTGAGTTGGTCGAGTTCCACGAGTTGGCCCTCGGAACCGCCCTCTCCGGGGATGGCCTTCTCGTTGCCCTCAACGAACCGGGCCGGCAGGTCGTCGTCGCTCCCGTCGAACCCGACGAGGTTGTTGTAGTAGCGTTCGAGGTTGTAGATGCGCTCGCCCGCCTCCATGAGTTCCTCCTCGCTCACGTCGAGTCCCGTCATGCCGTTGTACTGCATGACGTACTCCTCGATGCCCTCCGCGAAGGCGTTGAACTTGCAGATGTCGAACGAGTCGCTGATGGCGTGGAGGTCTTGGAACGTGGCGCAGAGTTCGCCCTTCCCCTCGGGTTCGCTGGGGTCCACCTTGTTCGGGATGCCCAGAATCTCGGCCGAGGGCGTGTACCCCCGGAGGTGGCAGGCCCCGCGGTTCGAGGTGGCGTAGCCGATTGCCATCCCCTTCATCGCCCGCGGGTCGTAGGCCGCCATGCTCTGGCCCTTCACGTCGAGGGACATGTCGCCGTCGCCGAGTTCCTCGGACGCGCGCATCGACCCCTCCGCGAGCAGGTCCGCGAGGTCGTCCTCGCGGTTGGCGACGCGCTCTATCATCTCTATCATGGTGTCGGCGTCGCCCCAGTCGAGGCCTTCGTCGAGGTAGCCCTCCTCGGAGGCCTCCATGGCCATGGCCATCGTGTTGCCCATGTCGATGGTATCCACGCCCATGTCGTTGCACCGGTCTATCATCATGGCGACCTTGTCGCGGTCGTCGTTCATCGAGTTCGGGCCGAGCGCCCACGCCGACTCGTACTCGTAGGACTCCATCCGGACGTTGTGGTCCTCACCCTTGTGGTGGACCTGCACCTCGACCTCCTTCTTGCACGCGACCGGACAGGAGTGACAGGTGGGTTCGTCAACGAGGATGTTCTCCCGGACGTTCTCGCCCGAGACGTTCTCGGCGTCGATGTTGGGTTCGGAGGCGTCGGCCTCCGCCTCGCTGCTCGTACTCGTGTGCTGAGCGTTGCGCGTCGGCAGGCCGTCCATCTCCTCGGTCAGGTTCATCAGGACGTTGGTGCCGTACATCGAGAGACCGCCCTCGTTCGGGGCGGTCACGTCCGACTCCTGAATCACCTGCATCGCCTGCTGGTGGCCCTCCCGGAACGTCTCTTGGTCGGCGGGTTTGGGCATCTTCGTGGAGGACTTGACGACGACCGCCTTGAGGTTCTTCGACCCCATCACCGCGCCGGTGCCGCCGCGGCCCGAGGCGCGGTCGTCCTCGTTCATGATGCAGGCGTACCGGACCTGATTCTCGCCGCCGGGTCCGATGGCCATCGCCGAGAGGTTCTTGCCGTACGACCCCTCGCACTCGTCTTCGAGTTCGTCGATGGTGTCGTGGACGCCCCAACCCCAGACGTGGGAGGCGTCGCGGAGTTCGACTTCGCCGTCCTCGACGACGGCGTAGACGGGGTCTTCGGCCTCGCCCTCGAACAGCAGGCCGTCGAACCCGGCCCACTTGAGTCGCGCTCCGGACCAGCCGCCGTGGTGGGAGTCGGTGACGGTGTTGGTGAGCGGCGACTTGGTACACACCGCGATTCGCCCGCTCATCACGGTCTGAGTCCCCGTGAGCGGCCCGTTCATGAACGCCAGCAGGTTGTCGGGACCGAGGGGGTCCACGTCCGGTCCTTGGTCGAAGACGTACTTCACGCCGAGTCCGCGCGCGCCGATGTACTTCTCGGCATCCTCGTCGTCGATGCCTTCGTAATCTACCGCTTCGTCGCTCAGGTCGATTCTGGCGACGTGGTCTTGGAATCCGCCGAGGTCAGTCATAGTAACGGTCTATCCTTATATTGGGCCGCAAGCGTGTTAGTCATTGCCTCGTTACCGTAACCGGTATCGGTTACATCTCCGGTTACGTCGGGTCAGCGACAACCGAATCGCGGCGTCGCCGACCATCGGATTTTAGCGATGGGCGTGGCAATCCCCACGCCATGAACCTCGCCGACGTTCGGCCGCCCCACTGGCTCCGCTGGCTCGCCGTCGCGTTCGTCGCCGCCGGCATCTTCTACGCCTCGGTCCTCGACTCGCCGTCGTCTGGCCTCCCGTCGCTGGGTCCGCTCGGCGTGTTCGGCATCGACAAGTGGCTCCACGCGCTCGCTTACGCGGCGCTGTCCGGGGCGCTCGCGAGCGCGCTCGCCCCCCGGTCGCGCTCCCGCGGTCGTGGCCGCGCTCGCGGCCCTGCTGGCGGTCGGCTACGGCGTCGGCATCGAGTTCGTGCAGGCCCCGCTCGCGCGGCGACACTTCTCGGTCGCGGACATGGTCGCCGACGGGGTCGGGGCGTTCGTCGCGGTTCTCGTCTGGCGACTCGGCGTCGAGTTCGCGGGTCGGTCGGCCTCGGAGAAAAGGGTGGAACGAGAGGTGTGACTGCTGGTTCGAGTCACGGAGTCGGTTCACGATTTCTCTTGACTATCTTCTCCGGCGCGCGAGTAACGCGCGAGGGACGAGCATCGCAGGGAGCAAAGCGACCGAGAAGCGCAGGAGGTTGGGGAGGACCGAGGTTGCGGTCTCATAGGAGTCGGCAGTAGCTAGCTTCTTCGTGTTTCGTCAAAACGAGCTAGCTACTGCCGACACAAAGGAGTAACCGCCCCGCAACCGCACAGCACCGCGACAGCCTCGGGCCTCCCCAGCCTCCTGCGTTGTTCGTTTCACTGCGCTACTCGTCCCTCACACGCATGGGCGCGACACGCGGTCGCGCCAGCGCGTGCCAGACCGGTTGTCGAGATAAGCGTGCATCGAGAGTCGAGATTCGGTCAGTCCGACCCCGAGAAACGCCGACCGTTCACGCAACCCCGACTCCGAAGCCGATTTACGCGCCGGACCGCTACTCGTCCGGTAATGAGCAAGCCGAGTCCGGACGTCTACGAGCAGGGCCGGGGGATGGACGCGCACAACAAGGTGATGCGCGACATCCGCGCCCAGAAGGACGAGACGTACGACCCACACGAACCCACGCGGGTCTGGATAGACGAGGACCGCACGCCCGGCGGCGTCTACCAGAGCCTCACCATCATCCTCAACACCGGCGGGTGTCGGTGGGCGCGCGCCGGCGGGTGTACGATGTGCGGCTACGTCGCCGAGTCCGTCGAGGGCGGGTCGGTCGCCCACGACGCGCTGATGGACCAGATAGATGTCTGTCTCGACCACGAGCGAGAGCAAATCGAACAGGGCGAGGCCGACGGGAAATCCGGTCTCATCAAAATCTACACCTCCGGGTCGTTCCTCGACGAGCGAGAGGTGGGCGCGGAGACCCGGCAAGCCATCGCCGAGACGTTCGCCGACCGCGAGCGCATCGTGGTCGAGAGCCTCCCGGACTTCGTGGACCGCGAGAAACTGGCCGACTTCACCGAGCAGGGTCTCGACACCGACGTGGCCATCGGTCTCGAAACCGCGACCGACCGCGTGCGCCACGACTGCGTCAACAAGTACTTCGACTTCGAGGACTTTATCGAGGCGAGCGAACACGCCGAGGCCGCCGGAGCGGGCGTGAAGGCCTACCTCCTGATGAAGCCCCCGTTCCTCTCCGAATCCGAGGCCATCGAGGACATGAAGTCCTCCGTCCGGCGGTGCGCCGAGTACGCCCACACCGTCTCGATGAACCCGACCAACGTCCAGCGCTACACCATGGTGGACGAACTCTACTTCCGGGACGGCTACCGCCCGCCGTGGCTCTGGTCGGTCGCGGAGGTGCTCGAGGACACCGCGGACGCCGACGCCATCGTGGTCTCGGACCCCGTGGGTCACGGGTCGGACCGCGGCCCCCACAACTGCGGGGAGTGCGACGACAGAGTCCAGAAGGCCATCAAGGACTTCGACATCCGGCAGGACGCGAGCGTCTTCGGAGAAGTGTCCTGCGAGTGCGAGGCGACGTGGGAAGCGGTCGTGGAGCGCGAGAAGAGCTTCAGCCTCCCGCTGGCGCGGTAGTTCGGCGAGTTCGGTGACGCGGCCGGTCCGTGACTCGGTTTCCTACTGTCGGCCCGTGATTCGAGTTCCGTTATCGGTTCCCGAGGGAGCGTCTAGAAACCACCGCCGCAACCCATCGCCGTCGAAATCGTCTGGCTCTCTATCTCGTCGTCCCGAATCGCCACGTCGGTCGCCGAATCGTTGCAGTCGAACTGAGACTTCTGAACTTCGACGATTTTCTGGCGGTCGCCGACCCCGACCGTAATCGCGTATTCGCGGCTCTCGCGCAGGTCGATAGCGAGATTCGCGTCGGCGTCGAGCGCGTATCTCTCCCGAAACCACAGCTCCTCGTCGGAGGCACCACCGATTTCGACGCTCACTTCTCGGCTTCGCCCGGTCGCGTTCCAGACCCAGACCTGATGGTGGTTGCTCCCTCGGCCGACCGCGAGCGTCGCGACCGTCGCGTTCGCGGAGAGGTCGTGGATGGCCGAGGGAACGCCTCTGTCGGGGGGTTCGGACTCCTCGCGAACGTCGGGCGGGCCACCGACGAGCGGGACCGACGAGAGACACCCGGAGAGCGAGGCGGCGAGACCCGCCCCACCGACCGCGAGGAGGCGGCGTCTGGTGAGTTGCGAATCTGCGTTCGGTCGCATCGCTACGACCCTCCGGGCGTGGTCGTACAGGCCATCGAGGTCGAGACCGTCTCGGTCTCGATTCGGTCCGGCCGCACCTGCACGTCGGTCCCCGTGGCGTTGCACCGGAACCGGTCGCGCTCGACAGTGACGGTCTTCGTCCGGTCGCCGACCCGGACCGCCAGTTCGTACCTGCCGCGGTCACGGAAGACGAACGCGAGGGGTTGCCCGCCCGGGAACTCGGTCTCGACTCGGCGGAGTCGCTCGCCCCCGGTAGTCAGTGCGAGTTCGATAGTCGTCGCCTCGCCGGTGAGGTTCCAGACCCAGACGTGGGGCGTCCGATAGAAGTTACCCGGCGAGTCAGGGCGCTCCCCGACGACGAACGCCCGGAACGGTTCGTAGGTGTCCGACTCCACGGACGGCGAGCGCGGGACGCCGCGTTCGCCGACAGCGGCGGGGTCCACTTCCCGGACCTCGGGCGGCGGACCGGCGGTAGCAGTCGCCGGAGTTCCCCGCGCGGTAGTCTCGGTTCCGGCGGTCGCACCGGCCTCGGACTCGGCCGGGGTCGTCTCGTCCGGCGACTCGCCGCCGGTGTCGAGACACCCCGCGACCCCGAGCGTCAGGCCGGTCCCGCAGGTCCGAAAGAGCGCGCGTCTTGAGGGCATGGCGGGAAAATTGTAGTCGTCCGACAAGTGTCTTCTGTCGGAGCGGGGAGGGTCGGCAAAGCACGTGAGACGGTGACGTATCGACCCTGTCGCGACGGTAACCGGGCGCGGACTCGATTCAACGTGGCGTTCGCGCGACTAAGCCGCTCGTACCGCCGCGATACTCACCGGATAACAAAGTCCGCACTCGCCATCTGATTGGGCCGGGGGTGGCACATCGAGGGCGGCGCGCGGCGACCCGGGGAGTTCGCCGGACGCCGCCGACCCGGTGTGTCGGACACAATGTCCGAGGGTTGGGGCGACTACGAAACAATCTTCTGTTCGAACGGCTGGATCGAGATTCGGAACAGCGACGAGACCGACGACCAGTGGATAGCCAGCGACACGCCCATCTCGGTAGAACGATGACGGTTCCCGCAGGGCCGCTCTCGGCGTGGTCGCTGGTTGTCGTCGTCGGATGGGTAGTCGTCGTGGTGTTCGTCTGGGCGCTACTGTTCGCCTACGGTCGGGACCGGAAGCGACGGTCGAGGTTCTGAGTTCGGCCCACAGGTCGGGGCAGAGAGGTGAGTTCGACCGAGGGCCGGGACAGGTGGTTCTATTCGCGGTCGAAGACGAGTCCGTGCTCGACGCGTCAGGTCTCGAATCCGCGCAGGATGGCCTGTCCGTCGGTTCCGCCGATGTCCGGGAGCGAGATTCGCTCGGGGTGGGGCATCAACACCGCCACGTTCTCGTTCTCGCCCGCGACGCCCGCGACGTTCTCCTTCGACCCGTTGGGGTTGGCCTCGTCGGTGACGTTGCCCGCCTCGTCGCAGTACCGGAAGAGAATCCGGTCGTCGGCGTTCAGGTCCGCGAGGCGGTCGTCGGTGACCTCGAACCGGCCTTCGCCGTGGGCGATGGGCAGCTCCACGACTTCGCCCTCGTCGTAGTCGGCGGTCCACGGCGTGTCGGCGTTCTCGACCCGGACGTGGACGCGTTCGCACTGGAACCGGGCGGAGGCGTTGGTCGTGAACGCGCCGGGGGTCAGGCGCGACTCAGAGCCGATTTGCGCGCCGTTGCAGACGCCGAGGACGGGCGTGCCGGACTCGGCGGCGTCCCGGACTTCGGCCATGATGGGACTGTTCGCGGCGATGGCTCCGGCCCGGAGGTAGTCGCCGTAGGAGAACCCGCCCGGCAGCATGATTCCGGAGACGTCCTCGGGGAGACCGTCCTCGTGCCAGACGAGTTCGGCGTCGATGCCGAGGTGCGAGAGCGCGCGCTCGGCGTCTCGGTCGCAGTTACTGCCGCCGAATTGGACGATAGCGACCGTCACGCAGACCGCCTCCTGTGACGTCTGCAGACGGTCGGTGTCGTCGAGATAGCGACCGTCATTCTCGGGGTTCGACCTCGACGTCGTAGTCGTGGATGGTCGGATTCGCCAGCAGGCGCTCGGCCATCTCGTCGGCGCGCTCGGCCGCGGCGTCCGTCGATTCGGCGTCCACGTCGAGTTCGAACTGGTCGGCCGACCGGAGACTCTCCAACTCGAAGCCGAGTCGCTGAAGCGCCTTTTTGGTCGTCTCTGCCTCGGGGTCCAAGACGCCCTCCTTCAGGCGAACCGTGACCGTGGCGGTGTAGGCGGTCATCGTGTGAGGGTGGTCGTCCATGCTCAAAAGCACTTTCGGATTCTGCCGTCAATCCACGAACGTGCATACTAGCCGGGGATGTTGCACCGAAACGGTCCCTTTTTACGCCCGACCACCTCAGAACCGGCAACAATGTCCCCCGCGCAGGTGGTACGATGAGCCAGCGTGAACTGACCGAAATCACCGTCGTCGGCGACGACGACACCGGACTCGTGGCGCGCGTCACCACCCTGCTGTTCGAACGCGGAATCAACATCGAGGACCTCGACCAAGCGGTCCGCGACGACCTCTTCCGGATGACGATGCGCGTGGACGCTCGGGAGATGGACGGGTCGAAGGCCGACCTCCGGGCCGACCTCGACGAACTCGGTGCGGACCTCGGCGTGGACGTGCGCGTCCGGTTCCCCGCCGACCGCGAGACCCGCCGTATCGCGGTGCTCGTGACCAAGGAGAGTCACTGCCTCCGACGACTCTGCGAGGCCGAGGCCGACGGTGACCTCGACGCGGAAATCGCAGTTGTCATCGGGAACCACCCCGACCTCCAACCGGTCGCCACGGAGTACGGGATTCCGTTCCACGACGTCGGCGACGCCGAGGGCAACCCCGACGAGGACGAACTGCTCGACCTGCTGGCGGAGTACGACGCCGACCTCGTCGCGCTGGCGCGCTACATGCGCATCCTCGGCCCGAACGTCGTCTTCCGGTACGAGGGCCGCATCATCAACGTCCATCCGAGCCTCCTGCCCGCGTTCCCCGGCGCGAAGGCCTACCGGCAGGCCAAGGAGGCGGGCGTCCGCATCGCCGGGGTGACCGCTCACTACGTGACGACCGACCTCGACCAAGGTCCCATCGTCGCCCAGCGCGCGTTCGACGTCCCGGACGGCGCGAGCGTCGAGACCATCAAGGAGCGGGGTCAACCGCTCGAAGCAGAGGTGCTGCTGGAGGCCGTCCGACTCCACCTCGCCGACGACCTGACCATCCACCGCGGCCGGACGCAACTCCGCGAGGACGCCGCCGAGGAGCGCGAGGACGAGGACGGCTATAGGCTCGGGATGGGGCCGGAACTCGACCGACTGACGCCGGACGAACCGACCGACGGGAAGGTTCCGACGCCCACGTCGGGCGACGACTAGGCGTCGGTCGCGTTCGTCGCGCGTATCTTTCCATCCCTCCCAGAGAAGATTTATGCCGAATTACGCGGGACCGTTCGTATGGCCTCGGTTGCCCTCCCCCGAACGGTAGTTTCCCTCGTTCTCCTCTTGTCAGTCACGACAGGCTGTCTCCAACCGCTCGACGGTGACAGCAGAGACGAGACCGAACTCGGGTCCCACGCCTTGACCGTCGAGAAGGAGGAGGTCGCCACGACGCCCAACAGCATCATCGACTTCGAGGAGTTAGCTCCGCGCCAGCAGAACACCTTCGAGCGGGCGCTAAACGGGTCGTACAACACGACGAGGATACCCGAAGGAGTGGACTACGACGTGTGGTACGACCACGAGTACGTTCGGTACCGCAACGAGACTTATTCGGTAGTCGTGTCCGCGCCCTGAGTCGGAACGACCCTCGTCTCGTCGCCGTCTCTGACGGCTCGTTTCTGGTCGGACACGAGCGCTCGGGGTGTGTTCGGTTGGTCGAACTGTTTCGGGGGCGTCCAGTAAACGTTTCGCGGCCGCGAGACTCCCACAAACAGAAAACGGAGGGCCTCAGAGGTCCCTGACTTCGGCCACCGCGTCCTCCAACGAGGGCGCGTCGAACATGTCGCGGCCGACGTAGGCGTTGGTCCCCGCGGCGTAGAGGTCGCGGGCGGCTGCGACGACCGCGTCGTCCAGCGGTTCGGGCGACTCCTCGCACAGCGACTTCCAGTCGGCGACGTCGCGCTCCTCGGCCTCACGCTTCGCCGCATCGACTGCCTCGACCCACTCTGGTTGGGTGCGCTTGTGGTACTGGCGGACGAACTCCTTGCTGACCTGCTGACCGTGGAACGTGAAGCGGTTCTCGTCGAAGGTCCCCACTACGTCGGCGACTCGAATCTCCCCGTCGAAGTAGCAACATTCGATTTTGCCGTCCTCGTGGACCAACTCGGCCTCCGCGGCCCGCTCGGTCACGACGCGGTTCACCTCGCGGGCGACGTCCTCCAGTTCCGCCACGTCGGCCAGTCCGGCAATGCGGTCGGCCTCGCGCCGCGAGAGGTAGCGGTCGCTCTCCTCGTACTTGGTGGAGAACTCCACGATGGGTTCCTCCAGTTGGACGACGCCCTCGGGCCACTCCTCGAAGTCGAGACCGTGGTCGGCCGGAGTGGTGCGCCGCCGGAGACTCGACCCCACGGGGACGCTGTTGCGGAAGACGACTTCGAGCGGAATCAGGTAGTTGTCGCCCGCCGCGGCGTGGAACGCGTCGTAGTCGTAGTCCCGGCCCTCGTGGGGGAGGTCGGGCACCTGCGTCAGTTCGATGGCCATCTCGGTCGGCGGTTCCTCGGCGTCCGCCAGCGAGACCACGTCGGCGGTGTCAGGGTCTCGCGGGTCGTCCCTCCCCGCTCGACTGTCCGAGGCGCTTCGCGCCTCGCTCACCACTCCTCGATAGTGGGTCGGCACGCCCTCGTCCTCCAGCAACTCGAAGTTGAACGCGCCCATCGAACAGAGACTCGCGCCCTTGTCGGGAATCTCGTCGGGCATCTTGCCCCAGTCGAACACCGAGTAGTCGTCGGTGAAGACGAACGCGCCCCGGCCGAGGGTGTTCGCGGTCGGTTCGCGCTCGACGCGGAACTCCTTGACGCTCGTCACCGCAACCACCTCGGCGTCGCGCCGCCACTTTCGCGTGCCCCGTCGCTGTCGGTCATGTGCGAGGGGTCGCTTCGGTCGGACTAAGGCGTTTCCATTCACGTGCGCACTTTCGAACCTGTCACCCGCGAAAGTATGCATCTTCGCGCATCGGCCCGCGGCACCGCGACCCGCTTCGTCGGAAGCGGCGCCGTAGACCGACCCTCTGCCGTAACCCGTCGGTTTTTATCGCTCCCGGTCGTCGTCTGGGGTGATGGAAGACGCGGCCCGGACGAACGTCCCGCGAGAGCAGTTCGACTTCGACTGCGTGCCGGAGACCGACCAGTCGTTCGAGAACGCGCTGGCGAAGGCCAGCGACGGCGACCGTCTCACGGTCGCGGACGGCATCGAGTTGCTGACCACCGGTACCGACCGCGAGGGCATCGACCTCGCCCGCAAGGAGCGCGTGTTGGAGACCGCCGACCGGAGGCGGGCCGAGGTGGTCGGCGACGACGTCACCTTCGTCGCGAACCTCAACAACAACGTCACGACCGCGTGTAACACCGGGTGTCTGTTCTGTAATTTCAAGGACACCGCCCAGCACTTCGAGGAAGAGTCCGACGACGACCACGCCGGGTTCACCAAGACGCCCGAGGAGTCGCGCAGAATCGTCGAATCGGCGCGCGAGACGGGTATCTACGAGGTCACGTCCGTCAGCGGTCTCCACCCCGCGCTCGCGCTGGACGACGAACACGTCGAAATCCTCGAATCGAGCGACCGCGGCGACCTGAACTACAAAGCCGCGGCGGCCTACGAGACCGACCCCGGCACCTACGTCGAGCAGATGGAGGCGATGAACGTCGAGGGGATTCACCTCCACTCGATGACGCCCGAGGAGGCCTACCACGCCCGCCGGGGCACCGACTGGTCCTACGAGGAGGTGTACGGCCGCCTCGCGGACGCCGGACTCGACAGCGTGCCCGGTACCGCGGCCGAGATTCTGGTGGACGAAGTGCGGTCGGTCATCTGCCCCGGCAAAATCGGCTCCGACGAGTGGGTCGAGGCCATGGAGGCCGCGGCCAGCGTCGGACTCGACACGACCGCGACCATCATGTACGGGCACGTCGAGAACGAGGCCCACCGCGTCCGGCACCTGAAGCGGATTCGGGACCTGCAGGACCGCACCGACAACATCACGGAGTTCGTCCCCCTCTCGTTCGTCCACCCGAACACGCCCCTCGCCGAGCGCGGGATGATAGACGCGGGCGCGACGACCCACGAGGACGAACTGATGATAGCCGTCTCCAGACTCTTCCTCGACAACATCGAGAACATCCAGTCGAGTTGGGTCAAGTACGGCGACGAGCAGGGCCTGAAGATGCTCTCGTGCGGCGCGAACGACTTCATGGGCACCATCCTCAGCGAGGAGATAACCAAGCGCGCCGGCGGGGAGTTCGGCGAGGCCCGCTCGTTCGCGGAGTACGTCGAGATGATAACCGCGATAGGCCGGACGCCGGTCGAGCGCTCGACGACTACCGCCAGAAGCGCCTCATCGACCCGGACGACCCTCCGTTCGGCCCCGAACTCGGTCCGGCCGCCGACGGGACGCCGCTGGTGAACTCGAACGGAACGGCGGCCACCGCCGAGGACACTTCGCCTGCCGACGATTGAGCCACCGACGACCAGAGAGACGACGCATGATGAACACCACCCACGCCGCGATGGGGGTGACGTTGGCGGCCCCGCTCGCGGTCGTCGCGCCCGAACTCGCGCCCGTGGCCGCACTGGCCGGACTCGCCGGAGGGGTCTTCCCCGACCTCGACCTGCTGTCGGGCCAGCACCGCCGGACGCTCCACTTCCCGGTCTACTACTCGGTGGCCGCCGTCGCCGCGAGCATGCTGGCGCTCGTCGTCGGCGGTTCCGCGGCGCTCGCCGCCGCGTTCTTCCTCCTGTCGGCCGCGGTCCACTGCGTCACCGACGCCGCGGGCGGCGGTCTCGAACTCCGACCGTGGGAGGCCACCGACGACCGCGGCGTCTACGTCCATCCCGCGAAGCGGTGGGTTCGGCCGCGGCGCTGGATTCGCTACGACGGTGCGCCCGAGGACCTTCTGCTCGCGAGTCTGTTCTCGCTTCCGGGCCTGCTACTGTTCGACGGGGTGGTGCGACAGCTCACGGTGGTCGGACTGGCGCTCTCGGTGGTCTACGTCGCGGTCCGGAAGCGACTGCCGGAGATAGAGACGCGGTACCTGCGGTAGGTTCGTCCCGCCTCGGTCACTCGTCGGGTTGTCAGACCGGAGAGTGGTCCGTAATCGCCCATTCAGGCGCGTAAGTTCAAAGAGAAACAAGATTGTGGGCGAGTTCAATACACTTATGAAAGAAGATACGAACCTGCCAGACACATGGACACCTCGATAAGGGTGTTAGTCGTCGACGACAGCAGTTTCTACGCGCAGGTCGTCGCCGACACGCTCGCGACCGACTACGACATGACGACGATGAAGGCGAACGACGCCCGCGAGGGTCTGGAACGCCTCGATACCGCGGACGTCGATTGCGTCGTCACCGACTATCAGATGCCGGAGACGAACGGAATCGAGTTCCTCGAAACGGCGCGCGAGCGCGGTTTCGAACAGCCGTTCATCCTGTTGACCGGCACCGGAAGCGAGGCGGTGGCGAGCGAAGCGGTCGCCGCCGGCGTCACCCACTACTTCCAGAAGGACGAGGGCGAACAGCAGTTCGAGAAACTGGCGAACCAGATAGACAACGCGGTCGAACAGCGCCGCACCGAGCAGAAGTACGAACTGCTGGTGAACAACTCCCCGGACCTCATCGCGCAGATAAACGCGGACGGGGAGTTCGTGATGGCGAACGCCGCGATGGCGGAGAACCTCGACTCCACGCCGACGGCGCTGACGGGCCAGTCGCTGTTCGACGTCGTTCCCGACGACGTGGCCGAACGGCGACTCGAAATCGGCCGGGAAGTCATCGAGACCGGGACGACCAGACGGTTCGAGGACGGGTACGACGGCGAGTACTTCCACAACGTCTTCGCGTCGGTGGACCTGCCGGGCGAGCGCGAGACGTTTCAGGTCATCACGCGCGACATCACCGACCGCAAGGAGGCCGAGATAGAACTGAAGGAGACGGTCGAGAAACTGGAGGAGTCGAACGCCCAGTTGGAGCAGTTCGCCTACGTGACCTCCCACGACCTCCAAGAACCGCTTCGGATGGTGTCGAGTTACATGCAGTTGCTCGAACGCGGGTACAAGGAGGACCTCGACGAGGACGCCCAAGAGTTCATCGACTACGCGGTGGACGGAGCCAACCGGATGAAGGAGATGATAAACGACCTCCTGAAGTACTCCCGCGTGGACTCCAGAGGCGGCGAGTTCGAGCAGACCGACTTCGAGTCGGTCGTCGAACAAGCGACCGACAACCTGCAGGTGGCGATTCACGAGAGCGGTGCCGAGGTGACCCACGACCCGCTCCCGACCGCGGTGTGCGACGAGAGCCAGATGGTCGTGTTGCTCCAGAACCTCGTGAGCAACGCTATCAAGTACTGCGACGAGGAGACCCCCGAAATTCACGTGTCGGCCGAGCGCGACGGTGAGAACCACGTGTTCTCGGTGAGCGACAACGGCATCGGCATCCCGGAGGGCGAGTCCGACGAGGTGTTCCGCATCTTCTCGCGGCTTCACGGCAACGACGAGTACTCCGGCACCGGCATCGGTCTCGCCATGTGTCAGAAGATACTCGACCGCCACGAGGGCGATATCTGGCTCGAATCCGAGGTGGGCGAGGGTTCGACGTTCTACTTCACCGTCTCGGCGGGAGGTATCGGCGATGAGTAGCGGACCGCCCGGAGAGGCGATAGAGATTCTGCTGGTGGAGGACAACCCCGGCGACGTGCGCCTGACCAAGGAGGCGCTCAAGCAGGGCGACGTGCTGAACAACCTCCACGTGGTCAAGGACGGCGTCGAGGCGATGGCGTTCCTGCGTTGCGAGGACGAGTACGAGGGCACCCCCCAACCGGACCTCATCCTGCTCGACCTGAACCTCCCCCGCAAGGACGGCAAGGAGGTCCTCAAGGAGATAGACGAGGACCGCGAACTCCGGCGCATCCCCGTGGTCGTGCTGACCAGTTCGGCGGCCGAGGAGGACATCGTGAAGAGCTACGAGTTACACGCCAACGCCTACATCACGAAACCGGTAGACATCGACCAGTTCATCGAAGTCGCACAGAATCTAGAGCAGTTCTGGCTCTCGATAGTCAAGCTTCCACCGAACGATGAGTGAACGAGACGAGACCACCCAAGACAAGACGACGGTCCTGCTGATAGAGGACAACCCGGGCGACGCTCGCCTCTTCGAGGAGATGCTCCAGATGAAGGGCAACATACTGGACGACAGCGACAACCTCTCGCCGAACCTCTCGCTCGTCCACGAGGAACGTCTCGAAGACGGTCTCGAACGACTCGAAACCGAGTCGGTAGACATCGTTCTGCTCGACCTGATGTTGCCCGACAGCAGCGGGGAGGCGACTCTCGATTCGGTCCTCGACCAGACCCGCGAGGTCCCCATCGTCCTGCTGACCGGACTGAACGACCGGCAGTTCGGCGTGGACGCGGTCCAGCGCGGCGCGCAGGACTACCTCATCAAGGGCGAAATCGACGGCGAACTCCTCGTTCGCACCATGCGGTACGCCATCGAGCGCAAGAAGAACGAGCGTGAACTCGCCCGCCGGACCGAACAACTCGCCATCCTGAACCAGATTCTCGAACACGACATCCGCAACGACATGAACGTCGTCCGGGGCATGGCCCAACTCCTCCAAGAGGACATCGAGGACGACGACCACGAGGCGTACCTCGACCGGATGCTGGAGAACACCGGCCACGTGGTCGAACTCACCGAGACGGTCTCGACGCTGCTGGAGACCATCACCGGCGAGGAGGACCCCGACCTCGAACCCGTGGACGCGGACAGCGTCCTCGAAAGCGAACTCCGGAAGGTCCGGACCTCCTACGACGACGCCACCTTCGTCGTGGACGGCGAGATTCCCGAGGTGCGGGTTCGGGCGAACAACATGCTCTCGTCGGTGTTCAGTAACCTGCTCAACAACGCGGTCCAGCACAACGACGCTGACGACCCGAAGGTCGAAATCAGCGTCGAGACCGACGACGACGCCGTGACGGTTCGCATCGCCGACAACGGGTCGGGGATTCCGAGCGACCGGCGCGAGACCATCTTCGGTCGAGGCGAACAGGGCATCGACAGCACCGGCACCGGCATCGGTCTCTACCTCGTGGACACGCTCGTGGACCAGTACGGCGGTGACGTTCGCGTCGAGGGCGGGGACCCCCGAGACGCGGCGTTCGTGGTCGAACTGGTCGCTGTCTGAGCGAGGCGTCTCGGCGTTTTCGGAGTTTCTATGGCGTACCGTCTGCCCGAAGCCAGAAACGCCGGATTCAGGTTAGAAACCTAATCGGAGAGCGTCGCTCTGTACCGCTTCCCGGCCGCGTCCCCGGTCTCGATAGCCCGCCGAATCGTGTCCGAGACCCACTCGTCGTCCTCCGCCTCGCCGCCCGACGCCGCCGGAAGATAGCGCCGGTACACCGGCAGGCGCTCGCGCAGGGGTACCCCGGCCTCGTCGGCGATGTCCTCCAACTCCCGGAGCGCGGGCCACTCGTAGTCGGGGTTGATGTGGTCGTCCGTGACGGGCGAGACGCCCCCCAAGTCGTCCACGCCGCAGTCGAGCAAGTCTCGGGTCGGCGAGAGGTTCGGCGGGACCTGCACCGACACCGTCTCTGGGAGGCAGGCGCGGGCCATCGCCACGACCCGGCGCATGGTCTCGACCGAGGGTCGCTCGTACGACGAGCGCTCGTTCGGCACCACGTTCTGGACGATGACCTCTTGGACGTGGCCGTAGCGCTCGTGCATCTCGCGGATGGCGAGCAGGCTCTCGGCCCGGTCGCGCCAGTCCTCGCCGATACCCACGAGGATGCCGGTGGTGAACGGGACGCCGAGTTCCCCGGCGTTTCGGATGGTGTTGAGGCGCTGGCCGGGGTTCTTCACGCGGGGGCCGGCGTGGGCGTCCACGTCGGCGGTGGTCTCGAGCATCACGCCCATCGAGGCGTTCACGTCCGCGACGAGTTCCATCTGCTCGCGGGTCTGGTCGCCGGGGTTGCTGTGGGGTAGGAGTCCCTCCTCTAGCGCGATTTCGCAGACCTCCCGGAGATACGTGTGAATCGAGTCGTGGCCCCACTCCGCGAGTTGGTCGTGAATCCGGTCGTAGCGGTCGTCGGGGTCGTCGCCGAAGGTGAACAGCGCCTCGGTACACCCGGCGTCCGCGCCCGTCCGGACGATGTCTCGGACTTCCTCGGGCGACAGCAGCGACGCCTCGCCGGGCGCGTCGAAGTAGGTGCAGTAGGTGCAGGTGTACCGGCAGGCGGTCGTCAGCGGGACGAAGACGTTCTTCGCGAACGTGAGTTCGTCCGCGGCGTCCACGTCCGCGGGTTCCACCGAGAGCAGTCGCCGGACCTCGGTCTCGTCGAAGGTGATAGCAACGTCGTACTCGTCGGCCCCCGGAATGTCGGCACCTGCCATCCTCCAGAACTACGCCACCGCGAGGAAAAGGGTTTGGAAGTTCCGTCAGCGCAGTTCACAGGAGTGTTTGTCGAAGCAGTCTGTCGAACGACCCACCGTCGAGTAGTGATGCTAGTTTCTCGGCCTGTTCTTCCGAGTCGTCTTCATCCTTGTCAATACCTGCAGCCGTTTCGAGGTCTTCGCGGAATGCGAGAATCGTGAATCCAGTTCGGGGATCTCTACCACGCTCATTTTCGAGCGTGACCTCCTGCGCGACCATCTCGTGGCACCGTCTGAGACTCTTCACCTCACCGATTCGGAGGCCCGTACCTCGGTGCCGTTTTCGAACGCGCTCTCGAATATCGTCTACGAAGCCGTCGATTTCGGTCGTGTCGAGGTCAACGAGGACGTATTTTTCTACCGGCTTTGTCGCCAAATCGCGGATGACGAACGAGAACCCTCTCTTGAGGTTCGGCTTGCCGTTCTCCGACTTGACAAGGAGATTGTGGTCGTTCCATCCTCCTAAAAAGGAACGTATCTTGTCGGACTCCTCGTGGAGCATTTCGTCCTGCGAAAGATTCCCAATTACGAGTTGGTCGAACTGTGGATTATCGTGGTACTTGTCGAAGAACTTTCTCATGAAGCGTACGTCACGCTCACCCTCGCTGAAGACGATTTTCGCCATGGAGATTAAATTCCTCGAAGGTCTAGATGCAGGTCCTTGAGGTGGTGTTCCGCATTCTCGTAATCCATCACGTCCGCTCCGAAGTCGTCCATCTTGACCAGCGAGAACTCGTCTTCGAGGTAGTCACGCTTCTCCCCGGGCATCTCAGTGAAGAAGTCCTTGATGAAATCGTGGTCGTGCGTCGTAATGAAGAACTGGATGCCTTCGTCCCTTGCGAGGTCAATGAGGAAGTGGACGAGTTCGGCGACGTAACCGGGGTGCATGTGTGTCTCTGGTTCCTCGATGAGGACTATTTGGTCCTCTACGTCGTCGTCCATGAGTTCCCAAAGCAGGCCGACGATGGTCTTAAAGCCGTCACCCATGAAATTGTATGGTATCTGGTTTTTATTGCCACTCTCATCTTCAAACACGAGATAGTCGAGCGTGAATGTCTTGAGGTCGTCCACAAGTTTCGTGTCCTTGATGAAATCGCCGATGTCGTCTATCTTTATTGGCTCCTGTTCGTCGTCAGTTCGGTCGATACTCTCAATAAGATTCGTGGACTTAATGAACGACGCAAACCCTGTATTTTCAGGAGAACGTAGTGGTATTTCTCCAAATCCCATTTGAAGTTCCGTCTGTTCAGAATCGAACTCCATGAGTCCCACTAATCCCGAATTGCTTTTGATAAGAACGTTCTGCAAATCTTCCTGCCTAAGTTCCTCTGCGATTTGTCTCCAAATATCCTGTAAGAGCGTTCTTGTTGTATCCCCACAAAGTAGATACGGGAATTTGCCTGAACCCGTAGACAGTACTCTCATCTCGTCTTTGAGGTCAGTAAGTACTGTTTGTGTTAATTTCTCCTCTAGAAGTCGTTGCGCACTCTTATCTATTGTATCTTTGATATCATCCGCTCTCTCTTCAATAAACGAAGAGGAGAAATGCACTTCGTACTTTACTCTCTCAGAGACTACTTCTATCATGTAGCTTTGTGCCTCCGAACTAGTCGGAGTCCGAATGGCTGTTTCGACTTCCTGCTCCTGGACCTTCCCCCATATCTCACTGTAGTTGTGGTCCACATGG
The DNA here is from genome assembly GCF_010747475.1 of Halorussus sp. MSC15.2. NCBI lineage: Archaea > Methanobacteriati > Methanobacteriota > Halobacteria > Halobacteriales > Haladaptataceae > Halorussus > Halorussus sp. MSC15.2. The sequence continues at coordinate 523,261 of NZ_VSLZ01000001.1, read as the reverse complement.
ATAACCGAATCCATGTTGTCGCCGAAATCCTCATAGTGAGCAGGATTAAATAGCAAGTCCACAGCTTCTAAAAGCGAAGTCTTCCCGGTATTGTTGCGTCCAGTAATTAGATTAATATCGGTAGGCTCGAACTCCACCCGCTCCAAGCCCTTGAATCCCTCAACCTCAATGTGTTCGAGTTTCGTCATCGCTGTTCAGTTGCACCTATCTTGGCCCTCACGGTATTAAAACGGTAGCCTTCAATCAGATTCTAATCCCGAACCACGCCCACGCGACTCTCGTCGCTCGCCAACTCGAACCCGGCGGACTTCAGCCACTCCAACGACTTTCTCGTCGCTCGCGTGGCCGAGGTGCGTCGCGCCTCGCTTCCCCCGTGAATCAGCACCTCCGCCAAGTCGGCGCGCTCGTCCACGTCGGTCGCCAGTCGGTGCGAATCGACCACCTCGACCGCCGCGCCGACCTCTCGCGCGACCGCGAGGTGGTCGAGAAACGACGTGCCGTGATAGTCCACTCGGAACTCCGGATGGCGCGCGACCAGCGCGTTCGTCCCGCCGCCCCGGCCCGGCGCGACGACGACTTCGCCGTCGCGCTCGAACAACCGCCCGAGCGCGTCGGGCGTCGCCAGTGCGAGGTCGGCCATCACGACCGCGACCGCCTCCTCGGTCTCGGCCAGTACGGCGTTGACCGCCTCGGTCAGCGGTCGGTCGTCCACCGTCACCGGCGCGTCCACCGCGACCGGTGCAGTGGCGAGGAGTTCGGGTTCGCGGCCGGTCCCCCGAACCGCGGCCAGCACGTCCGCCAGCATCGCCTCGGCGAACGCGGTCCGCTCGTCGGCCGACAGCACGTCGGCTAGTCGCGTCTTCGGGTCGGTCGCGGCGTACGGGACGACGACTCGCATCCTGAGTAGGAACTCGCTCGTCCTCGCTTAAGAGGCTACGGAATAGCGTTCAGTGCGGAAAACGTTGCGGACGCGAATCGTGACCCCCAAAATCCCGGTCCGGAAAACACGGCCGCGTCAGCGCAGTTTGTCGTAGTCGTCCTGCTGGTTGGAGCGGTACCAGAGCGCACCGCCGACCACGACGACCAGTGCGAGCAGTCCGGCAGCGCCGTACAGCAGCATCTGAGTCTGCTGGCTCGACTGCTTGGAGCTTTCGGCCTTGTTGGCGGCCTCGTTGGCGAGGTCCACCGCGTTGCCGAAGTTCTCGGCGTCGAAGGCCGAGACGGCGTTCTCGAACGTGTCTTCGGCACCGGAAACGTCCGCGCCGGAGCCTTCCGCGGCGTCGATAGTCTCTCGGGCCGAGTCGATGGCGTCGCGCGCCTCCTGACTCTTCTCGGTGTACGGTCGGAACGTCCACGCCTTGATGGACTTGCTACTCCCGCCCTCGCGGACCTGATTCAGTTCGGCCAGCACCAGTTTCTGCGCGGGGTCGTAGGTGTAGTTCCCGACCTCGGGCACTGTCCCCTTCACGACGACCTTCACCTCGTACGCGTCGCTCTTCTTCAGCGCGTGGTCGAACGACTGGCCGTCGTAGGACTTCTGGTCGATTTTCGACCGCCTTGGTCGTACAGTTGGACGGTCCACGTCACGTCTTTCAGTTCGGTGGTCGCGTTCAACGTCCACGTGTCGTACTCGCTGAACGGCTTGGTAATCGTGAACGTCGATTTCACGTCCTCGCCGACCTTCTTCTCGTCGGGCGCGCCGCTGGCCGAGGCCGACATCGCCGCGGCGGGACCGACCGCCGAGACGACCAGCGTGGTGGCGAACAACAGCGCGAGTAGTTTAGAACAGTGGTTCGAGTTCATCGTCGTCGTCCTCCACGAGTTCCTCCAAGTTCTCCTCGCTCTCCTCCTGAATCTCGTCGATGTTCTCTTGTGCCTCGATGGCGATTTCCTGTAGCTCCTTGATGCGCGGGACGTTGTTGACGCCCGACAGGAGGACCACGCTGGCGACGTACTGGGAGTCGCTAACGGGGTAGTCGCCACCGCGGACTTCCATCGACCCGGTCTGCTCCTCGAGCCACTTCCGACCGCGCTCTATTCCCTTCCGATTGAGGTGTCGAGGCGGACCGCTCAGGACCAGCAGGGCGCGCTCGGTCCCCTCGATTTCGCAGGGTAGGGTGAGTCGGCCGAGCGCCGCTTTTCGGACGAGACTGGTGATTCGGTTCGTGGTGTTCGCGGTGTCGGTCTGGGTGTCTTCCTCGCCGCCGGTGAACCGCGAGAGCAGACCGCTGGAGGAGTCCTCGGTCTCGACTTCCTCGGCGGCGTAGCCGATGGTCGAGACGCCGCCTCCGGCGAGCGTGTTGATAATCTCGCTGGAGTCCACGACGCTCTCGGCGACTTCGTCGTTACCGCCGACTTCACCGGCACCGAAGAGGATGCCGAACCGTCGGACTATCTCCTCGTTTATCTCCGCGTACCCGCTCTCGATGGACTCGCCCGACTGTCGCCACGCGTCGTTGTCGAACACCATCAGGTTGTCCACTTCGCGGACGAACGTCTGGAACGACCGCGCTGCGTTCAGCGTGTAAATCCCACCCTCGTCGCCGCCGGGCAGGATGCCGAGACCGTACACCGGTTCGGTGTAAATTCGTTTGAGGTGCTTCGCGAGGACGGGAGCGCCACCGGAACCGGTGCCACCACCCATCCCGGCGACGATGAGAAACGCATCGACTTCGTGAACCGGGATGTTGTCGATGGCTCCCTGAATCTCGTCGATGTCCTCCTCGGCGATTTCCGCGCCGAGTTCGTTGTCCGCTCCGACGCCGTGACCCTTTACTCGGGATTGACCGATGAGGACACGATTGTCCTGGGGGACCTTGTCGAGTCCCATGAGGTCGCCTTCGCGGAGTTGACCGCGACCGCCGACCGCACTATTTCGCTTCCAGTTCGCTGGTCGTACTCCAGGAACTTGTCCACGATTTTCCCACCGGCCTGCCCGAAACCAATCATTGCAAGCTTCATTTTCCGGACCGTACTCCGTTGGGAGAAATACAACCACGAAGGGGTGATAATCCTTTTGGTCCGTTCCACAGAATGCAGAAACGGCTCGTTACGCAAAATCGCAAGACGGTAAGCCGATGTTTCCAAAATGGCTGAATCATCACCAGATGTCGAACATGTCTCTTTAAGTTTGTCCACGGAGGGACGTGTCCGAAAACAGCGGGGAGTGCGCCCCCGTCAGACACCCGTCAGACGGCGATTTTCCGTGGTTTTACGCGACTGCGACGGACCGCCGACGAGCGATACCCGACCACGGTCACTCCGAGAGACCGAGATACGACGACAGCGTGGTGAGGTCGCCTTCGTCGACACCGAACGCATCGATGTCGTTTCGAGAGACGGTGTTGTCGAGTCGTAGCGACCGGAACTGGTCGGCACCGAAGGGAACGAACGGGACGAACTCGGCCGCGCTCAGGCCGACCTTCACCAGCGGCATCGGAATCGGCAGGACGTTCGCCGGTTTCCCCTCCGCTCGGTAGACGAGCTTCGTCACGTCCCCCAGCGTGAGCACCTGCGGACCGCCGATTTCGTAGACTTCGCCGTCGCGTTCCTCCTCGACGCCCGCGGCGAGCATCGGCACGAGGTCACCGACCCAAATCGGCTGGAACCGGGTGGCCCCGCCGCCGGGAAGCGGAGTGACGTAGGGCGTACTCAGTTTCTTGGTGAACGAGACGAACTCGCCGCCCTCGCCGAAGACGACGGAGGGCCGGAAGATGGTGAACGCCAGCCCCGACTCGCGGACGACCTGTTCGGCCTGCCCCTTCGCGCGGAGGTACTCCGTCGTACCGTTCGGGTCAGCACCGAGGGCGCTCATCTGGACGATTTTGCGCACGTCGTGGTTCTGGGCCGCCGTCACGACGTTCTCGGTGCCGCCGAGGTGGACCCGCATGTGGGACTGCCCGCGCGAGGGTTGGAACAGCGGCGAGAGCGCGACGAGGTTGACCACGACGTCCTGCCCCTCGAAGGCACCCTCGATGGAGTCGTAGGCAGTGACGTCGCCGCGTACGCGCTCGACGCCCGCGGGGAAGTCCGCCTCGTCCGGGTCCCGCGCCAGAGCGGTCACGTCGTGACCGTCGTCGTTCAGCGCTCGCACGAGACGCGTGCCGATGAATCCGGTCCCTCCGGCGACGAGAATGTTCATGTACAGGATACGTACCGACGGGAATTAAAAGTACCTGCTACGGCGGGTCGTTCCGCGACCGACCCGCAGGCCTTTATACCGAGCCGAAACCACCTCCGAGTATGCTGATTACCTTGGAGGGTCTCGACGGGAGCGGGAAGACGACGGTCTGGGAAGTGCTGCGCGAAGAGTTCCCGGAGTTCGTCTTCACCCGCGAACCGACCGAGACGTGGTACGGCGAGGCGGTGAACCGCTCGGTCTCGGACGACGACGCCGACTCGCTGGCGGAACTGTTCCTCTACACCGCGGACCACGCCGCCCACCTCTCGGAGACGGTCCGACCTGCCCTCGAAGACGGGAAGGTCGTCGTCTCCGACCGCTACTCCGATTCGCGGTACGCGTATCAGGCAGTCAGCATCGAGGACCACGTCAAGCGTCCGCTGGAGTACATCCGCGGCGTCCACCAGCCGTGGACCCGACCGCCCGACGCGACCCTCTACTTCGAGGTGGACCCCGAGACGGGCGCTGCCCGGAGCGGCGCGACGAACAAGTTCGAGCAGGCCGCGTTCCTGAGTCAGGTCCAGCGGAACTACGAGCGACTTATCGACGCCGAACCCGAGCGGTTCGTCCGCATCGACGCCACGCGGTCGCCCGAGGAGGTCATCGACTCCGCGGTAGACGTGGTCGGGCGACTCCTCGACGACAGCGAGGAGCGCGACGGTCGAGACGAACGCGACGAGTAGGTCTTTGAATCCCGACCGCGTAGCACGCGCCATGGCGGACGAGGACGCCGGGCGGACCCAACCTCGCGAACGAGGACCCCGTGAACGCGACGAGGAGACGGATTTCAGCCTCTCGCTCCCGCCGATGTCCCTCCCGGAGATGCGCTTGCCCGAGCGCATCCGACTCGTCTTTCCGGTTCCGGACCCCCCGGAGAAGGTCTCGCGGCCGACCCGCGTCGAGGTGTCGTGGGTCCTGCTCGCGGTCGTCCTCGCGGACACGCTGGACGCACTCGCGGTCGTGTGGGCCGGGCCGGCGACGCTTCCGTGGGTTCGCGCGGCGGTCGGACTCCTGCTCTCGCTGGTGCTGGTCGGCGGCGCGGGACTGGTCTACGCGTGGGAACTGTTGGCTATTCTCGGCGGATTCGGCGCACTGTCGCTCGCGCCGACGCTGACCGCGCTGGTACTCGCGCGAATCGTCCTCTCTCGGTAGTCGGCCATTCGGCCGGGATACCGAGCGCCGCTTCCACCGAGCGACTCCGATGGACAGTCGGCTTTTTAGTTGCGGGCCGTCTCACGTCCGAATATGAACGACGCAGAACTCGCCGCGAAGATAGACCACACGGTCCTCGGACCGGAGACGACCCTCGACGACGTGACGGCGGTCCTCGACGAGGCCGACGAGTACGGCATGAACGCCTGCATCCCGCCGTGCTACGTCGCCGAGGCCGCCGAACACGCTCCGGAGGTCACCCTCGCGACGGTCGTCGGGTTCCCCCACGGGCAGAACGCCACGTCGGCCAAGCGCGAGGAGGCCGTCGTCGCGTACGAGGACGGCGCGGACGAGTTGGATATGGTACTCAACGTCGGCCGCCTGAAGGCCGGGGACGACGAGGCCGTCCGCGAGGACATCGAGGAGGTCGTCGCTTCGGTCCCCGTCCCTGTCAAGGTCATCATCGAGACGGCGCTGCTTACGGACGACGAGAAGCACCGCGCGTGCGAGGCCGCCGCGGAGGCCGACGCCGCGTTCGTCAAGACCTCGACCGGATTCGCCGACGGGGGAGCGACGGTCCCGGACGTGGAACTGATGAGCGAGTACCTGCCCGTCAAGGCCAGCGGAGGCGTCGGCAACTACGAACAGGCGAAGGCGATGCTGGACGCCGGGGCCGAGCGCATCGGCGCGAGTTCGGGCGTCGAAATCGTCGAGGACTTCCGAGAGAACTACTGAGTCGCCTGTCCGAAGATGGCGTTACTTCTCCGTGAGCGCGACGACGAGCGACTTCTCGTCGTGGGTTCCGACCGGCGCGACACCGGCGGGATACCGTCGTCTGGAGGGCATGGCACGGGGTTCAGGCCGCCACATATGTTTTTTCGTTCACAGCTACGCGAGGTCGCTCGGCGAGTCGTTCGACCGTCCGCGGGCGTCTCAGTCGTCTGCCGGGCGCTCGCTCGCTTCGACGGCTTCGGACTCCTCGGCGACGGTCCACTGGAGCGTGACCGTCCACCGACGCTCGTCGCCGTCCACCGTCTGGTGCTCGGTTAGTTGCACGTCGCCCGCCGGACGGGGGCGTCGGTCCTCGTCGTCAGAATGGGTGGCCGGGCGCATCCCGTCGTAGCGTCCGGCGAGTTCGTTCCGGAGGTCCGCGAGGTAGTCGGCGAGTTCCTCGCGGTCGAGCGTCTCCTCGCGCTGAGTGTCGTAACTCGTCGCTGCCCGTCCCACGCCGCCCGGTTCGCCGGAGGAGTGCCCGCCGACAACGGCGTTGATGACGGCACCGAGGAGCAGAACCAGTCCGGAGAAGTAGAGGTACGTGACGACGAGGATGACGCTCCCGAAGAAGCTCCCCGACCCGGGGTCCTTGAACAAGAGGTAGACCTGAAAGACGCCCTGAAGCACGGCCCACCCGACGGCGGCGAACACCACGCCGGGTAGTACGTCGTCCAGTCCCACCTCCGTGTCTGGGAACCGATAGTACATCGGGTAGAACGCGATGACGAGTCCGGCGACGAGGACCAGCGGCGTCAGCAACCCGACGAACGGAATCGAGTCGGAGAAGCGGGAGAACGCGACCGTGACGCCTATCGTCGAGACGATAGCGACGACGAGCGCGACGAGGACGACGATACCGTCTTTCAACTGGTCGACGAACGAGTTCCGGCCCCTCGTCTCGTATATCTCGGAGAAGGCCGTGTCGAGACCGCGGAATATCTTGAGCGTCCCCCACAGGAGGACGACAAGACCCACGACCGAGGCCCCGGCGGCCGAGGAGTTCCCGCGAAATATCTCCTCGACGACGTTCGCTATCGGGCCGGGGAGCCAGTTCCCAGCGACGGCGACGACTCGGGCTTCGAGACCGCCGCCGAACGTGGAGACGACCAGCAGGAGCAACAGCAGCATCGGTGCGAGCGAGACGAACGCGTTGTACGCGATACCCGCCGCCATGAACGTCACGTTCTTCTCCGAGAAGTCGGCGTACACCCGTTTTCCGAACCCCCGTGCCCGCGAAAGAGTACTCATACACCGGGTTCCGACGGGCGGTCAAAAAACTCACGCGGCCGGCTACCGGCAAGCGTCGTCAGTCGTCGTCCGAGGTCGAACCTTGGCCCTGCTCTTGGGACATGCTCGACGCGCTACTCTTGGCAGTGCCCGCCCAGCGGTTCATGTTGTTGGCGATGTAGTCCTTGCTACCCCAACCGAAGCCGACGCCGATGGCGAGCGCGAGACCCGCGGCGAGACCCCACGCGAGGGCCTGCGCGAAGATGTACAGCAACTGCACGTCGATTCCCATCGTGTCGAGACCGATGACCACGGCGGTGAAGTACAGGAACATCCGGACGCCGGTGGCGAAGTAGTGGGTGTACTGCGACTGGGTCGCCGCCCGCGTTCGCTCGATGGCGTCGCCGATGAAGTCCGAGACGATGAACCCGCCGATGATGACCAGCAGTCCGGCGATGAACGCCGGCAGATACGACACCGCGGTCGCTATCCACCGGGAGAGAATCGGGATGGCGAGCGTGTTCGCCGCCGCGAGGATGGCCAGCGCGTAGACGAACCACGCCGTGACCGACCCGAGGAAGTTCGACAGCGCGTCGCGTGAATCTCCCATCATCCGTCCTATCGGCGTGTCCTGTGCGCTGCGGTCGATTCCGGCCCGGTCGGCCACCCGCTGTACGACGCCGCCGAGTATCTTCCCGACCGCCCAACCGATTATGAGGATGACGATAGCGCCGATGAGTCGCGGGAGCGCTGCCACTATCTCCGAGAGGGCGTTCCCGAGCCACTCCGGGAGGTTTCCGAACACTCCGTCTGCCTGAAGTAGTACGTTTGGCCCGTTCATGATTTCTCGCCGGGTGAGACCGGCAGATAGGAACAGGAGACAGTCGTAGTTTGTTCTTGGCCGCATAACGAGACGGGGGTTTCAGCCCCGAACGTCGGTGTTTCGAGACACGAACCGCGGGACCGCCACCGACATCTCGGAGGGCTGTCGAATACCGCGCCCAGACCGAGACCGCAGTGAAACACGACGAAACGAACACGCGCCTGAAAGTTCGACGGAACAAAGCCGGTGCGACGGTCGCGACGCTTGCAGAACCGACCGACACGACGGCGGGTCTCGCGGGTGACCGACTCCGTCCGACCTCTCGGAAGACGGGGAGCTATCCAGAGCACGTCGCCGCGCAGTCGGGACTGGCGGAATCTGTCGCGAACGTGTCCGAACCAATGAATATGAAACGCACGTTTTCTACCCCCGACACGTTTCCGATAGAATGGTCTCGCCGCGAATCACTGCGACAGGTTCGTCTCGCCCGTGGTCTCCAACCTTGGGGAACGCGAGACGCACTCAAAAGGACGTTTCGGCGGACTACGGAACGGATTCGCCGTCGGTCCGCGCCGCGGTCACATCGTGTCCGCCAGCGGAGTCCCGACCGGTCTGTCCGTCGCCGTCGGACGCGACGAGTGCCCGGTAGAAGACGACGCGATAGGTCTGTAAGACGGCCCAGCCGACGGTTCCGACGGCGAGGATTCCGAAGGTGAGCGGTGTCGAGTCGGGCGTGACGGTGACGAGGATTCCCTCCAATTCGGAGCGCTCGACGAACGTAGCGCCGTGAAGCAGTCCGAAAGGTACTTCGAGAACGGTGTACCCGAGGACGGGACCGAAATTCGAGGTGGCGACGTCGTAGCTCCGTCGCATGGCGTCTCTCGGAGTCTCACCCTCCAGAACGATGGCGAGGTCGGCGAACTGGAACACGAGAGCCGCCGCGGCTATCGCCACGAGGCACACGACGAGCGCCAACTGAGCGGGGAGGACGACGAGAAGGAGTATCACGGCGATACCACCGCCGAAAGCGAGTAGGAGAGACACCCCGACGACTCGCAGATAGTTCCGGACGCCTGCATTGACGACTACGTCGAACGAGACGCGGTCGTGGACGACCGCGCGGTTCACGAGGTCGAGAACGCCGACCGTGACGGCCGGGCCGACGACTATCGAGGCGCGAGCCAGCAGTTTCTGACCGAACTCCGAGAGACCGAAGTGGTGCCCGCTCCCCAAGAGGTTCCCGACGAGACCGAGGGCCACGAGGTAACCGAAAAGCGTCGGGCGACGGCGGAGGAGCGAAACGGCGTCGCCGAGCGTATCGAGAACGACCATACGTGGGCCGTCGAATTTCGGCGTCAAAAGGTTGGCCTTTTGAACTAACTGGGGTAGGTCGAACACGTCCCGATTCGTCGCGCTTTTGCCCGCGTAGCCGAAACGTTTCGTCAGCGAATGGCCCGGTATCACATCGAAACCTACGGTTGCACGTCGAACCGGGGCGAGAGTCGCCAGATAGAGCGGCGGCTCCGCGACGCGGGCCACCACCGCGTCGAGGGTCCCGACGAGGCCGACGTGGCTATCCTCAACACCTGCACCGTAGTCGAGAAGACCGAGCGCAACATGCTGCGGCGGGCCGAGGAGTTGGAAGACGAGACGGCCGACCTCATCGTGACCGGTTGCATGGCGCTCGCGCAGGGCGAGGAGTTCCGCGACGCCGAGGTGGACGCCGACGTCATCCACTGGGACGAGGTTCCGGAGGCCGTCACGAACGGCGAGTGTCCGACGACGACGCCCGACGCCGAACCCGTATTGGACGGCGTCATCGGCATCCTCCCCATCGCCCGCGGTTGCATGTCCGACTGCTCGTACTGCATCACCAAGCAGGCGACCGGCAAAATCGACTCGCCGCCGGTCTCCGAGAACGTCGAGAAGGCCCGCGCGCTGGTCCACGCTGGCGCGAAGGAGATTCGAATTACCGGACAGGACACCGGCGTCTACGGGTGGGACACGGGCGAGCGCAAACTCCACGAACTGCTCGACCGCATCTGCGACATCGAGGGCGACTTCCGGGTCCGCGTCGGGATGGCGAACCCGAAGGGCGTCCACGGCATCCGCGAGGAACTCGCGGAGGTGTTCGCGGAGAACGAGAAGCTATACAACTTCATCCACGCGCCGGTCCAATCCGGGAGCGACGACGTGCTGGGCGACATGCGCCGTCAGCATCAGGTCTCGGAGTACGTCGAAATCGTCGAGACGTTCGACGAGTATCTGGACTACTGGACGCTCTCGACCGACTTCATCGTCGGCTTCCCCACCGAGGAGGAGGAAGACCACGCCCAGAGCATGGCGCTCCTGCGCGAGACCCGACCCGAGAAGATAAACGTCACCCGGTTCTCGAAGCGCCCCGGCACCGACGCCGCCGAGATGAAAGGCCTCGGGGGCACCAAGAAGAAGGAGCGCTCGAAGGAGATGTCCGAACTCAAGATGGACGTGGTGGCCGAGGCCTACGACGCGATGGTCGGCGAGACCCACGAAGTGCTGGCGGTCGAGGAGGGGACCGGCGACTCCGTGAAGTGCTACGACGAGGCCTATCGACAGGTCATCGTCCAGAACGCCGACGACCACGGCGTCGAGGTCGGCGACTTCGTGGACGTGGAGATTACGGGCCACAGCACGGTGTACGCGTTCGGCGAACCGGTCTGATGGAGGAGCGTCATCCCGCGAACGAGCGTACTACTGTTCCTCGACGACGATAGCGCCGACCATCCCTGCGGACCGGTGGGCCAGACAGTAGAACCAGTAGACGCCGGGCACTTCGAAGGTATTGCTGTACTCGTAGCCCTCGTTGTAGAGTTTCGAGTCGTCGCCGGGCGTCCCCTGCCAGTCGGCGGTGTCAGGTTGGTCACGGACGCGGACGTTGTGGTCGTCGGACTCCCAGACGAACTCGACTTCGGTTCCGACGGGGACTTTCAGCGGGCGGACGGTACCGGGCGCGAACTGTTGGTCGTGGTCCGCTCCGACAGTCACCGGCAGGTCGTCGGCCGTGGCGTACTCCGCGGCGACGCCCTCGGGTGTGACGAAAATCGCGCCGGACCCACCGACGGTTTCGTGGGGAGCGCAGTGGAACTCGTAGATTCCGGGCACCTCGAAGGTGTGCGAGAAGGAATAACCCTCTCGGTACACCGTACCCGTACCGCCGGGAGACCCCGCCCAATCGGCGGGGTCGGGTTGGTCGTCCACGACGACGTTGTGAGTGTCGGACTCCCAGACGAACTCCACCGTCGTACCTGCGGCGACGACGAGAGGTTCGTCGCCCGACGGGTCGAACGCGAGGCGTCCGCCGGGACCGACCGCGACCGTGACGGTCGCGTCCGACGCGGCAGTCGTCGTCTCGGAATCGGCGACTTCGACGTCGGTGGTCGAGTCCGGCGACGGGTCTCGGTCGTCGGTCTCGCTACCGGCGAGACTGCCTCGTACACCCCCGAGGCACCCGGAGAGCGCTCCGGTTGCGAGCGCGACACCGCTGGCTTTCAGTACGGTTCGTCGGTCGGGGCGGCGGTCGGGTAGCATGGGAACCACGCCCGATATGGTTCGGGAGAAATCATAAGAGGGCGCCCGATTCCCAGAAGTTGAAAACTACCTAACCATTTTGAGGGGTGTTTGGGACGAATAGACAGTTGACCACGGGGGAATGTGTCCCCAAACACTGTGCTCGACTCAGCGCTCACAGCTCCGGCGGACCGTCGTCGACCAATTCGTCTATCGACTCGTCGGTCTTCCACTCGCCGAGTTCCTTCGGGTCCACGTGGACGAACACGTCGTCCACTTCGTCCAGTTCGCGGATGGACTGCACCACGTCGGTCTCGATGTCGTGGGTTTCGAACAGCGTTCGGTCGCCCTCGACTTCGATGTGGAGGCTCACGTCTATCTCCGGCCCTACGTAGTGGGCGATGACGTCGTGAGCGCCCTCCACGTCCGGGTGGTCGAGCGCCCGGCGGATGATTTCGCCCCGCAGGTCCTCGGGCGGCGCGCTCCCGACGAGGTAATCGACGTTGTCCTGAACGATTTCGTACCCCGTGTAGAGAATACCGAGCGAGACGACGCCCGCCGCGATGGGGTCCAGAATCGGCATTCCCACGCCCGCCCCGAGGACGCCGACCAGTGCCGCGCCGGCGGTCAGGATGTCGTTGCGGTTGTCGAGCGCCGTCGCGGTCAGCGCCGGGGAGCGCGTCCGGTCGGCCGCCCGGAGACAGTACCGATAGAGACCAAACTTCACCGCGGCGGTGGCGACCAGCACCGCCACCGCGGCAGGAGAGGTCACGGCGGCCCCGACTTCGCCCGAGAGAATCGAGGTGGTCGCCCGCCAGAGGACCGCACCACCCGCCGCGAAGACGCCCACCGCGATGAACAGCGAGACGAACGGTTCGATTCGCTCGTGTCCGTGGGGGTGACTGAAGTCGGGCGGTCGGGTCGTCAGGTAGAGACCCGCGAGGATGACCACGCTGTAGCCCGAGTCGGCGAGGCTGTTGACCGCCTCGGACCCGACGGCCAGACTGCCGGTCGTCCACCAGACGAACCCCTTGGCGACCACCAGCAGCACGTTGACCGCCAAGACGACCGCGCCGACCCGGCGGACCGCGTGCTTGCTCATCGCGCCCACCTTCGGACCCCGGAACCAAGGGCGTGTCGTTCGGTCGGGGTCGCCGCCCGAACCGGTACCCGGCGCGTCAACGCTGGAACCGGAAGCGAACCGACGACTCCTCGTCTGGAACCTCCGCGCCGTCCTGTTCGGCGAACGCTTCGCGCACCCGGTCGTACGTCTCGTCGATGGCCTGCACGATGACCTTCGTGTCCGAGACGACCGGCATGAAGTTGGTGTCGCCCTCCCACCGCGGGACGACGTGCGTGTGGAGGTGGTCGTCGATGGACCCGCCCGCGCCCTCCCCGAGGTTGAGACCCGCGTTGAAGCCGCTGGGAGAGAGTGCGGTCTCGAGCGCGTCGAAGGTCCGTTGCTTGAGGCGGGCGTGGTCGAGCAGGACCGCCTCGGAGAGGTCGCGGTAGTCGCCCGTGTGTTCGCGCGGCACGACCATCGCGTGGCCCGGGTTGTAGGGGTAGTTGTTGAACATCACGAAGGCGTGGTCGCTGCGGGCGACAACGAGATTGTCGCGGTCGTCGTCGCGTTCCGGGAGTTCACAGAACACGCACCCCTCGATTTCGTCGTCCTCGTCGTCTCGTTCGACCCACTCGATGCGCCACGGCGCGAAGACCTGTTCCATGCGTCGTCATTACGAGCGCGACGATTTATACCGTCTGCTGTCGGTCGTTGCCGAGTTACGTCTCGATACTACCGTACACGGTGGGGAGTTTCGCACGAGCGACGAACCCGTCGGCGGTAACCGAGTGCAAGTTCCCCCGCCGTTCGAAGGGGCCGAGACCAGAACTACCTCGTTACTACTGTCTGCTCGGAGGTAATCACGACTTAGAGCGCGAACTCGTCGGCTTAGATACGTGCGAAACGACGTGCAACCGTTCGTCGGTGAAACGGTGACCCCACTCTACCGTCGAGTAGTACCGGTATCGATTGACGGTAGTTCGTTTCGACCGTAGTGTCCTTCGTGTTACAGTATAGCACCAGTTGATACCACAGTTCTGATACGGTTAGCTTGTCTCGGTCTCTCAACGACCGCCGCCACGTCCAACACATCGCGGTCTCCGCCGGCAACTCTCGGAAGTCGTTCTACTACGCCTACGACCGTGAGCGCGGTAACGCGTGTAACTGCTGGCCCGGTTCTCTTCGACGGACCGCTCGGAGTTAGGTCCACGCAGGCCCGGTTCTACCGACCTCAGACCGCCGGAAGAAGTATATAAATATTCCGGCCGTTGCAGGCGGTTTTTGTTTCATTACTTCCGCAAACGAGCCTATAAACTGTTTCGGCTACTCTCGTCCAATTTTGCGGGTAAATCGCAAGACGGGAGCCGAATGAACGGTTCGAACGCCCCCCAACGGATTGGGGTTTTTATGCTCCTATCAGCGCAAGAAGAAGGTGAGAGGAAGGTCACGATGGCAACACAAAACCAAAGCTTCCAGGCGATTACGGAATCGTGCGACGAATGCGGACGCGAGACGCCACACGACGTCTCCGTCCAGATTCGGACCGAGAGCCAGAAACGCGAGAACGCCGAATTCTCGCGCGAACCGTACCGTGTGACCGAATGTCAGATATGTGGTGAGGAGTCCATCCAGCGGATGAACAACGCGTAACGCCGCCACCGCTCTCCCCGCGTAACGAAGCGTGGGTGGAGGTTTCCGAGAAATCCGTTACCGGCGACCGGTCGTAATCGCCTTTTTGCGGACGCCAAACGTTCGAGATATCGATACTCGCTCGGAGAACGGGAATCGAGAGATGCCGAGTGAGTCGCGCTACTTCGTCGTCACTTCGCAGCCGTCCTCGGTCACGATGAGCGTGTGTTCCTTCTGGCTGACTAGTTTCCCGTCGTCCTCCTTGAGGACCGGATAGCCGTGGACGATGTCGTTCATCTTCAGGCGACGGAGCGCCATCTTCGCGCGCGAGACGTCCAACCACCGGGTGGCGAAGGGGAGGGTCTTGAACTCCTCCGATATCTGTTCGAGTGCTTTCCGGGCCTGTCGGTCGCGGACCGACCCCTCGCGTTCGAGCGCGAATATCTCCTCGTCGTTGCCCTCGCTGACCTTGCCGGACCCGTCGGTGGCGAACGGTTCGATGGCGACCACGTCGCCGACTTCGAGTTCGACGCCCTGCGATACCTCGCGGTTCGGGATGTTCGGCGAGACGTGCTGCTGGTACTGGTCGAGACCGTGGCCGGTGAGGTTGACGACGGGGTTGTAGCCGTAGCCGTCGATGACCGACTCGATTTCCGCGCCGATTTCGCCGGTCTCGACGCCGGGTTCGACCACGTCGAGGGCGGCCTCCAGCGCCTCCGCGCTGGCCTCCTGTAGTTCGGGGTTGCCCGAGAGGTCCACCGTAATCGCGGTGTCGGCTATCCACCCGTCGACGTGGACGCCGATGTCGAGATTGACCATCTCCTCGCCGAACTCGGTGTCGTCGTCCGCGGAGGGCGTGGCGTGGGCGGCCTCCTCGTCCACGCTGATGTTGACCGGGAAGGCCGGTTCCCCGCCGAGTTCCCGAATTCGGTCCTCGGCGTACTCGGCGACCTCCAACTGCGTCGTCCCGACTTCGACGCGCTCGGCGGTCTCCTCGCGGACCTGTGCGAGAATCTCGCCCGCCTCGCGGTGCTTCTCGTACTTTTCGGCATCGAGGTCAATTTCGGTGCTGCTCATGCCCCTACGTTGGCTTGAACGCCGGAAAGAGTTTGCGTCTCACGAGGGACGCAGTCGTGATAGCCCGTTTACTTCTATACAGACGTTCCTATCGGGCCACATATCACCGAGCGGTTAGGGGTGTCGTACCAGCGGGACAACTCCGCGGTAACGGCAGTAATAGGCCGTCAAAACCCCAAACGGTACGAAACAGTTGGTCCCGTTTATTGGCGGCTCCGGCGATATGATTGCCTGCATATGCAACGAGAAACCGGTGCAGTGCTGATGGTGACAGCCCTGATGCTCGCCAGCGTCCCGCTGGCGACACTCGGGGGGACGTCACCGTCCGCAGCCGACGAAACGAACGGAGTAGAGTTACAGAACGTCACGGTCGAACAACTGGAGTTAGCCAACGCCACGATTCAGAACGCAGTGATTCAGGTGATGCACGTCGATACGGTCGAAGTCGTCGGACAGAACGAGACTCTCGACAACGCGACGCTCAGGAACGTCAGACTCCAGAACCTGACGTTCGAGAACGTCTCGATGGAGAACCTCCAGACCGACGACCAGACGCTCTCGCAGGCGCTGAGTGGGAACACGTCGGTCCAGTCGGTCGTCGTGCAGGACCTCACTATTCAGCGGATGAACGTCTCGCGACTCGTCGTTCAGGACATCCGCGTCCAGAGTAGTGCGGGCCAGCAGGCGGGTGCCCAGACGACGACCACCGAGGAGGCCGCACTGCAGGAGGAGACCACGACGACCGAGGAGGGTGTCGGTGCACAGGAGACCACCACCACCACCGAAGCCGACGGACAGGAGACCGCCGCTGCGGGGCAAC
The DNA here is from genome assembly GCF_010747475.1 of Halorussus sp. MSC15.2. Lineage (NCBI taxonomy): Archaea > Methanobacteriati > Methanobacteriota > Halobacteria > Halobacteriales > Haladaptataceae > Halorussus > Halorussus sp. MSC15.2. The sequence goes on along the minus strand of NZ_VSLZ01000001.1, from coordinate 506,970 downwards.
AGACCACGACCCCCGCCGACGGCCAGACCCAACTCGGCGAGGTCAGTGTCGATAGCGCGACCATCCAGTCCGTCGACGTGCAGGAGATGAGCATCCAGTCGCTCGTCTTGCTGAACGTCGATACCGGCGGTATCCAGACGCCGACGACCACCGCCGAAGAGACGACGGTCGCGGCCGAAGAGACTACGACGACCACCGAGGAGACCACGACGACCGAAGAGGGTATGGGTGCCGAGGAGACCACCACCCCAGAAGGTGAAGTGGGCGTCGAAGAGACTACCGCTGCAGAAGGCGGCGTCGGCGCGGAGGAGACCACGACCGAGGAGGCAGCACTACAGGAAGAGACAACGACCGAAGCGGGCGTCGGTGCGCAGGAGACCACCACCCCGGAAGATGAAGTCGGTGCGCAAGAGACCACCACGACCACCGAGACCACCACGACGACCGAAGAGACCACCACGACCACCGAAGCCGCGGGCGCGCAAGCCGGTGACGGAACGACCGTGAGTAGCGTCTCCGTCGAGAGCGTGACCGTCCAGCAGGCCACCATCGGTACGGCGTCCGCCGACGCGGTGCGGGTGCAGGGCGGCGAACTCTCCGTCGTCTCGTTCCGGAACCTGCAAGCCCCATCGGAGGTCCAGCAGGGCGAGCAGTACACCGTGAGCGCGACCGTCGTCAACATCGGTACCGACAGAACCACCAAGCAAGTGTCCTACCGCATCGCCGGGAACGTCATCGAGGCGAACCTCGTCGAGGTGCCCGCGAGGGGTGCCGCGACCGTGACGTTCAACGTCAGCGTCGGACAGTTCCCCGCTGGAACCTACAGTCACGGGGTCTACACCGACGGTGCGCGACTGACCGGGCAGCTATCGATAGCGGAGAGTAACCAGACCGACACGGGCGAGATAAACACCGGCGCTGAGGAGACGACCGCCGCCGGTCAGCAGACCACGACGACCGAAGAAGAGACGACTACGACCGAAGAAGGCGCAGGTGCCGAGGAGACGACAACCACGGAGGAAACGGCCGAAGGCGAGCAGACGACCACTGCGGAGATGTGAGCGGCTTCGACTTCGATTTCTTTTTTCGGGCGCGACGACGGTAGCCGCGGCGTCGTTCGCCAGTCGCAATCGTGTCCTCGTCGTTCGACTCTCTGATAGCGATTCGTCTCGCTACCGAGTCCAACTACCTGCTCGCGGTTCGACTGCTCACCGACGTCTGCATCGCGTCGCTGTTGAAGGCGCTCCCGGCGTTCCCGTCGCTGTCGAGGACGATGACGCCCGCGGACGACCCGGTGAGTTCGGCGAACTCCTCGATGGCCCTGTCGGCGGCCTCCCGAGCGTCGTGACCGGATTCGAGGTGTCGGACCGCCCGCCGGGTCAGCGTGGCCTTGGCGATGTCTTCTCCCGCGCCCGTCGCACTGGCAGCGCCTGCAGGGGCCGCGAAGAACCCGCTCCCGATTTGAGGTACGTCGCCGACTCGACCCGCCAGCGCCAGCCACCGACCGCCGGTCGAGGTCGCGGCGGCGAACTCGTCGCCGTCGTACGCGACCGCGCCCACCGTGTCGGCCCCGCCGAACTTCTCGCGAAGCCAGTCGAGGTGTTCGCTCGGCGTCCCGTCCGGAACGTCGTCGAGGTCTGCCCACTTCTCTCGCTTCTTCTCCGACCAGAGGTCTACGCCCGTCTCGACCTCGAAGTCGGCCGCGAGGTCCACGGCGTGGTCGCCCGAAACGAGGACGTGAGGCGTCTCCTCCAGCACGACTCTGGCGGCGCTCACGGCGTGTTCGACGCCGGGCATCGAGCAGGCCGCGCCCGCCTCGCGGTCGCTCGTCATCACGCCGGCGTCGGTCCGAATCGCTCCGTCGCTCTGGACCGCGCCGCCCACTCCGGCGTTGAACCGCGGCGAAGATTCGAGAACGTGGACCGCCGACTCTACCGCGTCGAGGACGTCAGATTCGGCCGCGCCGGTCTCAGCCGCGTCGTCCAACACTGCCTGTCTCGGTACTGGTTCGTCGGGGTCGCTTCCGGCCCCGCCGTGAACGATGACCTTCATACGATGGGGTGGTTCGCGGGGGTTCTTAACTTCCGGCCAATCGGAAATCCGGGACCGACGTGCGACCGCCGTCCGGAAACCGGGGACCGAGCGCGACCGGAACAGTTACGTAGGAGTACATGTCGAGGTTCCACCATGACGACCTTCGTCAGGGACGGACCCGCCGACGTTCGAGTAATCGACCGGTGGAGCGACGGTCTAGGGTGGATAGCGCATCCGAACGAGGAGGGACGACGGGCCAGCCACGCGATTCGAGACGATGACGGTGACGTCTGGCTGTTCGACCCGCTCGACGCGCCCGGCATCGACGATATCGTGGCCGAACTCGGAGACGTTGCGGGGGTCGCCGTCCTCTCGAACTACCACGCCCGGGACGCCGGAGTACTCGCAGAGCGTCACGACGTCCCAGTCTGGCTTCCCGAGTCGATGACCCGCGTCGAGGACCGCGTCGCCGCGCCGACGGTGCGCTACGCCGCGCAACTCGGCGACTCCGGATTCCGAGTCTGCACGCGCGCTCCGCTGCCGGGATGGCGCGAGTCGGTCGCCTTCCGGCCCGCCGACGGGACGCTCTACGTGCCCGATTTGCTCGGGACCGCGCCGCTGTACCGGGTGGCCGACGAGCGCCTCGGGGTCTACACCTTCCGGCGACCGATGCCGCCCCGAGACCTGCTAGGCGGTCTCGACCCCGAGCGAATCCTCGTCGGCCACGGTGAGGGCGTGTTCGAGGACGCCGCGAGCGCCCTCTCGGCGGCGCTCGACCGTTCGCGACCGGGATTCCCGCGGGCGCTCCTTGAAAACGGGGCGAGTCAACTCCGCGCGCTCGTCGGCGTCGTTCGGGAGTAACTCTCCGGATACATTATTAGGAATTTAAGGTTGGTAATAGCCCTCCGCGGCCAAACGGCAGGCCTTTTATCCCTCTCTCACGCAGGTTTAGCTGTTATGAGCTACGACAAGGTGGAAGTTCCCGAGGACGGGGAGAAAATCACCGCCGTGGACGCCGAGAACGACGAACTCGACGTACCCGAGAACCCGATTATCCCCATCATCCACGGGGACGGAATCGGACAGGACGTCGGTCCGGCCGCCCAGAAAGTGCTGCAGAAGGCCGCTGAGGCGACCGGCCGTGAGATTCACTGGATGCGCGTCTACGCTGGCGAAAGTGCCCGCGAGAAGTATGACGAGAACCTGCCCGAGGAGACCGTCGAGGCCATCCGCGAACACCGAGTCGCCATCAAGGGGCCGCTCACGACTCCCGTCGGCGCGGGCTTCCGCTCTCTGAACGTCGCGCTTCGAAAGAAACTCGACCTCTACGCGAACGTCCGACCGACCTACCACCTCGACGGCGTTCCCTCGCCCGTCAAGGAACCGGAGAAGATGGACATGGTCAACTTCCGGGAGAACACCGAGGACGTGTACGCCGGAATCGAGTGGGAAGAGGGTACTGACGAAGTCGAGAAGGTCCGAGAGTTCGTGGAGGACGACATGGGCTTCGACGAGACCATCCATCAGGGCGCGGTCGGCATCGGCGTCAAGCCCATCACGGAGTTCGGCACCAAGCGTCTCGTCCGCAAGGCCATCGACTACGCCATCGAGAACGACCGCGACTCGGTCACACTAGTCCACAAGGGCAACATTATGAAGTTCACCGAGGGCCAGTTCCGTGACTGGGGCTACGAGGTCGCCGAAGAGGAGTACGGTGACGAGGTCATCACCGAGGACACCCTCTGGGAGGAGCAGGACGGCGAACAGCCTGACGACGCCGTCGTGGTCAACGACCGTATCGCCGACAACATGCTCCAGCAGTTGCTGACCCGTACCGAGAACTACGACGTTCTCGCCATGCCGAACCTCAACGGTGACTACCTCTCGGACGCCGCGGGCGCTCAAATCGGCGGCCTCGGCATCGCGCCCGGCGCGAACTTCGGTGACGGCCGCGTCCTCGCCGAACCGGTCCACGGCTCTGCTCCCAAGTACGCCGGACAGGACAAGGTCAACCCTTCCGCGATGATTCTCTCAGGCCGACTAATGCTGGAGTACATCGGCTGGGAAGATGCCTCCCAACTCGTTCGTGACGCCGTCGAAGCGACGATTTCCTCGAAGAAGGTCACCTACGACATCGAGCGCCAAATCGAAGGCGGCGAGAAACTCGCAACGAGTGAGTACGCCGACGAAATCTGCAAGAACATCGAAGAACTCGCGTAGAGCGTTCGTCCTCTCTTCGCTTATCCGGCCACTGTTCTTTCTGCGTCATCTCCGCTCTTTCGGACGCCGTCGATTCACACGACTCGTAGACTGTGAGACTCGACGGGCCACCGCCGCCATTCGACGATAGTCATTTCACTTACCACTCGTTCAGAGACACGATTAGTAAATTCTTTCATTCGAGAGATTTATAAAATATCGCGTCAGTGGGTGACACATGAGCACGACGGAGGTATCGGGGGGCGCGAGTCGGGTCGACAGGTGGCTCGGGGAACACTGCGACCGACTCCTCCCGTGGAAGCGACGCGCCGAGGCGTTCTACTGCGAGCAGCGGGCGAAGCGCGCCGAGAACCGCGGCGACTACGAGACGGCGCGGGAGTACTACGACCGGGCGGTCAGCACGCGGGGCCGCCTCGGCGACAGGGACGCGACGATTACACTCGGACTGCGACTGGCCGACCTCGCACGCGAACACGGGGATGCCGCCACCGCGCGCGAACACTACGAACGCGTGGTCGAACTCCACGCCCGGCGGGAGAACGCTCGGGGCGCGCTCGACGCGCTCGAACCCATGCTCGACGTTCTCGACGCCGAGGGCGAGGACGACGAACTCGCCCAGTGGTGGGGTCACGCCCTGATGATTCTGGGCAAGGCCGACCCGGGCGAACTCTCGCCCGAGCGCCGCGACGACCTGATTCGCCGGTACGCCGAGCGGATTCGCACCGAGGAGAGCGCCGGACGGCTCTACGGGTTCGCGCTCGCGCGCTTGCTCGCGGACGAAGACGAACTCGGCGCGGAACTGCTCGACGCGACGTGGGAGCGCCGCGACGTGGTTCGCGAGCAGGTGGGTCAGTTCCGGGTCGTCCTCGCGGCGGGCGTCGGCAGAGTCGCTCACGCCGAGTGTACCGGCCGGGACGTGGACCGCGAGGAGACCCTCGACTTCGTCGCCGACCACCGCGAGCGACTCTCGGTGTCGGCCGCCGCGCTCTTCGAGCGTCTTCGAGAGGGCGAGACAGACGTAGCGCCTGCGGACCTGAAGACCGGCGTCGGACCGGACGACGAGGCGGAACTTCGGGACGTGGAGGCCGAAGTGTTCGGGCGGTTGCTCGAACGACTGGGGTGAAGACGCGGTTTCGGGGGTCATCTACCTCGGCGCGTGCTGGTGCGACCCGACAGTGGTCGCGCCGACCGTGCGAGGGACGACCGAACGCAGTGAGGGAGGAGGTTGGGGAGGAGTGAGGACGTGCGGTGCTGTGCAGTTGCGGGAGACTCCTCGGAGTCGGCAATAGCTAGCTTCGACTCGACAACCACAGCGACTAACTCCAATAGAACTCCACCTGCGACTAACTCCGATTCGTCTCGCTTCGAAAGAGGGACGACCGAAAATACGAACTCGACAGCTCTCAGTCCTTCCAGTCCGGGTTCTCGCGCGGCGGACTGAAGATGTCCACGCCCTCCACGGGCACGTCGCCCCGATTCTCGGCGGCGTGCGGTTCGTCGCCCGGGATGGCGTAGGAGTCGCCCTCGCTCACTTCGAGTTCCTCGCCGTCCACGAGGAACGTCAGCGTGCCATTGGTGATGTAGCCGGTCTGCTCGTTGTCGTGGCTGTGTTCGGGCACCTCCGCGCCGGGTTCGATGAAGAAGTGTTGGACGTTCATCTCCTCGGCCCCGGCCAGCAGCGAGAGGTGGACGCCCTCGACCGCTTCCGTGGACTCTTCGGCGTCTTTGGGTACGATTTCCATGTCTGTCGGTACCGAAGAGCGCTGGCTACCTAAAGGTTCGACTGCGGGTAATCCAGTTGGGAGCCGAGTCAGTCAAATCAGGCAGTCGAGTCCGAAGATTCACGTACGAAAAAGCCCGACCTGCGGGTATGTACGCCGTCGTGGGGTGTAGCGACTGTCAGGCGCTCAAAATCGTGGAGGGGCGGCCCGAGACCACCCAGTGTCCGCGGTGCGGGAAACGCCGGAAGTTCGAGAAACTGCGGAAGTTCGTGGAGACCGACGACGAGGACCACGCCCGGGAGGTCCGGTCGTCGATGCTCGCCAACCGCCAAGACGAGGGCGAGGCGTACGCGGAACTCGACTCCTTCGCCGAGATGGACGAGCAGGTCGAGGACGCGGGCGTCTCCGACGAGGAGTATCTGGAGGCTTCCGGCATCGACTCCGAGGCGGTCGCCGAGGCCGCCGAACGCGTCGAGAACCGGTCGGCCAGCACCCGCGGCAACTCCCGGAAGGACACCGTGCTGGCGGCGCTGCGCGAACTCGACCGACCGACCGAGGACGAGGTGGTCGCGTACGCCAGCGAGCGCGGCGTTCCGGCCGAGTACGTGCGCGACGCTCTCGGAAAACTCACCCGCCGGGGCGAGGTCAGCGAGAGTCGCGGCCGGTATCGGTTACTCTGAGCGGTCGCGGAGAACGGTCCCCGAAGTGGCGTGAGCGCGGAGTACGGATAGGGATGACAGAGTACGAGAGTTCGCCGGATGGAGACCGAATCGAACTCGACTCCGCGCCGAACCGGAGCGGCGAGTGTCGCGTGCAGGAACTATCCACCCTCTCGTCCGGGAGACCACTCGGGGACCGATTTCCACTACGAACGAGACCGACATAAACATCACGCATATGTGCAGTGAAAGTAAAAGTGGTCGCGAGCGCCGGAAGGTCCGGCGGTGACGCCCGTCCTCACCGAATCGGCGGTCACCCGACCCGAATGAGAACTGTTAGGGGGCGTCCGGCTAACCGTTCGGACATGAGCGACGGTTCCGAGCCTTCACGTCTGGCCGAGAAGGTGCGCGAGGGCGAACTTCGACTGCACGAACTGGAGGACCACGCCGACGCCGAAACCGCGGCGGCGGCCCGGAGACAACTCCTCGAAATCGAGACCGACGCCGAACTGGAGACCATCGGCGACTTCGCGCTCGACGCCGAGCAAGCGACCGACGCGAACGTCGAGAACATGGTCGGGGCGGCCCAGATTCCGATGGGCGTCGTCGGTCCCGTGCAGGTCGCGGGCGGCGCGGCCGACGGCGAGTACTACCTCCCGCTGGCGACCACCGAGGGCGCGCTGGTCGCGAGCGTGAACCGGGGTTGCTCCGTCATCGCCGGGTCGGGCGGCGCGGACGCTCGCGTCACCAAGTCCGGGATGACCCGCGCGCCGGTGTTCCGGGTCGCGGGCATCGCCGAGGCCGAGACGGTGGTCTCGTGGGTCGGCGAGAACACCGAGCGCCTGCGCGAGGCCGCCGAGTCCACGACCAGTCACGGCGAACTTCTCGACGTGGACACCTACGTCGTGGGCGACTCCGTGTTCCTGCGGTTCGTCTACGACACCAAGGACGCGATGGGGATGAACATGGCGACCATCGCCACGCGGGAGGCCGCCCAAATCGTGGAGGACGAGACCGCCGCGTCGCTCGTCGCGCTCTCGGGCAACCTCTGCTCGGACAAGAAGCCGGCCGCCATCAACGCCGTCGAGGGCCGGGGTCGGAGCGTCACCGCGGACGTGAAGATTCCCCGCGAGACGGTCGAAGAACGACTGCACACCACGCCCGAGGCCATCGAGGAGGCCAACACCCGCAAGAACCTCGTGGGAAGCGCGAAGGCCGGGAGCCTCGGCTTCAACGCTCACGCCGCGAACGTGGTGGCCGCGGCGTTCCTCGCGACCGGACAGGACGCCGCGCAGGTCGTGGAGGGGAGCAACGCCATCACGACCGTCGAGGCCCGCGACGAGGACCTCTACGCGAGCGTGAGCCTCGCCAGTCTGGAGGTCGGCACGGTCGGCGGCGGGACGAAACTCCCCACTCAGTCCGAGGCGCTCGACGTGTTGGGTCTCCGGGGCGGCGGCGACCCCGCGGGAAGCAACGCCGACGCGCTCGCCGAAATCATCGCCGTGGGCGCGCTCGCCGGGGAACTCTCCCTGCTCGCGGCGCTTGCCTCCCGCCACCTGTCGAGCGCCCACGAGGACCTCGGGCGGTAGGCGTTCGGGGGACGCTCGGCGAGACGGACCGCAGTAGTTCGTCGCGCATCCGGTAGCCACAAGAACGCCGAGTTCCAAGTGACCGGTAGCAATGGCCTCTGTCGCCACAGTCTTCGGGTTCCTGCTCATCATGGTCGTCAACACCGTCGTGGCAGCGGTCGCCATCCGCTTCTTCCGCCTCCGCCTCTCCACCACGTGGGGGACGGTGGTGTACACAGCGCTTCTGGTCCCGCTGCTGTACGTCGTCACCACCATCCTGCTCTCGGGGTTCATCGGGTTCGGCGGAAGCGGCGTTCGCGACCGGGGCACCGCTCTGATTCTGGTCTGGGTCGTGCCCTTCACGCTGGCGGTGTCGCTGGACGTCTTCTGGATGCCGTCACCCGAGGAAGTAGACCTGCCCGAAGAGACGCGGTAATCCCCGAGCGGAACCGAATAGGTTCTCGTCGCTCGGCGACCCGTTCGTTTTTCCCGCCATGGCCCGTACCCGCCAGTCATGAGCCAGTCCGACGCCGACATCCATCCGACCGTCGAGGAGGCCGCAGACGACATCGCCAACATGGAGATTCGCGGCGCGGCGACCATCGCCGACGCCGCGGCCGATGCGCTCGCCACGCAGGCCGAGGACAGCGACGCCGAATCGCCCGAGACCTTCCGGAAGGAGATGCGCGCCGCGGGCCGTCGCCTCCGCGAGACGCGGCCGACCGCGGTCAGCCTCCCCAACGCCCTGCGGTACGTCCTCCGCGGGATGGAGGGAGGTTCGGTCCCGAAACTCCGCGAGAGCGTGGTCGAGAGCGCCGACGAGTTCCAGCGCGAACTCGGGCAGGCCCAAGACAACCTCGGGCGTATCGGTGCGAACCGACTTCGGGACGGCGACACCGTGATGACCCACTGTCACTCCACGGACGCGCTCTCGTGCGTCGAGAAGGCGCTGGACCAAGGGAAGGAGATTCACGCCATCGTCAAGGAGACCCGTCCGCGAAAGCAGGGTCACATCACCGCCCAGTGGCTCCGCGACATGGACGTCCCCGTCACGCTCATCGTGGACAACGCCGCGCGCCGGTACCTCGACCAGACCGACCACGTGCTCGTGGGCGCGGACTCCATCGCGGCCGACGGGTCGGTCATCAACAAGGTCGGCACCTCGGGGCTGGCGGTCAACGCCCGCGAGCGCGGCGTCCCCGTCATGGTCGCGGCCCAGACGCTGAAGCTCCACCCCGACACGATGACGGGCCACACCGTCGAAATCGAGATGCGCGACGAGCGCGAGGTGCTCACCCTCGACGAGGAGGAGGAAATCGGCGACGTGACCGTCGAGAACCCCGCCTTCGACGTGACGCCGCCGCGGTACGTGGACGCCATCGTGACCGAGCGCGGCCAGTTCCCGCCCGAGAGCATCGTGACGCTGATGCGCGAACTGTTCGGCGACCAGCAGGGCGGCGAACCGTGGGAGGAGTAACCCGACGACTCGACAGGTGGTGAAGACGCCCGGTACCCGTCGAAGCACTCGGCGGACGTGAAGACACTCGAAACGTCGGGGAAACTGGGGCTTACCTCGCGACAAAAACGGGAAACGGCCGATTTCCCTCGGAACGGTGACGCGGATTCATGCCGGTTCCGGCGAGTGCGCGGAACGGATGGCACTCAGCAGACGCGAACTCCTCGGCTACGCGGTCGCTGGCACGACAGGCACGGGAATCACGGCGACGGCCCGACGCTCGGACGGGACCGACGCGCCCGACGAGTCGGAGTCCGGCGTGGGACAGAATTGGCAGTTGGGTGGCGTCTACGCCCGACCCGCCGAAATCGGCGACACCGCCGTCACCTTCCGCGCCGCGGTCGAATCGGCCTACGAGACGGACTACGAGGTCGAGGTGAACCTGTTCTACCGACCGAAACCGGCGTCCGGCGGCGGGGATACGACCGACGCCGGTGCGAAGTGGCGACGACTCGCCACCGAGACCGGCCCGCTCGCCGACGATATCTACCTCGAAGCCACCGCTTCGGGTCTCGAACCCGGCCGGACCTACGAGTACCGCGCCGAGGCGACCCTGACCGACTACGAAGGCCAGTCCCGGCGCGTCAGCGAGACGCTCGCGGTCACGGCGGGCGACCCCTGTTCGGGTCCCTCGACCAACTGCCTGCGCGTGGAGACGCTGGCACCCAAGACGAACGACGCGGGGAGCGAGGTGACGCTCCGCGGGTCCGCGAAGGGGGTTGACGCCTACGACGAGGTGACGGGCCACTTCTTCTACCAGCGAGAGGACGGCGAGAAGCAGTGGACCGACTACGTGGAACTCGACGGGGACGGCGGGTCGAGCGAGTTCTCGGTCACGCTCTCAGACCTGCCGACGGGGTCCTACACCTACAACGCGGAGGCCCGCGGCGAGGGCGGCGAGACGAAGAACATGTACGGCGAGGGCCGAGAGCAGCAGTTCAGGGTGGAGTGAGGGCCAGTAGGAACTGACCCGGCTTCGTCGTTTACCTGAGAGAGTCATTCGGTCGCCGGTTCGTCGGGTGCAGAAGTCGGACGCTTGCCGAGTAGTTTCACTCCGGCGACGCCCGCGACGACTCCGCCGAGGACACCCGCGATGCTAAACACGAGGCTCTGCCAGTACAGTATCTCAGTGTTGGTCAGAATATAGCCGGTGTGAGCCAGCGTGAGGACGCCGACTCCCAGCAGGAACACACCGACTAGAAGCCACCGTCGAATCGACCTGAGGAGGACAATTGTTTCGGAGGTCACGGGTAAAAGTTACTCGTAGCCAACGTTACTGTGGTGGAAACGCTTCTGCGCTCGCGGTCATCTCGCGCCTCCGCAACCACCTCAGTCCGTGAGACCGTACCCGCGCTTGAACAGCACGACGTCGAGCGCGAAGATGGCCGCGGTCAGGCCCGAGAGGACCGCCAGCGACCAGTTCGGGTCCACCTCCGAGACGCCCAGAAAGCCGTACCGGACGCCGTTGACCATGTAGACCATCGGGTTCAGCATCGAGAGTTCCTGATACGGCGAGGGGAGTTCCCGGATGGCGTAGAACACGCCGCCGAAGAAGACGAGGGGACGGACGATGAACTGATTCATCATGGTCAGGTTGTCCCAGTCGTCGGCCCAGAGACCGACCACGACGCCGAAACTGGCGAACAACAGGCTGACGACCAGACCGAACGCGACCAGATAGAGCGGCCGAGCGACGCCGACCGTGGTGAAGAACGCGCCGATGACCGCGATGAGCGACCCGACGAGCAGGCCGCGAGTCGCCCCGGCCACGATGTAGGCGACGACCATCCGCGAGTAGGACATCGGCGAGGTCAGCGTCTCCTCGATGTAGTCGTTCCAGCGCCCGTGGAAGATGGAGAACGAGGCGTTCTCGAAGGCGTTCGAGATGGCTCCCAGCACGACGAGTCCGGGCAGGATGAACAGGATGTAGTCGATGGGGTCGCCGCCGTCGATGCTGATTCGACCCACGCGGTCGCCGAGGATGACACCGAACACCGAGAAGTAGAGGACGTTCGTCACGAACGGCGGGACGAACGTGTTCCGAGGCCGCCGGAGGAACCGCAGAATCTCGCGGCGCGCGAGGGTCTTGAAGCCAGTGAGACCGCGGAGGTTCATTCGGAGACACCTCCGTCGTCCTCGACCGCTCCACCGATTCCGCCGTCCGCCGCGACCGCTTCCGCGGACTGGTCGCTCCCGCCCTCGCGGGTCATGTCCACGAACACCTCTTCGAGCGAGGTCCGGGAGATGTCGAAGTCAACGATTTCGAGACCGGCGCGGTCGAGCGCCCGCACGAGGTCGGGCGCGACGAGTCCGCCCTGCGTCGCGGTCACGACCAGTTGGTCGCCGTCGAGTTCGACGCTCTCGACGCGGCCCTCGTCGGTCGCCCCGCGGGTCCCCGAGAGCATCGGCAGGTCGGGCACGCTCGCGGGCGCGTTCCGGAGCGTGACCCGAATCTTGTCCGGCCCGCGGTCCATCAGTTCCTCGGGTGTCGCCACGGTCAGCAGGTTGCCCGAGTCCAGAATCGCCACCTCGTCGCAGAGGCGCTCGGCCTCCTCGATGTAGTGAGTCGTGAGCAGAATCGTGGTTCCCAACTCGTTGAGGTCGGTGATGAGGTCCCAGAGGTCGTGGCGCAACTGCACGTCCACCCCGGCGGTCGGTTCGTCCAGAATCAGCAGGTCGGGGTCGGTGATTAGCGCCCGCGCCAGCATGAACCGGCGCTTCATCCCGCCCGACAGCCAGTTGAACCGGGTGTCGCGCTTGTCGTAGATGCCGACCTGCTTCAGCACCTCGTCGGCGCGCTCGCGGGCCTCGTCGGCCGGAATTCCGTGGTAGCCCGCCTTGTGTTCCAGCACTTCGCGCACCGGGAAGAAGTGGTCCACGTTGAACTCTTGGGGCGCGAGACCGATGGCGTCACGGGCCTCGCGGTAGTCGTCCTCAACGTCGTGGCCGAACACCTCGGCCCGGCCGCCGCTCCGCCGGACCAACCCCACGAGGATGTTGATGAAGGTGGTCTTGCCCGCGCCGTTCGGCCCGAGCAGGCCGAAGAAACTCCCTTCGGGTACCGACAGCGACACTCCGTCGAGCGCCCGTACCCCGTCGTACTGCTTCCGAAGGTCTTCGACTTCGATGGCGGCAGTCATCGGCGAGACGTAAACGTGTCGCGGCGAAAAGGCCGTTGGTCGCGGCCGAACGTCACGCGTACCGGCACTCGAACTCCCGAATCGTCGCGTCGGTTCCGGCGACGACGAGTCTGTCGTCGGTCGCGATTTCCGTGCTGGCGTCGGTGACGAACGTTCCGTCGCGCTCCACCCCGACGAAGACGTACCCGGCTTCCGTCTCTGTGCTCACGTCACCGAGCGTCTGCCCCACGAACGCCGCGGCGTCCGTGCGGACGATTCGCAGTTGCTCGAACGGCGTGAGAACGTCCTCGCCCCGGAGTTCGCGGGCCAGCAGGCGGGCGCTGACCCGCTGGGTCGAGAGGACGTAGTCGGCCCCGGCGTCGAACGCGGTGGGCGACTTCGCCGTGCCGTCCACCCGAACCAGAATCTCGATGTCGTCGGTGAGGGTGCGCGCGATGGCGACCGCGAGCATGGCCGTCGAGTCGTCGCCCACGGTAACGATGAGGGCGCTGGCGTCCTCGATGCCCGCGGTTTCGAGCGTCTCCGGGTCGCGTACGTCGCCCACGACGTCCACGCGGTGACCGTCCTCCGTGTCGATGGTCGTCGCGGTGACGTCCTCGGCCAGCGCCTCGTACGCGGCCTGACCCCCGACGCTCATCCCGGCGACGACGACGTTGTCGTGGCGGCGCGGCGGTCGAAGTCCGGCCGCGAACTCCTGTACGTCGTCGATGGCCCACTCGGTCCCGGCCACGATGAGGACCGAGTTCGGCGTGATTACCTCCGCCGGGTCCACGGGGAGTCTGAGGTCGCCGTCTATCCACGCGCCGACGAGCGTGAGGTCGGAGTGGGTGGCGAGTGCCGTGTCCGCTATCTGGACGCCCGCCAGCGGACTGTTGCGGCGGACCAGTACCTCGCGGATGCGGACGTCACCGACGGTGGCGTCACCCATCGCCTCCGGCGTGTCGGCCCACGCCGTCGTCTTCTGGCCGAGTCGCCGACCGATGAGCGCGTCGGGCGACAGCACGACGTCAGCGCCGACTTCCCGGAGTGCGGCGTCGTGGTCCGGAGTGTCCGTGAACGATATCACCCGGAGGTCGTCGTTCCGTCTCAGTGCAGTCAGGACGATGCTTGCGTTGCGGTCGCCCGCGTCGGTGACGATGGTGCTGGCCTTGCTCACCATCGCGCGTTCGAGTTCCGCGCCCTCCTCGGGGTCGCCGTGGATGACCTGATAGCCGCCGTCGGAGAGTCGCTTGGCCTGCTCGGCGTCGGACTCGATGAGAACGTAACCGACGTTCAGACCCTCCAGTTCGTCCAGCAGGACGCCCGTGTCGCGGCGGTACTCGCAGACGATTACGTGGTCGTCCTTCGCGGTCAGGCGGTCGCTGAGGTCCATCGGCGCGCGCTCGAACAGCGGGATGATGAGGACCCGGAGCGTGGCGAACCCGATGCCGATGCCGGTCAACTGCATGAAGACGACGAACACGTTCATCAGCGGTGACGACCACGGCGCGTCCGCGCCGTATCCGGTCGTCGTCATCGTCTCGACCACTGTCTGGAACGACCGGAACAGCGAGTGGTCGTGGCCCTCTAGCGTCCGCATTCCGTAGTTGTAGAGGACCGAGTACAGCAGGATGAGCAGGACGAGGACGACCACGTAAGTGGTGACGAGGCGCTGGCGGCGGGTCAACCACGGCAGCCACGAGCCATCGCCCTCGAACCACTTCGACCAGTTAGTGGGCATGGATGGAGCGCGCCGGGTCGAGAACGGTCGTCCGTCGAACGAACCTCATCTCGCGTCACTGTTCGCGTTCGAGCGTCATGAGTCGTATGCCCGAGACAGGCCACTTCGCAGACCTCACTGGTGTCTGCGATAATCGGCGGATTCGCGGGCCGCGTCGGTCAGAAGTCGGTCAACTTCGCTTCGGTCGCCCCCTTGGCGTCGGTCTCGAACTCCGACAGTTCGACGAACTCCAGTCCGTTGTCCCGAAGCGCTCGCTTCACGCGCTCGGAGGCCGAGGGCGCGACGAGAATCCCGCGAACTTCGTCGTTGCTCTCGGCGGTTACACCGCCTTCCCGAGGCGAAGCCTCGCCCTCCTGATAGAGCGAGACGTAGCGTTGGAGTTGGTCGAAGTGGTTCAGCGTCGCCTGAATCCGCTTGACCTCCACGACGACGGGGGTGCCCGCCTCGTCGCGGGCGAAGAAGTCGATGAACCCGTACTTGCTCTCGCGCTCATGTTCCACGATGCGGAGACCCTCCTCCAGCACCTCGGGGTTGGTCTCGATGTACTCGTGCATCTCGGCCTCGGTGCCGGACTCCTCGTAGGTCGCGCCGTCGGTGGCGTCGAAGCGCGTCACGCCGTAGGCCTCCAGAATCCGGGCCTCGACGCGCTCGGTGGGGTTCGTGCGCCGCGCGAGCAGGACCGCGTCCTCGTCGCTCGCGCGCGCGGAGACGGTCCCCCCGCCGGGCATCCAGTTGACCGGCTTGTGGCCGGTGGGTTGGTGGACCAGAAACGTCCCGTCGGGTTTGGCGACCAGAATCCGGTCGCCCGGGCCGAGGTGGCCGGAGGTCCGGCCCTCGTACTCCACCTCGCAGTGGGCCTGCACGGTCAGCATCGCGCCGTCCCGGAACGCCGCCTTCGCCTCGCCGACGAGGGTTTCGGGGTCGGGCGCGTCGAGTTGTTCGGCGACCATCGTCTTTGCTCGGTGGTCAGCACCGGAGCAAAAAGGTAGTGGTTCGCGGACGGCGCGGGCGCAAATATGCCGACGGACGGTGACTATCCGTCGGTCACGAACGGACTGAGTAACGGCATCCGACTGACGATGGTCGAGACGCGAATGACGTACGAGAGGAGAATCGCTATCGGAGCGAAGGCCGCGGCGGCCACCGCGCTGTAGACGACGACGAGGGGACCAGCGCCGACGGTCACTCCCGGGTCCCTGTAGACGAGCATCGCGGACGAGGAGACGACGAGCGATGGGACGCCGACGTAGAGCAGCAGGCGCGAGAGTTCCGCGAGTTCCTTCTGCATGTAGAGCGTCTGGACGTACTGACGGGCGACGTTGAACCCGCGGAGTAGTTCCTCCAGTTCGTCGAGCGATTCGGCGGCCGACTCCGGCAGGGTATCGGCGTACTGCCCCCTGATTCTGCGGGCCGCGTTGAGTTGCCACGCCGAGCGGTAGAATAGCATCGAGACCAGCACGTCGAAGTCGCCCAACTGCGACTCGTCGAGGGTCGAATCGACTCGCTCGGTCTCCTCGGTGACGGTGTCGGCGAGTCGGTCGGTCTCGGCGCGCAACCGCGGGTCGTCGGTCTCGCCGGTCGCCTCCCGCAGCGCGTTCGTCCGGTCGGCGATGTTCCGGAGGACCATCCGGAGGAGTTCGAGCGGGTCCGGTGGACCGACGGTCACGCCCGCCAGCGATTCGAGACTCTCCCGGAAGCGCTTGATGCCCTCGTTTCGCTCGCGGAGCGTGTGCGGTTTGCCGAACTCCCGCGAGAGGACGAGTTGGTTGATGGTGATGACGATGGAGATGAGCGTGAAGTTCCCGGCGACGAAGACGCTCAGAAGCAGGGACGCGGTGTTCTCGTTGGTCACGACGAGCGTCCCGGACCAAGTGAGCGCGAGGAACCACGCGAAGACTCCGGCGACGACGAGCGAGGCGAGTAACAGTCGATTCGCGTCGAACACCAACCAACGACCGAGCGAGGTCTCGGCGGGCAGTCGGAACTCGTACTCGTCGTCCGGAACGTCCTCCGACGGTAGTTCGGTCCCGCTCGTTCGCATGCCGGGACATCGGTAGACGCCGACTTAAGCGGGGTGTCGGACCGGCTACTCGAACGACTCGGCCACCTGTCGGGTCGTCTCCTCGATACCCTCGGAGTTGTCCACCGTGACGTGGTCCACCGAGATGGGGTCGAACTGCTCGCGGTACATGGCGTGGACTTCGAAGTCGGCGTCGCTCTCGTCGCCCTCCCGGCGCTCGATGCGCTCGCGAACCACGTCCTCGTCGCACTCGACCGCGACGAGTCGGAACTCGACGCCGAGCGACGCCGAGAGTTCGGTCGCCCGGTCACGGTCGTCGGCGTCCTTGAACGTCCCGTCGAGGACCACGCTCCGGCCGTCTTCGACCGTCCGGCGCGCCCGGTCGAACAGTTCACGGTAGACCATCCGTGACTCTTCCTCCGTGTAGTCGGGGTCGGACAGTATCTCCTTGCGAATCACGTCGGTCCGGAGGAGCAGTCCGTCGAGGCGCTCGGCGACTTCCTCGGCGACGGTGGTCTTGCCGACGCCCGGCAGGCCGCAGACGACGACCAGCGTCGGCGTCTCCTGTCGTGCGTCGAATGGCTCCGCCTCAGACACGGCGACCACCGACCGCCCCGGAACGCGGTTTCGGGCAAGTCCGAGTCATTTCAATTACTGTAATCCACGAAGCCAATCCCTTATGAAGGTGTGGAAAATTGGACGGGCATCGGCCGCTATCCCCACGCTCGGGTTTCAGTTTCCCGGTTCTCACGTTCGGGTTCGAGCGTCCCGGATTCCCACGCCCGGGTCCCGGTTTCTCGTTTTCAGCCCCCAGTTCGCGGTATCTCGCGATGCGGTAGCTATTAATGAGATGTGTTGCCATACTACATTATGGCCGACGACAGGCAGTTTGAGACCAGAGAGGTCCACTCGGGGCGCGGCCGGGGCGAACACGGGGCGCTCGCCCCGCCGATTCAGACCACCGCCACCTACGAGTACGAGACCCCTACCGAGACCCGCGGCGACTACCGCTACTCCCGGATGGCCGAACCCACTCGCGACCGACTCGAAGCGACCTTCGCCGGGATGGCTGGCGGCACCCACGGCTCGGCGTTCGCCAGCGGGATGGCCGCCATCGACGCGGTGTTCTCGCTCCTCTCCAGCGGGGACCACGTCGTCGCAGGAGCGAACCTCTACGCCGAGAGCCACGAACTCCTGACCGAGGTGTACGCCGAGTACGGCGTCGAGGTGACCCACGTCGAAATCACCGACGCCGAGGCGGTCGCCGACGCGATGACGCCCGACACCGCGCTGGTCTACTTCGAGACGCCGACCAATCCCGTGCTTCGGGTCGGCGACGTGGCGGCCATCGCCGAGGTCGCCGCCGACCGCGACGCCCTCTGCGCGGTGGACAACACCTTCGCGTCGCCCTACCTCCAGCGCCCCCTCGAACTCGGTGCCGACGTCGTGGTCGAGTCGCTGACCAAGTACGTCGGCGGCCACTCGGACCTCATCGCCGGGGCGGTCGCGACCGACGACGAGGCGGTCGCCGAGCGACTCGATTACGTCCAGTACGCCCGCGGTGCGATTCCGAGCGCCTTCGACTGCTTTCTCGCCCTGCGCGGGGTCAAGACGCTCTCGGCCCGGATGGACCGCCACTGCCGGAACGCCCGGGCGGTCGCCGAGTGGTTGGACGACCACCCGCAGGTCCGGACCGTCTACTACCCCGGTCTGGCGTCCCACGAAAACCACGCGGTCGCGGCCCGACAGATGGCCGACTTCGGCGGGATGGTCAGTTTCGAGTTGGAGGGCGGCGTCGAGGAGGCCGCGCGGTTCGCGGCGAACCTCGACGTGTTCACCCTCGCGGAGAGTCTCGGCGGCGTCGAGAGCCTCGCGGAGGTCCCCGCCGTGATGACCCATCAGGACTTCTCGCCCGAGGCGTTGGCCGAGGCGGGCATCGGTGAGACTCTGGTCCGCCTGAGCGTGGGCACCGAACACCCCGACGACCTGCTCGCGGACCTCGACGGGGCCGTCGAAGCGACCTTCGAGGTGGCCGCCGAATAACCAGCCATGGAGGGTGACGACGCCGACGAACTCGCCGACCTCGCGGCCCGACTCGTCCGCATCCCCACCGAGAATCCGCCGGGCGACGAGCGCCCCTGCGCCGAGTTCGTCGTGGACTGGTTCGCCGAGCGCGGCATCGACGCCCGCCTCGTGGAAGAACCGAGCGCCGACCGGGCGCAGGCGGTCGCGTGGGTCGGCGACGACCCCGCGGACGGAGACGACTCCGGAGGAGCGAACCCCGGCGAGAGCGGAGACGCTGACGGGACCACGCTCGTCCTCAACGGTCACCTCGACGTGGTGCCCGCGGGCGACCCCGACCAGTGGGACCGCGACCCCTTCGCCGGAATCGTCGAGGACGGCACGCTCCACGGCCGAGGGAGCGCCGACATGAAGACGGGTCTCGCCGTCGCCATGCTGACGCTCCGCGACCTCGCGGCCGACATCGAGGCGGGGGACCTCGACGGGACGCTCGTCTTCCACGGCGCGATGGGCGAGGAGACCGGCGACCCCGGCACCCGGACGCTCGTCGAAGCGGGGTACGGCGGCGACTGCGCGGTCGTGCTGGAACCGACCGACTTCCGAGTCGCCACGAGTGCGAAGGGCGTCGTGACCTACCGCGTCGGCGTCGCAGGGTCGGCCTCCCACGCGAGTCACCCCGACCAAGGCACCAACGCGATAGACGCCGCCCGTCCCGTCCTCGCGGCGATAGACGACTACGACGAGCGACTCCGCGAGCGCGAGGACCCCCTCGTCGGCCGGGCGTTCGCCACCGTCACCGAGTTCGAGGCCGGGACCGACTCGAACATGGCGGTGCTTCCCGACCGGGCCGAGTTCCTGCTCGACCGGCGCATCCTGCCCGACGAGACGTTCGAGTCGGTCGAAGCCGAAATCGAGGACGTGCTGGCCGAGACCGAGCGCCGGACCGGCGTCGAGACCGACTTGACGCTGGTCGAGCACTACGCGTCCGCCGGGATTGCGACGGACCACGCGCTCGCCGAGCGGTTCCGCCGACTCTCCGCCGAGACGGCCGACGCGCCGCGAGAACCGTGGGGACTGGAGGCCGCGACCGACGCTCGGGAGTTCGTGGCGGCCGGGACCCCGGCCATCATCTGGGGTCCGGGCGACCTCTCGCAGGCCCACGCGGCCGACGAGCGAATCGACCTCGGAGACGCCGCGCTCGCACTCGAGATTCTGAAGCGGGCCGCGACGGGATTGCTTTCGTCGGAGTAGCCGGGTGGTATCATCGGGCGTCCCGTATTTGGTTTCGGTACATCTGTTGAAACACCAAAGAACTTATCAGCGTTCATCGTAATATCGAGTTAATACACTTACCAATGGCACCCGATATTGCAAATACGATACTGCTCGTCGCCTATCTCGGGATTCTCGTCCTGACGGTCGCGAGCATGTGGAAAGTCTTCCAGAAAGCCGACCAACCCGGTTGGGCCGCGCTCATTCCGATTTTCAACGCCTACGTCATGTTGAAAATCGGTGACAATCCGGGCTGGTACCTCCTGTTGTTTATCATCCCGATAGCCAACATCTACGCCGCCGGGAAGATGTACGTCGGCGTAGCGAAAGCGTTCGGCAAAGGTATCGGCTGGGGCGTCGGTCTCTGGTTCCTGCCGTTCGTGTTCTTCCCGTTGCTGGCGTTCGGCGACGCGTCGTACCGCGGCGGCGGTCGCGGTGGCGGTTCTGCCGGCGGCGAACCGGCAATCTGAACCCGCGGCGTGCGTTCGGCCCGATTCTTTTAGCGACCGACCCGCTCAGAGCGAGACGCCGTCGAGGCTCGCGTCCAAGTCGTCCACGTAGTCGTTGAACGCCGCCACGAACGCCGGAACGTCCTCGGCGAGGTTGCGCACGTCGTGGGCCGACGGTGGCTGGTACTGCGAGAGGAGGTAGATGCCGCCCTCGCCGCCCACCCGGAGGTACGACGCCTCGCCGTTCTCCCACTTGAGTTCCCACCGGTTGCTCGCGACTCGGGTCCCGTAGGTGCCGTAGTCGCCGCCCTCGTAGCGCGCGAGTTGGTGGGCCATCTGGTCGGCCACCTCGCGAACGCGTCCGAGGATGCGCTCGCGCTCGGCCACGACCGAGTCTGTGGAGGCGACTTCCGAGAAGTCGGTGGCCACGTCGTCCAGCACGCCGTCGAGCGACCGGACGTAGTCGTTGAACGCCGCGACGAAGGCGTCGTAGTCGGCCAGCGCCGCCGCGAGGTCCTCGGGGTCGGGCGGTTGGTGGGTCGAGACAACGTAGGTCTCGGCCCTCCGGCCCTCGAACAGCAGGAACTGGAGGTCGCCCGCCTCGTACTTGACGGTCCACTCGCCGTCATCGGTCTCGAAGGTCTGCTTCCCGTAGTCGCCGCCCTGCAGGAGCGCGAGTTCGCGAGCGATTCGGCCCGCGTGGTCGCGGACCTGCGCGACCACCTCCTCGCGGCGCTCGGCGACGTCTTCGGCGGAATCGACGGGGAGGTCGAACAGCTCTGTCATTGGCGTCCGGAGGGACGCGAGGGCTAAAAGTCGTGTGAACCCCGGCGAACGGCGGGTGGTCGGATTCGGCGTGCGGTCAGAACCCCGCGGTCGTTCGGCGGGAAGCTATTTCGGCGTCCGGGTGGACGTACGGCCGACATGACGCTCGATACCGACGCGGTCGAGGCGATAGCGTTCGACTCGTACGGAACCATCGTGGACGTGAACACCGTCGAAGAGCCACTGTCGGAACACGTCGAGAATCCCGCCGCGGTCGCCGAACTCTGGCGGAATCGGTCGCTGCAGTACGCGATGGTCGGCAACGCCATCGAGGAGTACCACTCGTTCTACGAGTTGATTCGCCACGCGCTGAAGTGGGCACTCGACGCACAGGGCGTGGAACTCGACGAGGGCCGACGCGAGGAGATTCTCTCGACGTACCACGAACTCGCCGTCTTCGACGACGTTCGGGAGGGGATGGAGCGGTTGCGCGAGGCGGGCTACGACCTCTACGTCGTCTCGAACGGGAACGAAGAGATGCTCGACTCCATGGTGGACCACGCGGACATCGGCGACCTGCTCGAGGACACGGTCAGCGCCGACGAGGTCGAGCGGTTCAAACCCGAGACCGAACTCTACCGCCACGCCGCCGACCGCATCGGAACGCCGACCGAGGAACTCGCCTTCGCGGCCGCTGGGTGGTGGGACGTGCCGGGCGCGATGCACGCCGGGATGCAGGGGGTCTGGGTCAACCGGCAGGACACGCTCTGGGGACCGTACGACACCGAACCCGACCTGACGGTAGAGACGTTCCACGACCTCGCCGACGAGTTCGAGACCTGAGCATCGGTCGCGTCGAGATAGATTCGACAGCCCACAGCGACGCGGTACTTCGGCCGAGTCACGACCGGCTACCGGTCTATCACGTCGGGGCGGAACTGTGAAATCTCGGTGACGAACCGCTCCTCGCCGGGGAAGACGAAGACGGTCACGTCGATGTCGTCGGCCGCGAGACGGAGCCGAGACGTGAGATACAGCCCCACGTCCGAGACCGAGAAGATGTGGTGGAGCAGCGTCATCTCGGGGTTCTGGACCGCGACGGGCGCGCCGGTGTCGATGGGCGTGTCGAACAGTTCCGCCCACTCGTCCACGAACCCGTTCGCCATCACGTTGCAGAGTTCCGTCAGCGCGTCCCGACCCATCTCCGTGGAGACGACCGACTCGGCGTCCTCGACCGCGCGCCGGAGCATGAGCGACGCCGCGCGGTTCGCGCTCTCGACCGGGAACAGCACCAGCACGGTCCCCGAGAACGGTTTCTGGACGGGGATGCGCGCACCCGCCCGGTCCTCGACGCCGAACTGGTCGAGAATCGTCTCCGGCCCGGCGTAGCCGATTTTGACCTGCTGGGTCTCGACGGTCAGGTCGTCGGTCGAGACCGCTCGGAGTCGGGATTCGACGCCGTCGACGCCGATTTCGCCCAGCCAGTTCAGGACCGCGATGGTTTCGAGCGGAATCGAGAGTCGGTCGTCGGTCCGCGGCGTCGGTCCCGCCGAGTCGCCGTCGCGGTCGGAGACTGATTTCGTGGGTTCGCTCGCGGCGTCGGAAGCTCCTTCCGTGCGTTTGCGGTCGGCGTCTATCGGGTCGGCGGGTTCGAACGCGTCCTCGCGTCGGTCGGACGTATCGTCGCCGCCGTCGCCGTCCCCGTGTTCTCCTCGGCGTTCGTCGTTCACTCCGCGTTCTTCGTCCGCGCGTTGGTCGCGGTCCGCCGCGTCGCCACCGCGTATCACGGGTCGATGGTCGCGTCGGCGGTGTCCGTCGGGCGTACGCGCTCTACTCGGTGACGTGGAAATCTCTCGCCTGTGGCGGTCGCCATTTGTCGTCGTTCGTGGATGCTACCGAAAGTATAAAACGTTGTTCGCCGCCGTTTTCGGTAGGCTGATACGTTCTCGTGGCGGAACGGTCGCGATATCGAAGGAGCGTTCGAGTCGAAGCCGAAACGCCGAACCGCGACGCCACCCGAAGGGGTCGGACGCGGCGGAGGGTTTCCGGTTCGGCGGTCTCCGCGAATCGGGACTCTTGGCGCCTCGCTACGGCGTTCCCCAGTCCGTAATCTCGACCACGGTTTCGTCCGCTAAATCGACGGTAATCGAGTATCGAAGTTCGCCGTCCGCGGGCCGTCTGACCGTGACGGTCACTCGCTGCTCGGCGGAGGAGAGGTCACGGTCGATGGTAACCGAGTCGTCGCCGTCCGCGGTCGTGACGTTCTCCACCGTGAACGTCGCCGTTCCGGACTCGTCGAGCGACAGGTTCTGCCCAGCGTCTCCCGTTACTCTCCGACCGGAACTGGCGTTTATCCGCTCTATCAGTTCGACGCCGAGTTCGTATCGGTTCGTGCGGTCGAGGTACTGGCTCACGGTGGCGTTGTTCCGAGCTATCGCCACCGCACGGTCGCGCTCGGCGGCCGTGAGCGAGTCGCTCCCGCCGGTTCGAACCCGAAACTGGCCGTCGTCTTCCGTTATCTCGACGGTTTCGACGCCGGTCATGTTCTCGACGACCGTCACCGTTCGGCGGTCGTTCGAGAGCGTGACGTTGTCCTCGGAGACCGTGAACTCCACGTCGGAACCGGTATCGGCGAGCGGTCCGCCGACTCCGATGGCGGTTCCGACGAGAGCCAACCCGACTCCGAGCGCGGCGAGTCCGACGAGGGCGAGAACTCGGAAACGAACGGCGTCTTTCATCACGTGTAACGTTGTACGAAAGGCCACATCAGTACTGTGGTGAAACGCGTTCGAAACGCGTTTCATAGGCGTTTCAAGCCCTTTCTGTCGGTTTTTGGCCGAGGTGAATCGACGGTAATTAGGAGGACCCTTAGAACAGTGAAATATGGACGTGCGTGCCCTCCGCGACAAGCAGTTGTTTGCGGCAGTCGTCTTCGTCGCCTCGAGTCTCGTCCTCGCGCTGCAGTTGATTACCCCGTCACCAGTGATGGTCTCGGTCGGCGAAAACGGAACGAAGGTCGCAGAGTTGGGCGGCTATTTCAGCTATCGCGCCGTCGGGACGGTTGCAGTGGCGTCGTGTCTCTTGGGGTCGAGCGGAACGTACCTGCTGGTGGACGGCCAATCGAACTCCGACTCCGAGCGGACCGACTCGGAGTCCGTCGGCGACCGCGACGAGGGCGTCGAATCGAGCGACGAACTGCTCGAAACCCGCCGCCGGGAGTGGCAGGAGGTGGCCGACGAACTAGTCGACAACGAGCAGGTCGTCTACGAAACCGTCCTCGAAGCAGACGGCGTTCTCGCGCAGAACGAAATCGTCGAGCGAACCGACCTGTCGAAGGCGACGGTCAGCAGAGTACTGGACAATCTCGAAAGCAAGAACCTCGCGGAGCGGAAACGACACGGCATGGGAAACAGGGTCGTGCTGTTGTAACGTACGGTCGTCGTAACGCGACTGCGCGCAGTTTCGGAACTTTTCTCTCCTTGTTTCTAATTCGTTTCCAACGGGAATCTAAGTGGGTTTTCGTACAATCCTGAAACGGAGTGGCTCGGACGAGCGGCGACCGGCAAGCCGCGTCCGCCGGGTTGCTGTCGCCCGAGTCACTCACCAATAGTGATACCCATGAAATCGAAAATGATGACGCTCACCGTCGCGGTCGTGACGATGTTGACGGTCGTCACCGGCGGCATCGTCGCCACCGACGACGTGAGTTCCGACAGTTCCGAGGTCGTACAGCCGACAGAACCGACTACCGCGACCAACAACAGCACCGAGTACGACGAGCGGCTCACGGCCGACGAGTCGTTCCACATCGACCTGAACGAGAGCCAAATGGACGCCGAAGGCGATGACGTCGTCAGGGTCGATATGGACGGTAGCGACGAACAGGCCGACGAGACCGTCGGGGAAGGGAGTAGTGTCGAGTACGACGAGCGGCTCACGGCCGACGAGTCGTTCCGCACCGACGTAACCAGAATCACCTCGGTCGGTGACGGTCTGGTGGAGGTCGGCACCGAAGACGACGAGTAGGTCTGACGCCGCCCCTCCGGCCCCTTCTCGGCTTCCCGTCCACGACGTTTTGGCGACGAATTCGAGACGCTCAGGACGTCGTCCCTGTCCTCGGCGAACTCCCGACGGCGCAGAGCAGTCTACGCTGGAAGTCGCTAAAGACCTACGCTACGAGCAGCAGTGCAGAACAAAAAAATGGGGGTGTCCGGTTAATTGGTCACCGACAGGTCGCCCGAGACCGCACGGCTGTTGTCGGAGAGGTTGAAGACTCCCACGGCCGCGCTATCTTCGGGGATGCTAACGGGGGCTTCGACTCGGTAGAGATTGCTACCGGTGACCTTGTACCCGTTGAACTCGCCGGTCGCCGTGTCGAGGAAACCGATGGCGACGGTGAGTTCGGGCGAGTAACTGAGGTCGAAGTCGTAGTACGCACCTTCGGCGATGGCGGGGGAGTCGCCGAACTTCCCCTCACCGGGAGCCACGTCGAAACTGAAACTGACCGGCCACGAGGCCATCGTCGAGACGCCTCCACCGGGGAACTCGATGTCGGCGAGGTCGAGTTGCTTCCGGATGGCATCGTCGGCCGTGAGCCTCACGCGGTCTTGGGCGGCGCCAACTCCGGTGGCGAGCGCACCGAGGCCGGCAGTGGTCAGGGCACTTTGCTTTACGAACGAACGCCGTGTCTTTTCCGACATGGCATTAATTAGTTAGTTGGATATAACGTTAAAATTTTCTATAGAATCTAGATAAACAATTGACACCAATGGGCGTGGATTCGCTCCTGTCTGCGCAAAACTGGCTCGAGATAGCGCGAAGCCCAGACGAGAAGATTCGGTACAGCCGTAGACGCGAACTCGCTCTCTCGAGAGGACCCCACCGAGGCGCTCGGCGCGACGAACTGACGCGGAGTCAGCGGACGCTCTACATCTCCGTACAGACGTGGCGTTTTGAACACCTCGCTGCGTCGAAGTGAAATGCGGGAAGAAGTGGGCCGGCGCGAATTCGAATCGCGGTTACGGCCACCCGAAGGCCGAAGGATACCAAGCTACCCCACCGGCCCGCACGTGGACCAAGGCGCGTCCGAAGTTTAATCCTTCCGGATTCACCCGACCGACCGCGGGTTACGTGGCTCGGTAGAACTCGACTTTCTCACCGCCGTCGAACACCGCGCGCTTCTCGAGTTCGCCCGCGTGGACGAGGTACTCGAAGGCCCACCGGTACTTCTCCTCGGCCGACTGCTCGCCGAGGAGCGCGCCCACGTCCTCCCACGTCGAGGACGAGTCGGACTGGACGTTCGCCTCGGCCTGCGAGAATATCTCCTCGATGGAGTACGCGGTCGGCTTCTCGCTTTCGAGGAAGCCGTAGACGAGCGCGATGACGTTGTCGTCCGGTTCGGCCTGCTCCCACTGGGCCTCGGAAAGTGGCATCACGAGACGTAGTGGACGAGCGTCCTTGAGCGTTGTCGCGGGGTCGGTGACGCTACGCCTCTCGGTCGGTCCCACCGTCGTCCTCGGACTCGACGAACGCCACCGCCTCGGCGGGCGAGGAGACGGCTTCGACGCCCGGCGCGTCGTGGGTCCCGAGTCCGGCGGTCGGCCGGTCGAACACGCCCGCGAACCCGAGTTCCGAGAGCGTGCCGACGCCCCCGTCGATTGCGATTACCGCGTCGCCGTTCATCACCACGAGCGCGTTGCGGGCGTGGCCCAGCCCGGTGGCGATGGCGGTGTCCACGTGGGGGTTCGCGGCGGCCCGGTCCTCGCCGGGGAGGATGCCGATGGTCCGCCCCTCGGCCTCGCTCGCGCCGCGACACGCCGCCTCCATGACGCCGCCGAGACCGCCGCAGACGACGGTGTGTCCGCGCTCGGCGAGACGCCGACCGACCTCCTCGGCGGTCTCGGCTTCCGCGTCGGTGACCGTGCCGCCGCCGATGACGCTGACTCGCATGGTCGGAGAGTAGGTCGGGCGGACCGTGAGGGTGTCGTTCGAGACGTGAGAGTGGGTGGGGAGGACGAGGGTGCGGGGCGGAGGCGGTAGACTCCGAGGCTCAAGCCGAAAGTTAGCTTCGGGCTACTCTCGGTCGAGGAGTGCGCTGTATCATCAGTCGAGAATGCGCTCTATCTGGAGGTTTGGCCCAGAAGGAGCTAGCTATTGCCGACTCCGAGGAGTGACCGCCACCGCGGGCCACGTCCTCCCCAACCGATTGCGGTCCTCGGCCACGGGCCTGCGGTCCTCATCCCTCGCGCACTGGCGCGGCGAACGAGCCGCCGCGCCAGCGCGCCGGGTGGTTTTCTACACGGAGTGAATCCAGAGCCGAGTCTCCACCCGCGCGTGTTCTGCTGAGTCACCCTCAGTACGACGCGAACCCGTCGGTGTCGAGATAGTTGTGGGCCACGGTAATCGCGTGGTCGGCGTGGAGCAGTTCCGGGCCGAGGCGCACGCGCCGGTCGGCGGCGTCGGCGAGCAGCGACGCCGCCTCGTCGCGGAAGTCGTTGTGGTCCGAGAGGACGAAGACGGGGTCCTCGGGCGGTTCCACGTCCACCACGGGGTCGCCGTCCTCGTGGAGTTGGACGACGGTTCCCTCGCTCGCGGCCTCCTCCAGCACCGACTCGAACCCGCGCTTCGAGACGGAGACGCCCGGTGAACTCTCGGCCGCGATGTGGCCGATAGCCTCGTCTTTCTCCTCTAACGCGCCCCGAATCAGGGCCGCCGTACTCCGCTCGTCGGGGTTGAGTCGCCGGAGTTCGCTCCCCTCGAAGTGAACCGTCACCTCGTCCTGCAACACGAGGTGAACCCGCACGTCCTCACGAATCGCGTGGGAGAGGAAGAACGCGGAGTTGACGCACCGACACAGCACGTCGAGGCGGCCAGCGCCGCCGGCGAGGTCGTCGAGCGAGAAGTCGGGCGTCGTCGGGGCGTCGTGACCGAGGACGATGAACTGGCGCATGCGCGTCGGTTGGCGGCCGGGGATAATACGCCCGTCGAAGCTATCGGTCGGCGGAGCGTCGGCCGAGTCTGCACAGGTCGCCGGGATTCAGTCCGCGGGCGGCGACGGAACGACCGAGAACAGGCGTTTCAGGCGGTGCTTACGAACGCGGGGAGTCGGAGGAACTCCGACGCGGGACGACGATTCCGGCATCTGTGACGGGCGGCCGGTCGTCGGTCTCGCAGGGCGGTCCGAGGAGCGAACTGACGACCGAGCGACCGCGACCGAACTCCGTTCCGCGGTCGTATGGCACCGCCTGAACTCCCGTGTGACGCCGTATAACTATGGGTAGAACCGGTGTGGTGTGGTGATACAGCCGATAAGCCCGGCACAACTCGCGGTCAGTCGCCGGGTAACTCGCGGAAATCGGCGTTAGGGAGGCACCAAACTATGAAGCTCGCAATGATTGGATTCGGGCAGGCTGGCGGTAAAATCGTGGACAAGTTCGTGGAGTACGACCGGGAGACGGGAAGCGACGTCGTCCGGTCGGCCATCGCAGTCAACACCGCGAAGGCGGACCTCGCGGGACTCGACCACGTCCCCGAGCGTAATCGCGTCCTCATCGGGCAGGCCCGCGTGAAGGGCCACGGCGTGGGCGCGGACAACGAACTCGGCGCGGACATCGCCGAAGAGGACATGGACGAGATTCAGGGGGCTATCGACCAAGTTCCGGTCCACGAAATCGACGCGTTCCTCGTGGTCGCGGGCATGGGCGGCGGGACGGGGTCGGGCGGCGCGCCGGTCCTCGCCAGCCACCTCAAGCGCATCTACACCGAACCCGTCTACGGACTGGGCGTCCTGCCCGCCGAGGACGAGGGCGGCATCTACACCCTGAACGCCGCGCGGTCGTTCAAGACCTTCGTGGACGAGGTGGACAACCTCCTCGTCTTCGACAACGACGCGTGGCGCGAGACCGGCGAGTCGGTCCGGGGCGGCTACGACCGCATCAACGAGGAGATAGTCCGGCGGTTCGGCATGCTCTTCTCGGCCGGGGAGGTGCAGGCGGGCCAAGACGTCGGCGAGAGCGTCGTGGACTCCAGCGAGATAATCAACACGCTCTCCTGTGGCGGCGTCTCGACCATCGGCTACGCCACCGAACAGGTCGAGACAGCGAGCGGCGGTCTGCTCGGCCGGTTCACCGACGAGCAACTCGACGCGACCGAGACAACTAATCGCATCACCAGCCTCGTCCGGAAGGCCGCCCTCGGGCGGCTTACCCTCCCGTGCGAGGTCCGAAGCACCGACCGGTCGCTGGTCGTCGTCGGGGGACCGCAGGACTACCTCAACCGGAAGGGGATAGAGCGCGGCCGGAAGTGGCTGGAGAACGAGACCGCGAGCATGGAGGTCCGGGGCGGCGACTACCCGATGCAGGGGACCGACCACGTCGCGGCGGTGACGCTGCTGTCGGGCGTCACCGACGTCCCGCGAATCAAGGACCTACAGGGCGTCGCGGTCGAGACGCAGGACAACCTCGAAGACATACGGGAAGAGAGCGAGGAGAATCTGGAGAGTCTGGTCAGGGACGACGGCGACGAACTGGAAGCGCTGTTCTGAAGGTAGCGGATGCCGAGAGAACGCGACGACGAACTCACCAGACGCGGGCCGCGGGCGTCCCGCAGTCTTCGCAGACGACCGCATCGTCACCCTTGAACTGCTCGCGTGCGAGCGTTCCGGACGCGCACCAGCGACAGTCGTCACCCGCGAGCGTAACGAGCAGCGGTTCGGCCGCGTCCTCTGAAGCTACGTGTTGCATCGTTCGGAACAGAACGACACCGGATAATGAAGGTGTCGGAACTGTACTGTCAACTGACACGCGATGCAAAACGCCGAAGCGAATCGCCCGTCGTGACGCAATTACGACTCGACGAGTTCGACGAGGTTGTCCTCCGGGTCGCGGAGGAACAGGATTCGCGTCCCGCTCTCGGTCGTCCGGGGTTCGCTGAGGGTCTCGACGTCCGTCGGCAGTTGCTCGTAGAAGCGGTCCAGATTCTCGACGGAGAGACCGAGATGCTTCGCGCCCGGTCGGTTGACGCGCTCGGCGTCACGGTCCGTGTCCTCCTCCGGTTCGTACTCGACGAGTTCGACCCGGGCCGACTCTGCGTCGAGATGTGCGAAGTTACCGGTCGCGCTCTCGACGCCGACGGCCTCCGAGAACGCCTCGCCCGAGACGGTGAATCGGTCGAGCACGTCGAGACCGAGTACCTCGCGGTAGAACTCGACCGCCCGGTCGAGGTCGGTCACCGTCACGCCGAAGTGGTGTGCAGACACGTCTGACATACGTACTGAATAGTGAGAGGTCCGGAAAGTGCTGTTCCTTTCGCTCGTCCGGACGTTCGGACGACGGTCACGCACTCCCGGCGAATCGTTTCGGAGACCGCCGACGTCCCGTCGCCTGCTCGTAAGCGTACACGAGTTCGAGGAGACGCGGTCCGGCGAACTCCCGACCTAGCGGTTCGACGCCGACCGAGAGGAATCGCTGTGTCGGTGCGTCGGAACCGAACCGCCCTGACCGGAGGTACCCGTTGCCGCTTGGAAAAGTCCTAACCGGGATGTTGGTGATTGATACCGTATGACTATCTCGTTCAAGGACCTCACGCTCCGGGAGGGGTCGCAGGTGCCGGGCCTCGAAATCACCGACGACGTCGGCAAGCGCGTCCTCGACGGACTGGCGCGCGTGAACGTCGGCCGGGTGGAAGTGTCGTTTCCCCGGGCCGCGCCGCGCGAGGAACTGTACCGCCACGCGGAGTCGCTCGGCCTGCGGACGGCCGCGCTCGCTCGGGCCGTTCCGGCCGACGTAGATGCCGCCCTCGACGTCGAACCAGACGAAATCGAAGTCATCGTCAACAGTTCTGACGTCCAACTCGAACACGCGCTGGGGAAGACCCGCGAGGAGTCGCTGGACCTCCTGCGGGAGAACGTCGAGCGAGCGGTCGAGGGCGGCGTCGCGGCCGGTGCGACGCTGATGGACGCCGTACGGGCGGACAACGACCACCTCCGAGCGGGGGCGCGAGTGGTCCGCGACGCGGGCGGCCGCCACGTCACGCTCGCGGACACGACGGGTGCGGGCGACCCGGAAGCGGTCCGGGAGACGGTCGCCGCGGTCGCCGACGAGGTCGGCGGCGACCTCGCGGTGACGATTCACACCCACGACGACATGGGCGTGGCGACGGCCAACGCCGTGGCCGGGGTGGACGCCGGTGCCGACAGCGTGGACGCCACGGTCGGCGGCGTCGGCGAACGCGCCGGAAACGCCCCGCTGGAGGAGGTCGCGGTCCTCGGAAGCGAGCGCGGCGACGACGTCGCACTGGAGTTGCCCGAACTCGTCCCCGCCTGCCGGGAGATTCTCGACGCGCTCGACGTGGACTACGAGGGCAAACCCGTGCTGGGCCGGGAGGGGTACCGCCACGAGAGCGGCCTCCACACCGCGGCGATGCTCCGCGAACCGAGCACCTACGAACCGTTCGACCCCGAGCGGTACGGTGCCGAGCGCGAGTTGCTGTTCGGCCGCGGAACCGGCAGCGGCGGGGTTCGTGCTCTGCTCGACGCGACCGGACTGGAGGCGACGGACGAACAGGTCGCCGTCGGGCAGGAAGCGCTGCGAGATGCCGCCGCGGAGCGGGGAGAGCCGCTGTCCCGCGAGGCCGCAGCGGAGGTCGTCGCGGAAGCCGTCGAATCCTGACTCCGTAGTCGACTGTTTCCGCGCTTCGTCCGCGAATCCCTACTCGCTCCCGAACGCCCCCCGGTTCCGAAGCGCAGCGATGGCGTCGTCGTCGAGTCCGGCAGTGCGCAGGATTTCCTCGGTGTGTTCCCCGAGTTCCGGCGGGTCGAGTCGCTGAGCCGGCGCGATTCCGTCGCCGTGAACGGGCGTCATCACCGTCTGTAGCGACTCGCCGTCCTCCGCGGAGTCGAACTCCGCCAGCAGGTCGACGGCGTCGAGGTGGTCGTCGTCCACGAGGTCGGACGGGTCGTTCACCGGCGCTGCGGGGACGTCCTCGGCCAACAGCGCCGCCAGCACGCTCTCGCGGTCGCGGTCGCGCAGTTCCTCGGCGACGGTCTCGGTCAGTTCCGCCTTGTGGTCGAGTCGCGACTGGGACGTCTCGAACCGTTCGTCGGCGAGCAGGTCCTCCCGGTCGATGGCGCGACAGAGCGCCGGCCAGTGGCGCTCGGTCGTCACGCCGAGGAACAACCAGTCGTCCTCGCCGCCGACGCGGAACACGTCGTACAGCGCCCACGTGGGATGGGACGCCCCGAGCGACGGGTGGTCGCGGCCGTACCGGTCGGCGTAGGTTATCCAGTAGCCCATCCAAGAGGCCGCCGCCTCGAACAGCGGACCGTCCACTCTCCGGCCCTCGCCGGTGCGTTCCCGTTCTCGGAGCGCGACGAGCACCCCCATCACTCCGTACATCGCCGCGCCCATGTCCGCGATGGAGGTGCCGACGCGGACCGGTTTGCGACCGAGTTCGCCGGTCATGCTCATCAGCCCGGACATGGCTTCGGCGACGACGTCCATCCCGGCCCGGTCGCCGTACGGTCCGTCGAGGAACCCCTTGATGGAGAGGTAGACGAGTTCCGGGTTCCGCTCGCTCAGTTCGTCGTAGCCGATACCCAGTCGGTCCGCGACGCCGGGACCGAGGTTCTCGACGACCACGTCCGCCCGGTCGGCGAGGTCGAGGAAGGCCTCGCGTCCCGCGTCGCTCTTGAGGTCGAGTTCGATGGAGCGTTTGTTGCGGTTCAGCGCGTCGAACATCGGCGGTCCGGCCTCGCCCGCGCTACGGAGGACGTCACCGCTACCGGGGCGTTCGACCTTCACCACCTCGGCACCGAGGTCCGCGAGCATGACGCTCGCGAACGGTCCGGCGACGATGTTCCCCAACTCCAGTACCCGAACGTCCGAGAGCGGTTGACTGTCGTTCGTGTCGGTCCCCATTGAGTGCGGGTTGTTAACCCGCCAGCATAAGTGTTCGTCCGGCCACTGCAACCAACGCCGCGCGACTGTGAGTTCGAGACGGGTCGCTCTGCCAGTCGGCGGGGACTCGGGACGAGTGGGTCGCAGTCGGAGGAAAGCGTTTGTCGGTGGACGCCGTGGGTCGCGGTATGGACGCGGACCCCGACGCCATCCGCGAACGCCTACAGGTCGTGCACCTCGACGAACCCGTCTCGGTCAGCGAGGAAGCGGTACTGTACGCGGAGGACCCGCAGACGGGGTGTATCGGGTTGGGCGAGGTGGAGGCCGAGGCGGTCGGGAACGCGGTCTCGGTCGTCGTGCGATACGAACGCGACGAGCGTAGCGGCCCGCCGTACGTCAAAGCGCCCGGCCGGGTCGTCCGGAAATCGTGGGGGCGAGACCGGACGGGCGTACTCGGCAGAGTCCGGGACCTCCTGTGAGTGACGACGTCCGCCCGGCCGCGCTCTCGACGCGGTTCAAATTCGTGTCGCAGGCTTTATAGCCCGTTCACGACATTCGCCGACCATGACTGACGTGCGTGAGGCGGCCGACGACCTCCTCGCGGAGAAACCCGACTTGGAACCCGACCTCCGCGACCTCCTCGCGGTGGACGAACGCGCCGACGGGTGGACCTTCGACGACGTACCCCTCGACTCCGGGACGTTCGGCGAGTTGGTCTCACGCGACATCGTCGCCAAGGACGGCGACGAATACGAAATCGCGGACCCGCCCGCGGTTCGGGCGAGCCTCGACGGTGAGACGACCAACGCCGAATCCGACGTCGGTGACGGTCCCACGCTCCCGTCGGTGTCGCTCCCGTCGGTGTCGCGAGTAGAGGCGGGCGCGTTCGGGGCCGCGCTGGCGTTCGTCGTCCTGCTGCGAACGTACGTCTTTCCCAGCGTCTTCCGCGGCGACTACGTCGTCCTCCCCTCGAACGACCCGTACTACTACCGCTACTGGGTCGAGCAGCTCTCCGCCGAGGCGACCGGCGTCTTCGACTTCAGCGTCCTCTCGGGGCTTCCCGGTGCCGTCGGCAAAGGCGAACCCCTGATGGTCGGGGCGCTCTGGTGGCTGACCAACTTGTTCGGCGGGGCCGACGCTGCGGGATGGGTGCTTGCGTGGTATCCCGTCGTCTCGTCGGTCGTCGTCGCGACGCTCGCCTACGCGATGGCGGTCCGCGTGACCGACGACCGCCGGGTCGGTCTTGCCGCGGTGGTCCTGCTGGCGACGATTCCCGCGTTCGCCTACCGGACCGGTCTGGGCTTCGCCGACCACCACGCGTTCGACTACCCGTGGCTGGTGCTGACCGCGCTCTCACTGGTCTGGCTGGCCGACGTGGACCGCGAGGACCTCTCGGACACGCGGACGTGGCTCGTGGCGGGGGTCCTCGGCGTCGCGGTGGCCGGACAGGTGCTGGCGTGGGAGGCCGGACCGCTCCTCGTCGGGGCGCTCGGCGTCTACGTCGCAAGTCGCGCCGCTGTGGACGTGCGGGCCGACCAGTCACCGCTGGTAGCGAGTGCACCGATACTCGGCGGACTCGCGCTCGCGTCGCTGCTCTCACATCTCGCCCACACCGGATTCGGATGGCACACCGACATCGTCGCCTACTCCCCGGTACTGTTGCTGGTCGGCGTGTTAGCCGTGTCGCTGCTCGGCGAGGGGGTTCGCCGAGCCGACATGCCCGCGTTCGTCTTCGGTACCGGTGTCGTCGCTGGGGGACTGGCGGGTCTCGTCATTCTTCAGACCGTCCTGCCGGCGTACGGGTCGAAACTAATCGAGCAAGTCGATTACCTGTTGTTCAAGTCCGGCCCGGCCGAGACCCAGTCGATATTCGCCGGTGGCCCGTCGGGATTCCTCGTCGGTCCGATACTCGAACTCGGCTTCGCGTGGTTACTCGCGGTTCCGATGTTAGTGCTGGCGAGTCTGCGGGCCTATCGACAACGGCACCGTCCGTGGCTCGTGGTCTGCACGTATGGGTGGTACTTCCTCGCGTTGGCGACGCTCCAGCGTCGGTTCGTCGGCGAACTCGCGCCGTTCGCCGCGGTGCTCGCCGGATACGCGTTCGTCGCGTTCGTCGCGAAACTTGACCTGACGACGCCGCCCACGTTCGGTGGGAAGGCGAACAAGAGGGGGCAGACAGAACCGACCTCGTCTCTCGAACTCCCGGATAGGAGTACGATTACGGCGGTCGCCGTCCTCCTGTTGTTCGTTACCAGTGCGGGCGCGGCCCAGACCGCGGTCCGACACGAACAGGTGAAAATCGCCGACGACAAGTTCCGGTCGTCGGTGTCCATGAACGAGTACGCCGAGCAGCGCGGGCAAGAATACCCCGAGAACTACGTGTTGACTAAGTGGGGCCGTAACCGGGTGTACAACTACTTCGTGAACGGGCAGTCGAGGTCCTACGGGTTCGCACTGCAGCATTACGAGAGTTTCCTCGCGGCCAAGAACCCCGTGGCCCAGTACGAGAAACTCCGGGAGAGAGTCGGGTTCGTCGTCACGACGGACCTCGACCTAAACAGGATTCCGAAGGACTCCAACTACGCACGACTGCACCAGCGACACGGGAGCGCGGGGGGTGGAGCGAGCGGCGCAGGACACTACCGGATGATGCACGTTAGCGGAGACGGGTCGGTGAAAGCGTTCGCGCTGGTACCGGGCGCGAACCTCACCGGGACGGCGTCGGCTAACGGGACGGTGTCGGTCTCGAACACCGTCGAGGTGGACGGGACGAAGTTCGTCTATCGCCGGAACGCAGAGGTCGGCCCGGACGGAACCTTCTCGGTGACGGTCTCGTATCCCGGCACGTATCGTATCGGGAATCAGACGGTAACGGTCTCCGAAAGCGCAGTCGAGAACGGCGGTAACGTCAGCGTCGGCGCGTAGCTACGCTGTCTTTTCCGCATCCCCTCGCATCTTCCTACATCTCTGTACCGTGTTCGCGTACGTCACCACGTGAGTCCTTCGTAGGTGATTCCGTCGCGGCGCTCCACGACGCGGCGGCCGTCCACGACGACCGGATTCGCCATCGCATCGAACGCCGAGTCGAGGGCGGCGAACTCGTCCCAGTCGGTCACGACGACCGCGCCGTGCGCGCCGTCGAGGGCGGCTTCCGCGGAGGGAGCGTACTCGATGTCGGAGAAACGCTCGCGCATGTTCTCGGTCGCCACGGGGTCGTAGGCCGCGACTTCGGCCCCGCGCTCGCGGAGACCTTCGATTACGGGTATCGCGCGGGAGTTGCGCACGTCGTCGGTGCCGGGTTTGAACGCGAGTCCGAGGACCGCGACGCGCTTCCCGGCCGGGTCGAGGTGAACGTCGAGCAGGTCGAGCAGTCTGTCGGGTTGTTTCTCGTTGACTTCGACGGCGGCCTCCAACAGAGTGGGTTCGTAGTCGACCTCGCGTGCGGCGGCGACGAGCGCCGACACGTCCTTCGGGAAGCAACTTCCGCCCCACCCGACCCCCGACCGGAGGAATCGTTTCCCGATTCGGTCGTCGAGTCCGATGGCTTCGGCCACTTCGTAGGCGTCCACGTCGTACTCCTTGCAGATGTTCCCGAGTTCGTTGACGAGGCTGACCTTCGACGCGAGGAAGGCGTTGTTGGCGTACTTCATCATCTCGGCCTCCCGGATTCCGGTCTCGACCAGTTCGGCGTCCGACTGGTCGAGCAGGGGCGCGAAGACCTCGCGGAGGCGGTCACGTGCGAACTCGGTACGGGTCCCGAACACGACCTTGTCGGGGTCCCGGAAGTCCGCGACGGCGCTCCCCTCGCGGAGGAACTCGGGGTTCATCGCCACGTGGAGGTCGTCGCCGAGCGTCTTGCCAGCGGCGTCGGCGAGTATCGGTGCGACGGTCTCCTCGGTCGTCCCCGGAACGACCGTGGACTTGACGACGACCAGATGCGGTTCGTCCTTCGGCGCGAGCGCGTCGCCCAGCGACCGGACGCCCGCTTCGAGAATTTCGAGGTCGATGCGGCCGTCGTCGCCCGTCGGTGTCGGTAACGCGAGGAACGTGACGTCGGTCTCTCGAACTGTGGCGTACTCGGTCGTGGCCCGCAGGCGGTCGCCGCCGTGTTCGGCGACGAGGTCGTCGAGACCGGGTTCGTGGACCGGGGCGTCGGCCGCGTTGATGGCCGCGACGACTTCCTCGTCGATATCGACGTTCGTCACCTCGTGGCCGTAGTCGGCGAGACACGCCGCGACGGTCGTCCCGACGTAGCCGCTTCCGACGATACTGAGGTTCATTACCCGCCTCGTATCCGTCCGCTCTCTTGAGTGTTTGGATGGCGACGAGTCTAAAGGTATTTAACACTCCGTCGGAGTTTCCTCGTACATGAAAGCCGTCGTGCTAGCCGCGGGGGAAGGAACTCGGTTGCGCCCCTTGACCGAGGACAAGCCCAAGGGAATGGTCGAAGTTGACGGAAAGCCGATTTTGACACACTGTTTCAATCAATTGGTAGATTTAGGGGCCGACGAGTTCGTTGTCGTGGTCGGCTACCGCAAGCAGGACATAATCAGTTACTACGGTGATGAGTTTGACGGTATTCCTCTCACATACGCTCACCAGCGGGAGCAGAAGGGCCTCGCACACGCCCTCCTCACGGTGGAGGAGTACATAGACGATGACTTTATGTTGATTCTAGGTGATAATATCTTCGACGCAAACCTCGGTGACGTAATCAACCGTCAGCAGGAGGACCGTGCAGATGCGGCCTTCCTGACCGAGGAGGTGCCCCTCGAGGAGGCAGACCGCTACGGTGTTTGTGATACCAATGACTACGGCGAAATCACCGACGTGGTCGAGAAACCCGAGAATCCTCCATCGAACCTCGTAATGACCGGGTTCTACACCTTTAGCCCCGCTATCTTTCACGCTTGTCATCTGGTCCAACCGTCAAAACGTGGTGAGTACGAGATTAGTGAGGCTATCGACCTCCTCATCCAGAGCGGTCGTACCATTGACGCAATTCGGATGGATGGATGGCGTGTGGACGTGGGATATCCTGAGGATCGGGATAAAGCTGAACGACTCCTTCAAGACGACGAATCTGAACCCAAAATTTCCGAAGCGTCCGCCAACTAAGGTTCAGTACGGTCCCGATGCCTTTTTGCTAATTGCGTGTCCGGCCAGTAGTAATGCGAATACTCGTTACCGGTGCCGCAGGGTTCATCGGGAGCCATCTCGCCGAGGAATTCGTCCGAGACGGCCACGACGTAGTAGCGCTCGACAACTTCGAACCGTTCTACGACCGGGGCATCAAAGAACACAACGTCAAGGTCGGTCGAGATACAGCTGCCGAGAGTGACGGAAGCTATGAACTGACTCAGGGCGATATCCGCGATGAGGACATCGTTAACGAGTACGTCGGCGATGCAGACGTAATCTTCCATCAAGCTGCACAGGCGGGCGTCCGTGCGAGTGTCGAAGAGCCACAGAAAGTCAACGATGTCAACGTCTCGGGTACCCTCAACATGCTAGAGGCAGCCCGTAACTCCGATACTAAGCGTGTGGTCGTGGCGAGTTCATCATCCGTGTACGGTAAGCCAGAGTATCTCCCCTACGACGAAGACCATCCCACAACGCCGGTAAGTCCGTACGGTGCTTCGAAGGTTGCGCAAGAGCAGTACGCGCGGATTTATAATGAGGTGTACAATCTCCCAACCGTCACGCTCCGGTATTTCACCGTTTATGGCCCGCGAATGCGACCGAATATGGCCATCAGCAATTTCGTTTCTCGATGTCTAAATGACGAACCACCGGTCATATACGGCGACGGGACCCAGACTCGTGATTTTACCTATATATATGACGTCGTCCAGGCGAACAAGACCCTGCTCGACAACGACAGTGCGGATGGCGAAATCTTGAACGTCGGGAGTACCGACAATATCGAAATCCGAACGCTGGCCAAGGAAATCCGCGATCAACTTGCTCCCGATCTCGAACTTGAATACGGTGAGCGTAACGCAGCCGACGCTAAACACACTCACGCGGATATTTCAAAAGCGAGGAAGTTACTCGGCTACGAGCCAAGGACGACTATCCGTGAAGGCGTCGAGCAGTTCACTGAGTGGTATTGTGACAACCGGGATTGGTACGAGCCACTAATCCGGAACTCATGAACAGTCAAATTTCACACCTAAGTAGCACTCCATAGCTTTTAAGCTGACTGACTGTGCTGCATAGCGTGATGGTCTCCGGTTATCGGTATCGAGTCGTGAGTGTCGTCGGTACACTTTTGGGAACGGCCGGGGTGGTAATCTTCGCAAACCACCCGGCTGTCCAGTGGCTAACAACCGTTATACCGGTGTTCCGGCGACTCCCTGCCGACGTGTTATCTGGGAACGATTTACTCATAGCCACAGTTACGACCACTCTTATTGTCACCATGAGTCTAATTCCTCTGTTCAAGCCCCGACCGCGACGGATTTTAGATACAATTCTGTTCACTCAAAAGCGAGTGGTCGTTGCCGGATTTGCGATGGCAACTGTCGGCTATTTCGACTACAGCTATCCACTTCCGCGTTCGACGCTCATGCTAACGGTGGTCGGATTGCTAGTAGTCTTTCCTGCGTGGTTTGTCGCTATCGGCTACCGGCCCAGTCGGAAGGTGAATGCGGTCATCGTCGGTGATGACCCCGAAGAGATTCGCGACGTACTTGACGCTACTAGCGTCCCGCTAGTGGGCTACGTCTCGCCGCCAAGTCCGTACTACTCCGAAGATGACCGCCAAGTTACGACGCCTGCTATCGCCGACGGGAGCGGTGACGTGATGACAGACAACCTCGAATGCCTTGGCGGTCTCTCGCAACTCGGCGAGGTACTGGTCGAGTACGACGTCGATACCGCAGTATTGGCGTTCGCTTACCCCGACCGCGCGGAGTTCTTCGGGGCGCTCGATACGTGCTACGAACATGGTGTGGATGCGAAGGTCCACCGTGACCATGCAGATGACGTGTTAACCACCACGCCGACCACTGGGCACGACGACGTAATCGATATTGACCTAGAACCGTGGGACTGGCAGGACTACGTGTTCAAGCGAGTATTCGATGTGGTGTTTGCGGCCATCGGCCTACTCGCGTTCGCACCCTTCATCGGAGTTATCGCGGTCGCTATCAAATTAGACAGTCCGGGTCCGGTGTTCTACAGTCAGGAACGGACCGCAGAGTTCGGTGAAACCTTTGAGGTGTACAAGTTCCGAAGCATGGTAACCGACGCCGAGGCTGCGACTGGAGCGACGATAAGCGACGAGGACGCCGGAGAGGTCGACCCACGAGTGACGCGGGTCGGGCGAATCCTCCGACAGACACACTTAGATGAGGTCCCACAGTTGTGGTCAATTCTGGTGGGCGATATGAGCGTCGTGGGTCCGCGACCGGAACGTCCAGAGTTGGAGGCCGACATCCGAACCGGTGTCGTTGAGTGGCGCAAGCGGTGGTTCATCAAGCCAGGGCTGACCGGACTGGCACAAATAAACGATGCGACGGGCAAGCAACCGGAGGAGAAACTGCACTACGACATCCAGTACGTCCGGAAACAGTCGTTTTGGTTCGACGTGAAGATTGTTGTAAGGCAAGTGTGGGCAGTCTTCGTGGATTTGAAATCATTCGTCAAGTAATCGGCGGCTTTACGTTCTCGCAGAAGAACGACGGGGTACATGAACATCCTCCGCGTTGCACAGAATGTTTATCCGGAGGTTCCCGGCGGTGGTACGTACCACGTCCACGCGATGAGCCGAGATCAGGCAGCAATGGGTCACGACGTGACCGTCTTGACAGTCACGGACGACAACTCAAAGCCCAGGCGAGATACTCGTGACGGATACACCGTCGTTCGTCGGTCTCCGACCATCAACGTGCTAGGTAACGAAATCGCTGCTGGCGTGGCAAAGTTTCTCGCAAGCGCTGACAACTACGATGTGGTTCACGCCCACTCCCACCTCTACTTCTCGACGAACCTTGCCGCACTGAAACGGCGGCTAGGTGACACACCGCTAGCAATCACAAATCACGGACTCTACTCGCAGACCGCACCGGAGTGGATTTTTGATGCCTACCTGAAAACGGTCGGGAAGTGGACCTTTGACAGCGCAGATGTTGTATTCTGCTATACCGACGAGGACAAGGAGCGCGTACGCGACTTCGGGGTACAGACCGACATCGAAGTCGTATCCAACGGTATTGATCAGTCTAGATTTACGCCGGACGGGCCGGAAAGCGAGTTGATAGATGCCGACGGTCCGGTCGTGTTGTTCGTCGGTCGGTTGGTAGAGGGAAAACGACCCGGAGACGCCATCGAGGCGTTCAAAAATGTCCACGAGGAGTACCCCAATGCGGAGTTGTATCTCTGTGGCGACGGTCCGCTTCGATCGAAACTGGAACAACAGGTGGACGAACGACGACTAGACGAGTCCATCACCTTTCTCGGCCACGTATCCTACGACGAGATGCCGAACGTGTATCGATCTACGGACGTACTGGTACTACCGAGTCGCGCAGAGGGACTGCCTCGAACGGTTCTGGAGGCGTTCGCGTCCGGAACGCCAGTTGTTGCCAGCGACCTGGAACAGGTTGCGCCAGTCGTCAAAAGAGCCGGTGCGACCGTTCCGGTGGGAGACGTTTTGGGGTTCGGACGTGAGTTGCGGAGTTTGGTGAGCGATAGAACGAAACAGGAGGAGTACGGCCGACAAGGGCGGCATGTAGTTGCTAAACGGTTTCGGTGGGAAGATACAGTCGCGGAGACGACGCGTGAAATCAAGCAACGGCTTTAGAGGACACCATCTGTCCGCATCCGTTTGAGCCACTTCAAGAAAACGTACACGCTCCAGAGGAACTTCCCGTGTTCGCGGTTGCCGGTGCAGTGTTCGGTGTACACCGAACGAACTTCGTCGGTATCGAGAAGTTCGGTATCAGTCGAACGGAGGGTTTCGCAGAACTCGGTAGCGAGTTCGTCTTTGAACCACTCGCCGATTGGCATGTCGAACCCCTGTTTGTCACGTTTGAGAATCGACCGTGGCAGTCGGTCCTCGAACGCTCGAATCAACACCCGCTTTTGAGTTCGCGGTGTAATTTTGTACGACGTCGGTAACGACATCGCGTACTCCACCACTGCGGTATCGAGGAACGGGACTCGGACTTCTAATGAATTGAACATGCTCGCCGTATCAACTTTTTGGAGCATTTGGTTCGGGAGACTGAAGCCAGTATCGACAGCTTGCATGCGACTCAACGCATCGCGACGACTTGGAGGAAGCCAGGATTCCAGTTCTGCGTGTTGGGCCGAAATCGCGTTTCGTCCCACGTCCGACGGCGAAATATCGTCGAACAGACGATCTGCAGAATTATCGTGTATGCGAAGCCATTCAAAATGGCGCGCTGCGGTATCGGACTGACCGCCGCGAAGGAACTTTTGCGCCTTACGCGAGAACTCACCCACCGTGTTCGTCCGCGAGGCCGGAAGTGATTCGACCGCTGGTTGAATAAGTCGTCGGCGTAGCGAACGCGGAATTGTCCGATAGTACTGGGAATAATACTCTCCGCGGTACTTCCCGTATCCGGCGAACAATTCATCGGCACCGTCACCTGAGAGAGCGACCTTTACGTTCTGCCGAGTTTTCTGGGCAACCACGAACGTGGGCAGCAGCGACTGGTCGGCAAACGGTTCGCCGAGACGTCCAACCACTTTTGGAATCAACTCGCGCACATCGTCCGGCGAAACTGTAAATTCGTGGTGATTGGTGTTGTGGAAGGAAGCAACTTCGCGCGCGGCCCACGACTCGTCAAACAGTTCTTCATCGAACCCGACCGTGAACGTCTTTACCGGTTCATCGGATATCTGTGCCATTGTCCCGACGACGATACTCGAATCGATACCGCCGCTCAAGAAGGCCCCAAGTGGGACGTCGCTCTGCAGTCGTCTCTCAACCGACCGCTCAACTCGCTCCCGGAGTTCGGTGGCCGCGGTGTCGAGACCCGGTTCGCGAGGGGTAATCGATGGTGAGTAGAACGATTCTCGCTGGACTCCGTCTTCGGAGACGATGGCGAGTTCCCCCGGTCGAAGTTTCGTGATGTTCTTAAACGCAGTCCGTTGGGAGGGGATGAACCCGAACGCGAAGTACTGAGCGATGGCCGTTCGGTCAAGTCCGCCGTGGTTTACCTCGGCTTTGAGTAGAGCGGGGAGTTCGGACGCGAACGCGACCGCATCATCATCTGAGGCGAGCAAAAGTGGCTTTATTCCCATTCGGTCGCGTGCGAGCACCAGTCTCTCCTTCTCGCTGTCCCATATAGCGAAGGCGAACATCCCCTCCAACCTCTCGACGAACGATGGCCCGTGTTCCTCGTAAAGATGAACGAGGACCTCGGTGTCCGTGTCAGTCGAAAACGTGTGACCGACACTTGATAGAGAGCTGCGTAGTGACGTATAGTTGTATATTTCACCGTTGAACACTACTGCTACTGACTCGTCCTCGTTAAAAATCGGCTGGTGACCGCTCGAAAGGTCGATGATGCTTAGCCGTCTGTGGGTAAGTCCAATAGGCCCGTCGCAGTAAATGCCGGAGTCATCTGGGCCACGGTGCTCCATACTTTCGTTCATTCGGGCCAAGTCGGTTTGTCTAGGATG
Source organism: Halorussus sp. MSC15.2 (assembly GCF_010747475.1). NCBI lineage: Archaea > Methanobacteriati > Methanobacteriota > Halobacteria > Halobacteriales > Haladaptataceae > Halorussus > Halorussus sp. MSC15.2. The sequence continues at coordinate 463,311 of NZ_VSLZ01000001.1, read as the reverse complement.
TGATTTTGAATCAAGAACCCCTGCAATCCCACACATCTATTGTAAGTACTCTTCTTCCACGCTATTTCCAAATATAATCGAACAGACTCCCTTGAGAAAACCAAGTATAGGTGCTATGGTCCGGTTTTGCCACCCTACATAGATGGCGCTGATTAGTATTCCAATATTCACTATTAAGTAATGAGGTAGGAATTTAGGATTACGGTTGAGTGTTTGTGTGTAGAGATAATTATATGAATACGGCTTTCGATAAAAACCCCTCTCCAACTCTTGTTTAGAAAGATTATTCCGCTTTACCCGTTTATGGTCCTTCCGGGCAATCGCGGTCGCACCAATTTTGTGATTCTCTTTCATCCTATATGAAAAGTCAATATCTTCTGGCAGGAACGTCACCGGGTCCGATTCATCGAATTTGAATTCATCAAGGACGTAGCTTCGAACACTCATTCCGCAACCCCCCATAGCATCCGTTTCCGTAAAAACTCCTGTCTCTTCCTTATTAAGCTCCCTTTCTCTTAGCCCATAATTAAATGGGCCAAAATGGAAAAGCTGGGTATAAAGCCGTTGTGCAATGGTGGGCTGCTCATCGGTTACAAGCCAAACACCGTCTGGATTAATTCTTTCATAGACAATAATAAGGTTTTTAATCGCATCCGAATGAAGTTCGGCATCATCGTCGATAAACAGCACTATATCACCAGTTGATTTCTCAGCAGCTACGTTTTTCGATGCAGTTAATCCACCGTATTGACCATTAAAGTACTTAATGTTTGTCCCGGACGAAAAGCTAATATTAGAGATAAAATCCCCAACGCTACTGTTTAGATCCTCATCTATGATGATAAGCTCTGCAGGTTGCGTAGACTGCTTTCGAACGCTTTCTATCGCTTCACGCAATTCCGACGTTCTACCATAAGTAGGAATGATTACGGATACCTCCATTTTTATCCTGTCCGATGGTTGGACTCAATATTAACCTTTTGTTTCGAAGCCTGCTCTTCACAGAAGCTAAGCCTTGGGATTCTGGGGCTTTCTCCAGAGAGATGAACCCCAATAAATCTATTTATTGTCTATCTTCGTAGCCATCACTTGTACTCCCCACCACTTGTTGACACTACCCTTACTGTGCTACTAATCGCCAACCTTTGACCTACTAACTGTTGTAGCTAACCACAGTTCCTGCTTCGTGTGTCCGTTCACGATTCGGTCCAGTCCAAAATTTATATCTAAGTGAAGGCCTCATTGCCACTGGCAACCATGAGAGAGCAGCCTAATATCATTTTGTTTGTTCTTGATACCGTTCGTGCTTCAAGTGTTTCTGCTTACTCTGAGTTTTCACCGAAAACAACCCCGTTTTTCGACTCCTTTGCTGAAGAAAACGTTATGTACGAACAATGTATTTCTACAGCCCCGTGGACACTACCTGCACACGCTTCTCTTTTTACCGGGTTGTTCCCCAGTAATCACGGTGTTAACAGTTGGGAAGATAGCCTTTCGCCGTCGATTGATACTTTAGCAGGTCTTCTTCATTCGGAGGGGTACCAGACTGTTGGAGTCACGAATAATTCATGGGTGAGCGACCTTTTCGGCCTGGCTAGGGGTTTCGACGACTTCTACAAAATTTGGCAGTTAATTCAAACTGAAAAGGACCTTATTGAGACTAGTCGCTTATCGAAGGACAAATCATCAGTTGAAACTCTTAAGCATATTACCAAGGATATACTATCTGGAAATCCAGTTGTGAATACTATTAACGGTTTTTATGGAAAGTTTCTTCATAATCGCCATGACCACGGTGCAACAAGGATAAATAAAATAGTTAAAAAATGGTTAATCGATGAATGGGACCGAGAAAATCCATTCTTTCTCTTTGCTAATTATTTAGAGCCTCATTTAGAATACGATCCACCAAAAGAGACAGCCCTCAAATTCCTCAACGATAGTGATTTGAATAAGGCTCGTTCTGTCCCACAAGAACCATTGGAACATATGTTCGGGAAAAATCCAATCAATGATGATGATTTAAGTCTACTACAACAGTTATATAAAGCCGAGCTTCTGTATCTTGACAGAAAGTTAGAAGAGATTTATGAATTTCTCGATGAAATAGGGGCGAGGGAAGACTCTGTTGTGGTATTTTTAGGAGATCATGGTGAGAATATTGGCGAACACGGATTAATGAGCCACTTCTATTCATTACACGACACCTTAGTTCGGGTTCCGTGCGCTGTCAAAACCGGTGATGGCCATCAAAGGTTAGTGGAATCCCAGATTCAAACCACGGATCTATTTTCACTGATCCTTCATGAGGCTGGAGTGGATAAAAGTGAGGTCACAAACCCGAACGGAGCTATCCTTCCCCCGCCGTACGCAGAAGAAGGGCGAAAGTATGCTATTTCGGAACTCTTAGGAACAAATCCTCCTGAAAAAGCTGTAGATAGACGAACTGACGGCGATTATGATGCTACGAAATTTCAGGACTACCAACATCCTCGACAGGCCATCAGGACACCAAAGAGGAAACTAGTACACAAGGCAGATGGAAGTAGAACCACGTACAAGATTAATGGCTTCAATGAAAAACAAACGACTCTTCAAGATAAAGAAGACCTTTTAGAAGGAATCGAACCTTGGATTAGTAAATCCAAAATAGACAGTGGTGGAGAAGATAACAAACTAGATGGTAGTACTAAATCACGCCTCCAAGATCTCGGGTATTTGTAACAGAATTACCCTTTGCAGACAGCCGTTACTATTTCTAGTATTTCCTCTTCAAAACGTTTTTTGTTAAACTTTTCTGTAGCACCGCGTAGATCTTCGCGGATTTCTTCCTGCAACTCCTTATCAGTAATTACCGCCTCAATTTGTTCTACAGCTCCACTTAACGATGAGTACAAGAGTTCCGATTTCCCGTCAACAATTTCTACTTGTCCGCCACTTTTTGGTAAAAAAGGAATGGATCCAGCAGCAACGTACTCAGCAATAGACATTCCAAAATGTTCAAACTCTTTCCCGTGAAGTGCATACTTATGGGAAGAAATAAGCGAAATAAGTTCTCGTCTACTCAGTTCACCCTCTAAGTGGACGAAGGGTAGGTCTTGATGTTTCCTTGAAATCACTTCGTGGTACTGCCCCTTAGATGGAGGACCAGCAAAATGGACGTGTACATCATGACCTCTTGACCGGACTTTTTCGACAATATTGATAAGCTTCAGTAAATTCTTGCTTGGGTGAATACGGCCAACAACTACAAACCCGTTTTCGCGATTCTCCCAAGGAGGGCTTTCAAATATACTAGTATTGATTGGCGGGTAAACTGGAGTGGGTCGTCGCCCATACGTTCTTTCAAAGACGTTCGCTGTCCATTCGGAGTTCGATAAAAGCTGTGTCGTATCTAACACGCTTTGATTGATGTTACTCAACCTCATACATAATTCCTTATAAATTTGTCTTGCAGTCCCAGGTTTATTCTGCTGTGAAGAAGGAAGTTGACTGGTATCAAAGGTGGGCGAATGAATGTACTCTATTGAAGGAGGATTCAAACCCAGTTCATTCTTAGTGCTGATAAGAAGGTCGTAGTTCGAAGATTGAGCATTAGCGTGACGGCAGAGGATTACATTTTTAAGCATAACGACCCGTTCTTGGACAACCTTGTTGAACCATTGAGAAGGACCATCAATCCGTTCTATCTCAACGTCTTTGACTGTAGTGTCGAAGAAACTATTTAATTCGCTAATGTCGGGATTAGTGTAAGTAATTAAATAAACTTCATAGTTATCCTGTAATGCCTCTAAAATATGCATAGCGACTGACTCCGCTCCCCCTTTTTGCATTAAATCAGGATGGACAATTGCAACTTTCTGCATTTCATCTCGTGTTATCCTATCGTTCATGATTTGTTTTCCGAGGTCTCTTCCTTGACAGCTGTAAGGACATAGACATCGTTTTCATAACAATCCTCCTTTTTCCACTCCTCAGCTACACCTGATGCTGCTATTTCATACTCCATTTCCACCAATTTCTCTTTCACTTTTTCAGTCGGAGCATCATACAAACCGTGAGTCTCGACGACAATAAAGCGTGGTCTAATGCGTAGATCGGTCAAAATATCCATTTCCGCTCCTTCACAGTCCATTATGAGCCCATCACAAGGAGACAATTGATCCGGATTAATCTGCTCTGGACGGCCTGCATCCCCTCGTAGGTTTTTCGTCTTACCGACAACAGCGTGGATGATGGAAACCTCTGCTAGAGTGTCATTAAGAAGGAGGGTTTGCTGAGTTCGTTTCACCTGTTTAGTTGCACCCTCGTATGTTACAACTTTCCCTTCTTCACCTGCCTCTTGTGCCGCTACCACGGTGGAAACACCCCACCCACCGCCAATAATGGTTATTTTGTCACCGGTTTCAATCTGACTACGAGCACCCCGAATGAGTTCCGTTTCATAGAGGGGCATATCTTGTCCAGGTGGAGTCCACCAAGGAACAATGCTATCTAACCAACGTCTTTGGGAAACATGCACGCCATTGAAAGTGGCGGTTTCTTGGGTTTTGGGAAGGAATCGACGAAGCGTTCTATTATATGTGTACCGTAATGACTTTCCTAAAAGTATCCCAAGGCCATCTCGGTGGTACACTTTATGAGCTCGTTTAAGTAGGTCCGACATATGGCACAACCAAACTTGGTGAATACTCAAGCTTTTCGATACAGAGTGGCCCCTTGCTGAGGAAGTCCGTCATCTTTACCTGTAGAGAACAAAACGAAGAGGTATGAAGCAAACCATTATTCCGAAATTTTTGTATTTAGCTTCTATTTCATTATTTCTCTTTCGTGGACCGGAAATTGGTTCGGTGAAATACGCAGATATCGTTCTTGGACTAGCGGTTTTCTCATATATACTTGTCTATAGAAGCTCAATCATAATTGAACCAAAATTCAGTCTTTCATTTTCATTTTTCTTAGTAGTTGTGTTAACTTCATTAGCTAGGTCACCAGTAAGTCTATCTGGTCAAGGGTTTTTAGACGTGCTTAGGTATATTACTGGATTTCTCACGTCCCTACTCACCTTTAATTATATATATCGTAAAGAGATATCATTCAAACAAGTAAGGAATGTTTTTGTTATATCCACGGTAGTTAGTTGTGCGATTGCAATTACTGTCTCCGTGCTTTTTCTAGTGGGATATCAGCCTGGTTGGGTAAAGAGTATGCTCTCCGGAGTCAATCAAGCACGTGCAAAACCATTTTATTACGACCCTAATCAATATGGTAGCGTTCTAACTATTGGTTATGTATTATCTTTCCACATAGTATATGATTTATATTCTAATGGTAAATCGACACCCCTAGTTATCCTCTCAGGGCTTCTTCCGTCATTTATTGGAATAGGGATTGTGGCCACAGGGTCGCGGACAGGATTAGGAATCCTAATCTTGACCACAGCACTTTTCATTATGTCATGCATTTACTCATTAACGGATTTTTCAATTAAAATTTCTCATTTTTCCACCCTAATAATTATCATTCTATCGTCAGTTCTAGTGTTTTTTGACCGATTTTTGTATTTGTTTAATATGCGTTTCCTACGTTCAGGATCAGTAGTTGCGGGGATACGTAACAGAATTACCCTTTGGAAAGGAGCAATAGTGAGTTGGGAGAATTATCCGTTTCTTGGACTTGGTCCTAACAATTATTTCTTCGGACTTCCGTTCGAGGTATCCGCTCGCTCATCACATAATATCTATGTGGGAATACTTTCTCAATTTGGGGTTGTAGGTCTCGCTTCGTCTATAGCAATAATTTTCATTCCGTTAACAAGGCTTGGTAGAGACATTATCTGTCGGCGAAACGTCATCTCGTCTTTTGTATTTATTTCGCTCTCATCCTTATTATTTTGGGGCGTGTTTTTAGATATTTATAAATCAAGGCAGTTTTGGTTTCTAATAGGTCTTGCACTTGGAGTATCAAATTCTGGTAAAAGGGGCGACGCTAAGGATTTTACAAAGACGTTAGAGACCTCAAATCGATAGATAATTAACGGCGTAAAAGAGATGTGCACCTTGATGCCATCCCCTGAAGTAAGCATTATCCTACCGACTTTAAATGAGGAAGAGTTCATAGAGGAAGCAATTGATTCATTGCTTGCGCAAACTTTCGAAGATTTCGAAGTTTTGATTATTGACGGGGGTTCATCAGATGGAACAATTGGCAAAATAAATGAGTATAGTGATGAAAGAATAGATTTGTTTATTAAGCAAGGACTGGGGTTTTCTAGTTCTCTCAACTTCGCTATCGACAGAGCAAAAGGAAAATACATTGCTCGAGTTGACTCTGATGACTTTTCTATGGAGGATAGGATTGAGAAACAAGTGGACTTCCTAAATAAAAATCCTGATGTGGGGGTAGTTGGCGTCGGAAACAAGTCTATCGATACGATTCGTGAAGAGGAATACGATCGATACTATCCAACTGAGGATCTCCAAATTCGAAAAGAGATGGCAAAGGGAATTCCACTTATACATAGTGGCGTAATGGCTCGGAGGGAAATACTTATTACTTCTGGATTGTATGACGGAACTATTAATGATATTGAAGATTTGGAACTTTGGACAAGAGTAGGCCAGCACACTAAGTTCGCCAATATAAATGAGATTCTTGTTGAAAGAAAAATCCGTCCTGATAGTACATGGCACTCTAAATACGGCCTATGGAGAAGGAACCTCACACTCATTTGGTTTAATATTAAAGCTGTACGGTCCTTCTCTCTACCAACTCGTTATTATGTATTTCCGTTGCTACGTCTCTTTTATATACTTCTCCCTCCGGCAATAAAGAAGCAAGTGCGAAAAGTGTTCTCTCGGTTCAGAGAAGATTACTAATACATATTTCATTCTATTTTATTGGTTATAGAGGTGACTCGGTGGAAGATGAGTGGTCAAGCGCAACGTTAATTTGAGGTTAGCTTCGAGTCAAGGACAATGGTTCGAATCGCTTTAGTGGTTCTTGATACTCTCAGGAAGGATTTTTTCGATAAACACTTCCAATGGCTTCCTGGAATCCGATTCGAGAACGCCTGGACAACATCGCACTGGACGGCACCCGCCCATGCATCACTCTTTACCGGAAAGTATCCCTCAGAACATGGGGTACACGCCAAAAACCAGAAGCTCAACGTAGAACAAGCAACCCTACCAGAAATCCTCACAAAAAACGGTTATTCGACACGAGCTTACTCTGCGAATCCAAATATTTCGCCCGCGTTCAATTTTGACCGTGGTTTTGATATTTTTAGCGGGAACTATCGCGTTCAGGCTCTTCAAGATGAGGTATTCGATTGGGCAGAGTTCTTCAAAATGAACGAAGGGACCGGCCCCAAACGGTATATTCGGGCTCTTACTGGGTGTTTTAAGAACGATTGTAAAACACTTTTGTCGGTAAAATATGGGTTACAAATGTCTCTTCAGAATCGTGGACTATGGTCGCCAAAGGATAGCGGTGTAAGTAATGCCCGTACATGGTTAGCGAATCAGAACTTCAGCTCCTCCGAATTCGTTTTCATCAATTTAATGGAAGCTCACACACCATATGATGAAATCCCAAAAGAAGCGCAAACACATCTAGACTACTCTCCCCCCTCTGAATTAGGCCTTGAGAATAAAGAATCACCACCTGATGCATCGGTAAAGACGGCATACGATGACGCTGCGGAATATCTTTCGCAAAAATATAAGGATATTTTTGAAAAGTTAGCAGACGATATGGATTATGTAATTACAATTGCTGATCACGGCGAACTGCTTGGAGAACATGGGTATTGGGGTCATGACTATGGGTTATACCCCGAGCTCATTAAGGTGCCATTAGTTGTCTATGATGGATCAAGTAAGGACAAGAAGCGGGACGATATCACCAGTTTGCTAGATGTACATAAAACAATCTTGGATATAGCTGACGTGGATAATCAACATTCGCGGGGCCGTCACCTATTGAAAGATAAAGAACCGGTTCCGAGACTGATTGAAGGACACGGGCTTCGAGAGCGTCGAAAAGCGAAACTAATCAGTGACGGATTTAATCCGGAGCCATACGATACTCAACTTCGAGGAATTATACATCCGCCAAGCAACTATGGCTACCAGACTAATGAAAAATGGGTTGTAGAAAATGGCAAGTCCGAAAATCTAAAAAAGTCGCTTGATAAAATTGTCGAAGACCTTGATACCAAAGAAACTGGCAGTGCCGATGTGGAAATAAGCGAAGGAACATTGCAACAGTTGCGGGACATGGGTTACGCCTAACAATGACAAACATTTCCGAATCTCTAAACTCTCTTTTTAAGAGTGGAATACTGCTAATCTTCGCAACATATCTCGACCACGCTATTTCGTTCGTTGGAAAAGCGCTTATCTCAAGATATCTCGGTCGGGTTGATTTCGGGGCAGTCTCAATCGGACTTACCATTGTACTCACAATACAGATAATTGCGCTTCTGGGTATGAATACAGGAGTTGCTCAAATCCTCCCACGGTTAGAGACATTAGAAGAACGTCAAGATTTGGTTGACTCAGGCCTCCAATTAACGATATTTCTCTCAATTATTCTATCAATATTGGCCTTTATCGCAGCACCGTTTCTTAGTCGCTATGTATTCCAGGATCCGTCATTAACGAAAATAGTTCAGGCATTCGCCATTATTGGGCCGTTTGCAGTACTCACGCGTTATGTGATTGGTACAATGCGTGGGCTTGAATTAACCACTCCAAAAGTCGTTATCAGACATGTTGTACGGCCGGGAGTTCGCTTATTACTTATCGCCTTCGCCATCTCATTAGGACTAGGAACCTTCGGAGGGATACTGGCATATACTATTCCTTTCATCGTCTGTGGTATTGTCAGTCTGTGGTACCTCTGGAAGTATGCGCCGATGCAAGGATTATTCACCCAGCCGACACAGCACCGTGAGCTATTAGAATTTTCTGCACCGCTTGCTATTACGGGCCTTATGTCGCTTGTACTATCGGACATTGACACATATCTACTAGCTTACTTTAGTTCAACTGGAACTGTCGGTATTTATCACGTCATCTATCCATTGGCAAATTTACTGACTACGGTCTTAGGTGCATTTATCTTCCTTGCCATGCCACTACTTTCAAAACACCACGCAAACGGAGAGTTAAACGAGATGAGTCAAATATATAAAATGACCGTGAAATGGCTGTTCATTTTGAGTCTTCCAATATTCCTCATGATGACTTCATTCCCACGGTTAATAATTCAGCTTACATTCGGAGATGAGTATGTAAGAGGGGCGATAGCGCTTACGATTCTTGCTATAGGTTTCTTTGGTTCCGTTATTGCTGGGCCAACCATGAATTGCCTAACTTCGATTGGCCGAACAAAAGTGGTCATGTATAACACTATCGCTATTGCAGTCGTGAACTTTGGGCTTAATATAGCTTTTATTCCACGGTTAGGCATCTCTGGTGCCGCTTTGGCGACAGCGTTTTCGTACATACTACTAAACATTATCGGACTGGTCGAGTTGTACCATTTTGTCAACATTCAGCCTTTATCAAAACAACTCGGATGGGTAGCATTCATAAGCATTCCGAGCTTTTTTGCAATGAACTTTGCTTTATCCAGTATATTCGCTGGTATACTCCAAATGGCCTCTGCTATCATCCTTTTCCTACTTGTGCACCTCTTTGTTGTATGGACATTCGCATTAGGAACAGAAGAGCTTGTTTTCGTTAACGAAATGGAGGACAAACTCGGGATAACGCTAACCAACTCCGGCGGATGACAAATTTCTCAAAATTGACGTAATCGCACTCGAGCACGTAGATCAAAAAGCGATTAACTCACGGACACCCTCATCCGAAGTACCCTACTCATATCTTATAAATACGTGCTGTCAAAATTAGCAGTGGACGTCCTTTAGACACTACTATGCACATTCATGAAGACAACTTTTGCCACTCCCAGTAAACCACACTTAGTAGGTGAACGAACAACAAGGTTGTTAAAAATACCTGTCCATCGTAAAATACGTATGTCGAAATAGAGGGAACTGTAAGATATGTGGTGGTAAATTTACGGATGCGCTGTTGTTCCAGCGGAGCTACGAAAAAAACGTTCATCTGAATCAAGCCGTAGGGAATAGACGAAGGGTAACGTCGAGTCTAGACCGTGACTTTTGCACAAGCCAAAACACAACAGTTTAGCGGCGTGGCGGACCACGGATTCAAACACGAAAACGGAGTCTCCACCTATGAAGCTCATCGACGACAAGGGCCGTCTCCTCGGCACCATCAATATCATCGACGCACTCGTTGTCCTGCTCGTCCTCGCAGTCGCCGGTGCTGGCACCGCGCTCGTACTCGGAGGCGACAACCAACCCGCCAACGCGACACAGGCGTTGACAGACAACACGACCACCGTAGCCACCTTCGAAATAACCGGCGTCCAGCCCTACGTCGCCGACGCCATCACGGAAGGTCGAATCGGCACGGACAGCATCACCGCCGTCGAGAACAAATCCGTGCGACCGACCGAGGTCATCGTCAGGGACCAGAACGGGACACTCCACGAACGCCAACATCCGCGCAAACAAACCGTCACGCTCCGCGTTTCGCTCAACACTACGACGACGGACGAGGACATCACGTTCCAAGATAAGCCGCTCGAAGTCGGTCGCCAACTCACGCTGGACTTCGGCCATGTCACCGTGAAAGGAACCGTCACGAATCTCGCAAGCGATAACTGATGACGACGGACACCCGACGAATCGCCGACGATTCGACCGTCGTCGGATTCGTCCGCACGACCGTACTCCGACTTCGAGCGTGGTTCACGGCGTCGTGGGTCGCGAGCACAGTGGGGGCCATCACGAACGCCCTCGAAGTTGCGACCGACACGTCTGGACTCGCGGGAATCGTTCGAGTGCTCGCACGCTGGACGCGCTGCTCGCTTCTGTATCGCTGGCTCACGACGGAATCGGAACCCGACGTCGTCGTCGTCAATCTCCGGGACACCTACACTGTCGGTCCCCTCGTTGCGCTCCTCGACCGACTCGTCCCGCACCTCGAACGCACGTGGCGGGCGTCATTCGTTTCCCGAGCAACGGGAGTGCTCCGAAACTCCGCCGAAAGTGAGTGGGTCAGAGAGTCGAGAACGGTTCGGCTACTGCTCGCCGTACTCGAACCACCAGAATCTCCGGACGAAGACCAGCGAACGTAATCTACTCCACGGTAACGCTCTTCGCCAGATTCCGCGGTTTGTCGATACTCCGACCGAGTTTCTTCGCCACGTGATACGCCACCAACTGCAACTGCACGTTCGCCAACACCGGAGCCACTCGCGGGTGCGTCTCGGGTATCTCCAGCACTGCATCTGCGTATCGCTCGACGTCCGAGACCCCGTCAGTCACAGTTACTACCGGCGCTTCCCGCGCTTCGACCTCCTTCACGTTTCCGACGGTCTTCGTCGCCTCCTCGCCGTTCCCCGTCACGAGCGCGAACACCGGCGTCTCCTCGGTAACTAACGCCAGTACGCCGTGCTTCAGTTCGCCCGCCGGGAAGCCTTCGGCGTGCTTGTAGGTTATCTCCTTCAATTTCAACGCGCCCTCCAACGCGACCGGGTGGTGGTAACCGCGGCCGACGAAGAAGTAGCCCTCGCTGTCTAAGAACTGCTCGGCGACCCGCTCGGCGCGCGAGGAGTCCAGCACCTCCTGAACCTGTCCTGGCAGGTCGCGCAGCGCCTCGACCACCTCGCGGGCGTCGCTCTGCGGGGCCAGCGAGGCCGACAGCAAGTTGGCCGCGACGACCTGCGAGGAGAACGTCTTGGTGGCCGCGACGCCGATTTCGGGTCCGGCCCGGATGAACAGCGCCCGGTCGCACTCGCGGGCCGCGGTGGAACCCACGACGTTGGTCATGGCCAGCGTCTCGACGCCCCGCCGCTGGGCCTCTCGCAGCGCCGAGAGGGTGTCGGCCGTCTCGCCGCTCTGAGTGATGCCGACGACGAGCGTGTCGTCGGTGACCGGTGCGGGCGCGGTGGCGTACTCGCTGGCGAGGAACGCCTGCGCGTGGACCCCCGCCTCGCGGAGGGCGCTCGCGCCGTGGAGCGCGGCGTGGTACGACGTACCGCAGGCCACGAACTGGACCGACGAGGGGTCCAATCCGTCGAGCGCCTCGACGTCCACCGCGCCGGTGAGTTCATCCACGCGACCCCGAAGGCACTTCCGGAGGGCGCGCGGTTGCTCGTGAATCTCCTTGAGCATGTAGTGGTCGTACCCGCTCTTGGCGGTCTCCTCGGCGTCCCACTCGACGCGCGAGACCGACTTGTCGAGGAGACGACCGTCCGAGTCGGAAACCGTCCACGACCCGGATTCGAGGCGGGCGAACTCGCCGTCCTCGAGGTACACCACGCGGTCGGTGTAGTCGAGGAACGCGGGCACGTCGCTGGCGATGTAGGCGGCGTCGTCGCCGACACCGACGACCAGCGGCGAGTCGTGGCGCGTGGCGAGGATGGTCTCCGACCCGGACGAGACCGCGGCCAGCGCGTAACTCCCTTCGAGTCGTGCGACCGCGGCGCGGAACGCCTCCTCGAAGGTCGCACCGTCGGCGAGTCCCTCCTCGATGAGGTGGGGGATGACCTCGGTGTCGGTGTCGCTGTCGAAGGCGTGGCCGCGGTCGGCCAGTTCCGCCCGGAGGTCGGCGTAGTTCTCCACGATGCCGTTGTGGACGACAGCCACGTCGTCCGAGCAGTCGGTGTGCGGGTGGGCGTTGGCGTCGCTCGGCGGGCCGTGGGTGCTCCACCGCGTGTGGCCGATGCCGACCGGCCCGACGAGGTCACCGGTGACGGCCTGCTGGAGGCGATGTATCTCGCCCTCGCGCTTGCAGACCGAGAGGTTCCCGTTCGAGAGCGCGACGCCCGCCGAGTCGTACCCTCGGTACTCGAGTCCCTCCAGTCCCGACAGGAGAACGTCGAGCGTCTCGTCGCCGCGGCCGGCACAGCCGATGATACCGCACATCAGTCCGTCACCTCGGTAGCCCCCTCGCTCGTCTCGGTGGCCACACCATTCGTCCGTGGGACCACCCCCGTTCGAGTCAGCAGATGTCACGGTCACTCACCGGAACACCTCGGCGTGTTCGCTTATATTTTCGGAAACGGTCACGCCGGTCCGGAGGTGAGCGTTCGGGCCGACAAGCGTGCCCGGGTCGAAGCTCACGTCCCCGTCCGCGCGGACGCGGTCGGCCAGCAGCGCGCCGAGTCGCTGGCCTTCGAAGACCCTCGCGCCGACTCGCACGTCGCCCGGCCCGCCCGGAACCGTGGCGTCCGCGCCGAGCGAGACCCCCTGTCCGGTCACGCAGTCCAACAGGGTGGAGTTGGGACCGACGCGGGTGTCGGTGTCCAGCACCGACCGCGAGACGACCGCGTTCGCGCCGACCGTGGCGTTCCGGCCGAGCGCGGCGTACGGACCCACGACCGCGCCGGGTCGGACCTCGGTGTCCGGACCGACGACGACCGGGCCTTGGAGGCTGGCGTCCTCGTGAATCGTCGCGCTGTCGGCGACCCAGACCGACTCCTCGCGCTCGGGTTCGGTGACTCGGCCGTGGAGTAGCAGGTCGCTGGACACGTCGAGCAGGTCCCACGGGTAGGTGGCGTCCTCCCAGAGTTCCTCGGTCACGACGCCCCGGACCGTCGCCTCGCGGTCGAGCAGGCGGACCAGCGTGTCGGTCAGCGCGAGTTCGCCCTGCACGCGGGGCGTCTCCTCGATGGCCTCGAAGATGGACGGGTCGAAGGCGTACACCCCGGCGTTGAGCAGGCGGTAGTCGTCGGTCTCGGGTTTCTCGACCAGTTCGACCACGCGGTCGCCGTCCATCACGACAGCGCCGTAGTGGGAGACGTCGGCCTGTTCGGTGACCGCGAGGGTCGCGCTCCCGTCGGTCTCCTCGAAGGCGTCGAGAACGTCGGCGACCATCTGGCGCTCGATGACTTGGTCGCCGTTCACCACGAGGAAGCCGTCCTCGCCTTCGACCGCTTCGCGGGCCTGCAGGAGGGCGTGGCCGCTCCCCAACTGCTTGTCCTGCACGACGTAGTTGACGGGGACGTTCCGGTACGTCGGTCCGAAGTGGTTTTGCACGCGGTCGCGCTTGTACCCGACGACGACGTGGAGTCGCTCGATGCCCGCCCCGATGAGCGCGTCGAAGACGTGTTCGAGAATCGGTCGGTCAGCGGCCGGGAGCATCGGTTTCGGACGGTTTCGGGTCAGCGGACGCAAGCGAGTCCCCTCTCCAGCGGCCAGCACGACGGCGGCGCGAACAGTCATAGATGAAACATCGACAAGTAGGGGCATGAACCTTCGGCTTCCAGCGGTCGCTCGACCGGACGGTCGGCGGCCGAACCCGTTCCGTCGCCACAAATCGTCTATCACCGAAAGTCGTCGGTACTGTCGGAGTGCCGTCCTATATCGCCAGCGCTCCGCCGCCCAGTATCGCCAGCGCGCCCAGTCCGACGCAGACCCCCCCAGAAGGGCACGCGCTCGACGACCCGCATCAGCGCGTCGATAGTGAGGTAGCCGACGACCGCGGCGGTGCTCAGCGCCAGTGCGGCCTCGGTCGCCCCGACTTCCGGAACCCCGGTGTCGAGGAGGACGAGAACGCCGGCCCCGAGCGCGGCCGGAATCGACAGCAGGAACGAGAGTCGGAACGACGATGGCCCGTCGTGACCCCGGAAGAGCAGGGCCGAAGTGGTCGTTCCCGACCGGGAGACGCCCGGGAGGATGGCCAGCCCCTGTAGCGCGCCGACCAGCACGGCGTCGACGAGGTCCGGCGACTCGCGGCCGCCGAACTCGAAGTCGTCGGCGACCCGCTGGAGGACGCCCGTCAGCACGAGCAGGACGCCGACCAGCGCGACGAAGGCGCCGCCCGTGAGCGCGGAAACGACGTGGTCGAGCGTGGCGTAGGCCGCGATGCCCACGACGCCCGAGGCCAGCGTCGCGACCCCGAGGAACGAGAGGGTCGGGCGTTGGCTGGCGGTACGCGCACTCGCGACGCGACTGTCCGTGCTTCCTGCGCCCGCACTCGTCGCGCCGGGCGCGCCCGTGGCACCCGGAGCGTCGGCGGCGGGGTCGAACGCCGACCCCGGCCGCCAGTGGGGAAGCGCGGCCAGCACGTCGCGCAACTCGTCGCGGTAGTACACCGCGGCCGAGAGCGCAGTTCCGGCGTGGAGGAACAGCGAGAACTGGACCGCGGCCTCGGGCGAGGACCCGAGCGCGGTCAAGAAGACGGTGATGTTGCCCTCGCTGGAGATGGGTAACCACTCGAAGACGCCCTGTAACGCTCCGGCGGCGACGGCGACGAGCGCGGACCGGTTCATACTCGATGGGCGTTCGTCTGCGGTTAAAACTGCTCGGAAGTCCGACGGCGCTCGGACGACCGCCGCTGTCGAGCGACGGGACTTATCCTGCTACTTTGCTTCCTGTTGCCGTTACGGGCTAGCGTAGCGACTATCCGTCACGAAGCGCCATCGACGCGTTCGTAACTCCAGAGCAGAGAATCGGAGTCCTCAGTCGTCGTCCACGACGACTTCGACCGGACCGCCCTCGGCGGTCAGTTCCTGTTGCTCGTTCTTGCGCTCGTGCCAGAGGAGCGCGCCGGCGACGGCCAGCACTATCCACGACCGCCAGTTGGCGAGGTTGAGCGTGTAGCCGATGCCGAAGGGCTTGTCCACAAGCATCCCCTCGTCGGGTTTCCAGTACGACGAGAGCATCCGTCCGATGCTCGGTCGCTCGAAGTTGTACGGAACGCCGAACAGTTCGCCGGTGGTAGGTTTGTCTGCCATGTGAGAGAAATACGGCGGAGAGGGATAAAGTGCTTTGGCTACGGTCGAAAGCTGAACGGTTCCCGCGGCGGACCGCGGGACGACGTGCGCGGCGGTCCGTCGAGAGTCACTCCTCGGTGCGGTCGGCGTAGTCGAGGAGCCACTCGCCGACCTCGCGGGCCTCCTCGGGAGTGAGTTTAGCTCTCGCGTGTACGAACTCCTCGCGTTCGGTGACCTTGACGTTCAGGTTGACGAGGCTACCGTCGGAATCGACGCCGACCGTACCGCCGTCCACCTCGTCAAGATATCCGTCCTGACCGCCGTACTCGAAGCTACCGTCCGCGTGACACTCGAGTTCGTCGTCCATAGGGAGGTACTCGACCGCCGTCCGAAAGAAGTTGGTGGGCCGAGACGGGAGGTGGTGGGCCGAGTCCTCACTGGTAGCGACCGCGGCCTTCGACCGCCCGAAGCCGAGTCAACACCGTATCGTCGCCAGCCTCGGCGTAGGCCTCCTCGAACTTGCGCCGTAACTCCTCGGCGTCGTCCGAGGTCCCGGCGAGGCTCTGGGCGAAGACGTGGAGGTCCATCGCGTAGTCCTCGTCGTCGTCGGTGTAGTAGCCCAGTCCGAAGTCGATGAGGTAGGTCCGGTCCGGTCCGGACGGCCCGTCGCGTCGCCCGACCCTGACGTTCCGCGTCGTCGGGTCGCCGTGGACGAACCCCGCGGCGTGAATCGCGGCGAGGTGCCGGGCCACGTCGCGCACGCGGTCCGGCGTGAGATTCTCGCGGAGGTCGGCCTCGCCCACGCGCTCGAACACCAGCACGCCCTCCTGTGGGTCCACGTCGTAGACCACCGGGGTCGGAACGCCGTGTCGCCGGGCCTCGCTGGTCAGGCGCGCTTCGAGGACCGTCCGGTCGCGCCGGAGGCGCGCGTCGAGTTCGGGGTGGCGGTAGCGCTTCGGCAGGCGGCGCTTCGTGACGCGCTCGTCGCCGATTTCGACGGTGGCCTCCGCGCCCTTCACTTCCGCACCGTTCTCGCGCCAGACGGCCACGGACTCGTCGTCGTCGCGCCACGTGACAGGGACTTGGTCCGGCCGGAAGTCCGGGTCCACGGCCGACTCCTCCACCGGGATGGTGTCGCCCGCACGGACCATCTCCGCGCCGAGGACCGCTATCATCCCGGCGTTGTCCCGGAGGAATCTCGGTTCCGGGGCGTGGAACGACGCGCCGCGCTGGTCGCACATCGCACCGAGCATCTCGCGGAGACGGGCGTTCTGCCCGACGCCGCCGCCCAGCACGAGTTCGTCGCTCCCGGTCAGCGAGAGGGCGCGCTCGGCGACTTCGGTCAACATGGCGAAGACGTTTTCCTGCAGGGAGTAGCAGACGTCTTCGACGGGCGTCCCCTCCTCGTAGGCGTCCTTGGCGGCGCTCATGATGCCCGAGAACGAGAAGTCCATCCCCTTGACGACGTAGGGGAGTTCGACGTACTCGCCGTCTTTGGCGGCCTCCTCGACCTTCGGTCCGCCGGGGTGGGACCACCCGACGTGGCGCGTGAACTTGTCGATGGCGTTGCCGACGCCGGTGTCCATCGTCTCGCCCAGCACGCGGTACCGGCCGTTGCGGTAGCCCAGCACGTGGGCGTTCGCGCCCGAGGCGTTCAGGCAGACCGGGGAGTCGAACCCCGACTGCTGGCGACCGATTTCGAGGTGGGCGACCATGTGGTTGACGCCGACGAGGGGCACGTCGAGCGTCTGGGCGAGCGCTCGCGCGGCGGTGCCGACCGTCCGCAGGCAGGGACCGAGACCCGGCCCGCGCGAGAACGCCACCGCGTCGATATCGCCGTCGGCCTCGGCCAAGGCGGTCTCGACGACTTCGGGGACGGCGTCGCTCATGTGTTCGGCGGCCTCGCGCGGGTGAATACCGCCGCTGTCGGGCTGGTAGGCGTCGGTTTCGATAAAAATCGAGTCGGGGTCGTCTTCAGTGTCGTAGACGGCCGCGCTGGCCGCCCACGCGGTGCCCTCGATGCCGAGGACGCGCATTCGCTCGCTCACGGCTCCTTCGTCGCCGTTCGCGTTTTCACGATGCAGTTCGCTCCCGCTCGGCGCATCGCCCTACTTCCACTCGGTGTAGCCACACCGACCGCAGTGGAGGCGGTCGCCGTGGTCGGCGAGGAACGCGTCGCCACACCGGGTGCAGGTCTCTTTATCGGTCGTTCCGTCGTCGTCGTACATCTCGTTGCGCGCCATTATTCGGCCTCCTCCGCCTCGGGTTCGGCGTCGGCGTCCGCGGCAATCTTGTTACGTTCGAGCATGTACTCCTGCTCGACGTCGCGGGCGTGCTCGGGGCTGTCGTAGACCTTCGCGTAGCCGACGGTCTTGCGCATTCCGAACTTGGTGTTCATCTCGTGAACCACGACTTCGCTCGAGTCCTTGTCCAACTTCGCCGCGAGACTGTCGCGGACCGAGAGCCGGGAGGGCGTCGCTTCGTCGTGAACTATCTGGAACCGCACTTCGGACCGGTGGAGCATCGGATTCTGCTCCTCGGAGAGGATTTCAACTTCCATGTGTATCGCTCAGTTACTCTGTTATTGGCTGTGAACGTTGTAAAAGGATTTCGAAGTGAACAACCCGAACTCGGCTGCGGACCGAAGCTACGTCGCGTCCAGAATCTCGAACAGCGCGCCGGCGTCGCCGTCCATTCGGCCTAGAAGGTCGTGCATCCTATCTTTGGCGTCCGCAGTCACTTCGGCGAGGACCATCCCCTCGCCCGGCTGACCGTAGACTACGCTCGCGCCCAGCGGCGCGGCCACGATTGCCGGGAGGGTGACGAGGTCCTCCTCGCCTTCGACCACGATGACGGTCGGGACGGTGTCGGCAATCGCCTCGCGGAGCGCCACGACCATCTCGCGGGTGACGGTCGCCGCGGGATTCTCGACGCGGACTTCGCGTGCGGACTGGCCGAGTCTAGCGACGCCCTCCGCGACGTCGTCCTCGACCTCCTCTCGCTCGGTCAGACCGTCTACCACGGCCACGTCGGGCACGACGCCGGCACGTTCGAGATGGTAGGTCACCACGTCGCCCACCGCGACGAGCGGGCCGTCGCCCGCCGCCGCCAGCAGGCGCTCGGCGTCGGTGAAAATCGGTCCCATCGGTTCCTTGAGTTCCCCGCGCATCTCCGCGGGCAAGGTGACGAGAACGTCACTCACGGTGAATCAGTAGCGGTTACCGGACTTTCAACGCGTACTTGCCCGGTTCGGTCACTTCCATCTCCTCGGCAATCTGGCTCTCGTCGGGGTGCGCGATGATGACGAAGCCGCTCCAGTCCTCCGTGAGGCTGGTCGAACCGCAGATGGGACAGGTGTCCTCGTCGGGTTCGGCCACGGCGTGACATTCGCGGCAGGCGAGGCGGTTGCTAGCCATCGTTATTCACTCTCGGTGGTGGCCTGACGCTTCTCGCGTTCCTCTTTCAGCCAGCCGTGCTTGCCGAGACCGACCTGCTTGGCCGTGAGACCAATCTTGCTCTCGCGCGGATTGCGCTCGTCGATGCTCTTGGTGACGATGCGCGCCCGCACCGAGTCGCCGACGCCGAGCGTGCGGTTCGACTCGCGGGACGCGAGCATCTGGCCCTCTTCGTCGTACGCGAGATACTCGTCCGATATCTGCGAGACGTGGAGCAGTCCGTCCACCGGACCGATGCCGACGAAGGCACCGAAGTTGACGACCTCCACGATTTCGCCGTCCACGACTTCCTGCATCTGGGGGTCGTACGTGACCGCGTCGAAGTCGGCCTCGTAGTACACGCCCGGTCGGTTCGGAAGAACCGCACCGTCGCCGATGTCGTTGACGTTCACGACACTGACGACGCTTCCGACATCTTCGTCCATTCGTCCCTCCAACTTGTCCTGCAGGAGCCGCTTCACTAGCTCCGGCGTCACCTCTGCGAGGTGTTCTGGGGGTACCTCGACCGTATCTTTGAGTCTAACCCGTTTGTACATGCTAAGGTTTGCTGATTGCGAGTTTGTTCCGGCCCCTTATATGAATTACCGGTGCGTCCGCGTCGAGCAGGCGCCCCTTGAGGGGACCGTCGTTCGTGACGACGTAGTCGAACTCGGGGGCGAGTTCGACAAGCGCGTCGTCTGCGTACGATGCTTCGTGTTCGACGGTTCGACATCGCTCGGCCGCCAAGTCCGCACCGACGCTCGCTGCGACGGCTTCCTTTCCGGCGCCCTCCGCGAGCTTCGACAGCTCGTCGCAGACGGCGCGGGGGACGACGCACTCGAAGGTGCCGAGGAGTCGGTCGAGTTCGTCGAACAACCGCACGTCCGACTCGACCGGCATCATGAGCGCGCTCGTGTCCATGGCGACCGTGACGACCATGCTACTCGGTGAGCGTGCCGACTCCGATGAGTCGCCAGCGTGCGCCGATGCGGCGGTTGATGGCTATCTGGGCACCTTCGGGTGCGCAGACCGGTCGCTTGAGCGCGACCTCACACTCGCCTTCGCGCGCGCTGGTCACGGACCCGACCGTCGTGGCGGTGCCGATGGTGAGCATCAGCGGTTCGCCGGTCGAGATGTCGTCGATGTCTTGGTCGTCGAGTCCGACGAGGCGTTCGAGCAGGTCCACCTCCATCGTGAACTTGTTCCACGTCGGGGGGAGGGTACCGGGCGTCCCGGCGACCTGTCCCGCCAACGCGTCGCCTTTCGTGAGGCTGGGGTCGAGACCGGTCCCGACGCCGAGCAATCCGCCCGGCGTCACTTCGTCCACCGTCTCGCCGCCCGCCTGAAGCGAGCGCACGTCGGTCTCGACGGGTTCCCATCGCGTCTCGCCGCCCTCCTCCACTTCGCGGCCGGGGCGGAGTTCGATGTCGTCGCCCTCCGTGAGTCTCCCCTCGACCAGACTGCCGCCGAGGACGCCGCCCATCAGACCGTCCCACGTCGTGCCGGGACGGTTGATGTCGAAACTCCGAGCGACGTGCATCCGCGGGTCCGCGTCGGGGTCGCGGTCGGGCGTCGGAATCTCCTCCTCGATGGCCTGCATCAGGAGGTCGATGTTGACCTCCTGCTGGGCGGAGATGGGGACGACCGGCGCGTCTTCGGCGACGGTGCCCTCCACGAACTCCTGTATCTCCTCGTAGTTGCGCTGGGCCTGCTCGCGGTCCACGAGGTCGATTTTGTTCTGGGCGACGACGATGTTGTCGATGCCGATGATGTCGAGCGCCATCAGGTGCTCCTCGGTCTGGGCCTGCGGGACGGGTTCGCTGGCCGAGACGACCAGCACCGCGCCGTCCATGATGGCCGCGCCCGAGAGCATCGTCGCCATCAGCGTCTCGTGTCCGGGGGCGTCCACGAACGACACCGTGCGGAGCGGTTCGCTCTCGCTGCCGTCCGGACACGTCTCGTCTACCGTGTATCGCTCCGGCTCGTCGAGACCGGGACACTGCCGGAACGTGGCGTCTGCGTACCCGAGCCGGATGGAGATGCCACGCTTCATCTCCTCGGAGTGCTGGTCAGTCCATTCGCCGGAAAGCGCCTGCACGAGCGTCGTCTTTCCGTGGTCTACGTGACCGACCAGTCCGATATTCACCTCCGGTTGGGCGTAATTTCCTGTCAAAGTTGACCTCCTGAAGTAATTCTACTGGAAGATTCGCCCCGAACGACTGATAAACCTACTGTTCTCGTTCGGGTGTCGGGACGGTTCCTACCGTGCACAGTTACGACGGTCGGGACGGTCCCGGTCGGCGGAATCACGCTCGTCGGGGACGCGTCCGACCCCTTCGTTCTCGGTCGGTTGCCGACGGAGAGTGCCTCCCGACGCGACCCGTTCCAGCAGCATCGCTCTTCGAGGGACCACCACCGCTTCGAGTAAACAAGTTTTGGCCGTAGACCGGCCTGCTGACGGTACGGCGCATCTCCGCCGAATAGTAAGAAACGCAACAAAAATGCGATTAAGGCAACACTTTAGCCGGATGCGACCGCATCTCGTCGTATGAGCGGAACAACAGGGCCGAACGCGGACCTCGACGCCGAGGAGTCCACGATTCGGGACTGCGAGGACTGCGTGGCCCCGGCCGAGGCGTTCTCGGTCATCGCCAACGAGACGCGACTGTCGATTCTGGAGGCGCTCTGGAAGGCCTCGGACCGCCCGGTGAACTTCTCGGAGCTTCGACGCGAGGTCGGCATGCGCGACAGCGCCCAGTTCAACTACCACCTCAAGCAGCTCACCGACCACTTCGTCGTCCAGACCGACGACGGGTACGACTTCAGGCAGGCCGGGAAGAAGGTCGTCCGGGCCATCCTCGCCGGGTCGTTCAACGAACACCCCGAGATGGGTCCGTTCGACGTGCAGGGGACCTGTGCGACCTGCGACGGCGGACTACAGGCGTACTACGACGACGAGATGCTGGCCATCGAGTGCAAGGAGTGCGGGAAGAACCACGGCTGTTACCCCTTCCCGCCGGGCGGACTGAACGACCGCACCCGCGAGGAGATAATGGACGCGTTCAACCAGCGCGTGCGCCACCTCCACTGCCTCGCGGCCGACGGCGTCTGCCCGGAGTGCAACGGCCGGATGTCCACCGCGATTACCCGCGACGACGAGGACTTCCTCGGACTGGAGGTGCGAGTGGACCACGAGTGCGAGCAGTGTCACCACCAACTCTACTCGGCGGTGGGACTCTCGCTCCTCGACCAGTCGGACGTGGTGACGTTCCACCGCGAACACGGCGTGGACCTGTGTACGACGCCGTACTGGGACCTCGCGTGGTGCGTCAGCGACGAACAGACGACCATCCTCTCGGAGGACCCGTGGCAGATACTGGTCGAGATTCCGCTGGACGACGAGATGCTGTCGGTGACCCTCGACGGCGACCTGAACGTCCTCGAACTGGAACGGGGCTGTCGGTCGGCGTCCTCCGACGGAACGCAGGCGATTTCGGACTGAGCGACCGCTAGAGGCGTCGTTCGCTCAGTCCTCGGCCAGCCAGTCCGCGAACTTCGCCAGTGCCCGCCCGCGGTGGGAAATCGCGTTCTTGCGCTCGGTGCTCATCTCGGCCATCGTCTCCCCTTCGTGTTCGAAGATAGGGTCGTAGCCGAACCCGCCCTCGCCGCGCGGCGCGACGATGCGGCCCGGCACCGCGCCGTCGAACGTCTCGGCCGTCTCGCCGTCGTAGTAGGCCACCGCGCACCGGAACTGCGCCCGGCGGTTCTCCTCCATTTCGACGAGATTCCAGACGCGCTCGACGCCCACGGTGTCCTCGACGTACGAGGAGTACGGTCCGGGGAACCCGCCGAGCGCGTCTACGAACAGGCCCGCGTCGTCCACCAGTACGGGGTCGTCCCCGCCGGTCTCCGCGAAGGCCTCCTTCGCCCCGGCGACCGCGATTTCGCCGAGGTCGTCGCTCTGAATCTCGGTGTAGTCGTAGTTGACCTGCTCCACGTCGTCGTCGAGGTACTCGCGCGCCTCTCGGACCTTACCTTCGTTGCTCGTCACGAATCTGATTGTCATGAAGGGGTCTCCGTTGGTTCGGGGTGAGGGTGCGCGCAGGTTATACTCGTTGATTCACCCGGCGTGCCCCGCAAAGTATTCCCCGAGAGTTATGTCCTCGGGCTGACTTTTTCGAGCATGGACTCGCTCACGACCGGGCGTCCCCTCGACGAGGACGGCACACCGACCGAAGGACCCGCGCTCGAACTCGACCCCGACGGGGCCGCCGCCGACCTCTTCGCGGATTCGCCCTACCCGCTCGCGTCCAGTCCCGGGACCGGGATGTGGATGGCTCCCCTGCGGTGGCCCGACGACGCCGACGAGTCGCCCGCCATGTTGGTCTGGTTGTCGCCGGACGCGACCGAGTTCCCCCCACACGTCCACACCGCCGACGAGGAGCAGTTCCGCGCGGTCGAAGGCGAACTGACCGTCGTCGAGGAAGGCGACCCCCGCCGTCTCGAACCCGGCGACGAGCACACCGTCCGGCCCGGGCGCGAACACTACTTCCGGAACGACACCGACGACTTCGTCGCCTTCTACGTGGACCTTCCGTGGGCGAAGACCCTCGAAACGCAACTCACCGTCGCCGGGTTGGACCACGAGGGGGCGTTCGGTTCGGGCGGCGACTACGGCGAGCCGAGTTTCCTCTACGGACTCGTGATGACCGAGTACCTCCGAGACGGTACGAGAGTCGCGGTCGGACCCCCGGCCGTCCAGCGACTGCTCTGGGCCACGCTCGGCCGTGTCGCGAAGTCCCTCGGCCACCGCCCGGTCGAGGAGCGATACCTCCGCGACGAGTTCTGGACCGAGACCGTCGAACAACCGAACCTCTGACTGGACTCGGTGGTGAGTGACCTCACTGCCGAGTCCGCGACTAGACCGAAAATCGCAATCCCTTACCTCGCCCGGTGATTCACACTAGATATGAGCACGATTCGGGTCGCGTGGGGGACCGGGACCGGTCCCACGGAGATGTCTTCGTACGACGCCGCCCTCGCGGACGCCAACCTCCACAACTACAACCTCGTCGCGGTCTCGTCGATGATTCCGGCCGACGCCGAGGTCGAGGCGGTCGGCACGGCCCCGGACCTCGGACCGGCCGGCGAGCGCCTGACGGTCGTGCAGGCGCGCGCGACACGCGCCGGACCGGGCCACGTCTCCGCCGCGCTCGGGTGGACCGCGAGCGAGGAGGGACCGGGCCTGTTCTACGAGGCCGCGGGCGAGACCGACCCCGAGGACGTGACCGAGCGCGTCCGGACCGGTCTGGCGGCCGGGCGGGAACTGCGCGAGTGGACGTTCACCGGCGAGCGCGTCGAGACCGCGAGCATCGACGCCGAGGCCGGGGTCTACGCGACGGCGGTCGTCGTGGCCGTCTACGGCGAGAGCGAGCCGATTTGCTGAGCGGACTCGCTCGTGGTGGAGAACCGTGCCAGAGTCTGCCGAAGCCGAGAGCTTTTATAACGTCGGGACCTAACTATCGTCGTCAGACCGATGAACGGAAACACCCCCTACGCGGGCGTCCCCGGCAAGACGCAGGCCGGGAAACGTGCGAACGCCGACGTTCCGGACCTCTCCCCCGAGCAGAAACAGTCGCTTCGCGACAGCATCACCGACATCGCCACCCGGACCCGCGAGTTCCTCCCCGACGAGTACGTCGTCGGGTCGAAGGTCGCCGACGACGGCAACGGACCGCAGGCGCAGGTGTCGGTCCAACCGCCGGTCGGCCACCCCGTGAGTGCCGGGTTCAAACCCAGCATCGACGACTTCGACGGGGACAACCTGGAAACCCACGAGGAGGCGGAGGTCGCCCGAGGTCTCGCGGCGAGCGCCGCCATGCAGGTCAAGCAGATGATGGGCGACAACATCACGCCGACCGCGCGATAAGCGTCCGCGTCCGCTCGCCGGTCACGTACTATCACTCGAACGACCATCGATTCTCACGCGGACCGACTACCGTCCGTCGTGTCGAGCGGCTACTGGTTCTCGCGCAGAGCGGCCGTCGACTCTCACGCAGGAGAATCAGCAGTTTCACGCGGAGGGTCCGCCGACCTGTCCGCGCGGACCGCGGCGCGTCGGCGGGTTCCGGAAGAGCAGATGAGCGAGCGCAATCGCCGACAGCACCGCGCCCGCCGACACGCTGAGTTGGGACGCGACGCCGAACAGTTTCCCGGCGAGCAGACCGACCAGCAGCGGCATCGGAAGGAAGACGAGAGCGAGGTCGTAGTAGGATGCGTTCGGTACTCCGGCGTTACCACTAGGTAGTTGGATTTGCCCGAGCATGAAACCACCTTCCAGTAGGTGTATATGGTAGCCGTCGACTAAAAATTATTGGTCGGTGGTAATCCTATCCGGCGGAGAGCGAGGAGCGACACTGGAGTCGGAGGGCCTGTCGCGAGCGTTCGACTCCGCGAGGGCAATCGCCGCTCAGTTCTCGACGACCGTCCCGCCGGCACCGACGGCGACGTTCGGACTGCCGCGGACGACCGCCTTCAGGTTCTGGCCGGTCGGCGTGGCGTCCTGCGCCCACTTGCCGTCGGTCAGGTCGAAGACTTTGCCGCCCCCGCCGACGGTGAAGCCGTTCCGGTCGTCGTCGGTGACTTCGACGTCGCGGAGACCGGCGTCGCCGAGGTCGGTCGGCGTCCAGTTGGCACCGTCCCAGTGGAAGACCATGCCGCCGCCGCCCGACACCCACACGTCGTCGCGGGCGTCGCTGTCCACGCCGTAGAAGTTGACGTTCGCGTCGGCGATGCCGATGTCGTCGTAGGAAACGCCGTCGGTCGTCTGGAACACTTTCTGGTTGGTGTCCACGACGTGGCCGGACTTCACGTCGTGGAAGTCGATGGCCGAGAGTCCCGACCCGCTACCGGGCGTGACGTAGTTCCACGTCTGGGACTCCCCGTTCTCGAAGCTGTAGTAGACCTTGCCCGAGTCGCCCGCGACGTAGACGTTCGCCTCGCCAGCGGGACCCGTCACGGACACGTCGTTGAAGTTGTTCGTGCTTCCGACGGGCTTGGAGTGGTCGTAGAGGGTCCCGGTCTCCACGTCGTACGCGCCGACCGCGCCAGACGAACCGACCATCCAGATTTGCTTGCCGTCGTCGGTCACGTCCGCGCCGTACAACGAGTTCCCGTTTCCGGTCACGCCGCCGTCGAAGACCGTCCGCCAGCCGTCGGGCGTCCGGCGGATGGCGACGCCGCCGGCGCCGACCGCGTACGCGCCGTCGTTCGTGTACTCCACGTCGTAGAGGGTGTTTCCGGTGGGGGTCTTGGCAGTCTGCCAAGGCTCGTCGGACGTGTCCGACGGCGTCTCGGCGACCGTCCACCCGGTCTCGGCGGCGGTCGCAGTCGCGGGGAGGGCGCCAGTTACGACCGTCGCGGCCGATGCTTGCAGGAACCGTCGTCGCGTCGTAGTACGTTCCGTCATGACTCCACTCGACAGTGAACGAGGGTTGATACTTCAAAGGAGGAAGCCGTTTTCGCTCTTCAGACCGTTTAAAACCCTACGAGCGCGGCTGAAACCCGCCAAGAACCCATATCCAGAGGTAATTTTAACCGCACTATTGTTTGGACTGATTGAGTAATAAACAGTGAAAAATAGAGCCGACTGTTTATAAGAAACCCGGTACGTGGCTGGAATTCAAGTCGGTGGGGCGCGGACAGCGGTTTCGGCCCGACCTATTTGCCCCAGAAGGGGTCGCGCTTGCGCCGTTTGTCGAGGTACATCTGGAGCGCCTCGAGTTCGTCCACCGGGATGTCGTCGGCAAGTTCCTGTTCGAGAATCTTGGCGTGCTTCTCGGGGAGTTCCATCCAGAGTTCGTCGCCCTCCTCTATCTGGCGGCCGACCGTCGGTCCGTCGATGGCGACGCTGACGCGGTTCCCGCTCCGAGCCTCGTCCACGTCTTCGCCCTGCTCCTGAATCCCCTTGAGTTGGCCGACCCGCGTCGGGTCGTTCCCGTCGAACTTCACCACGTTGCTGTTCTTCTTGACGGTGCCCGCGAGAATCTCGACGCCGACCACGGCGGGGTCGTTCTGGCGGAAGGTGTGGTCCTGTAGAATCTGGAACCGCGCGGGCCGAGTGATGTTGTCCAGCACCGTCTCCTGCTGGGCGCGTTCGAGTTCCTCGATGTACTCCTCGTACTCCTCGATGAGTCGGTAGATGACGCCGCTCTCGAACAGTTTCACGTCGCTCTCCTCGGCCTGCTGTTCGGCGTCGGCCAGCACGTCCACGTTGAACGCGAGAATCGTCTTGTGCTTGTCCTCGCTCGCGGTGGACGCCACGCTGATGTCGCGGGGGGCAACGTCGCCGACTTCGGCGCGCATAATGGGAATCTCGGCCTCGTCCATGGCGTTGGCGATGGCCTCCAGACTGCCGAGCGTGTCCGCCTTCACGACCACGCCCTGTTCCTGCGTCTCGACCTCGATTTCGGAGAGTTCGGCCCGAACCTCCGTGATGACTTCCTCGATGTCTCGGTCGCGGACCACGCGGACTGGCGCGCCCGCCATCGCGTCGTCGAGGTCAGGTGCCGCGATTTTGACGCCGGACGCGGCCGCGATTTCGTCCACCTTCTCAAAGCGGTCTTCGGTCCGAATCTCGGCGAGCGGCCGGGGTTTCAGGATGGCGCGCACGTCGGTCACGATTGGGTCGTCGAGACCCCCGACCACGATGGTCTCGTCCTCGCGGATGGTGCCGTCGTACAGCACCACGTCGAGGGTCGTCCCGAAGCCCTTCTCTTCTTTGACTTCGAGAACGGTGCCCGCGCCCGGCCCGGTCACGTCGATGGCCATGTCCTCTTTCATGTACCGCTGGGCCAGACCCATCAGGACGGTCAGGAGGTCGGGGACACCCTCGCCGGTCTCCGCGCTGACCGGTACCACGCCGATGTTCCCCCGGAAGTCCTGCACCCGCCAGTACATGTCGGCCGAGAACCCCTCGTCGCTGAGTTCGCCGATAATCTCGTAGAGTTGCTCGTCGAGCGCCGACTGTACCCGGTCGCTCTGGGCCTCCTTGGTCTGTTGGACCGGTGCGTCCTCGTTCGGTTTCCACCCCGGGATGGTGTCTATCTTGTTCGCCGCGACGACGAACGGCGTCTGGGACTGCTTGAGGATGTTGATGGCTTCGAGCGTCTGCGGTTGGAAGCCGTCGTTCACGTCCACGACGAGGATGGCGATGTCGGCCAGCGCGCCGCCGCGCGACCGGAGCGTCGTGAACGAGTGGTGACCCGGCGTGTCGATGAACAGCAGGCCCGGCAAGTCGAAGTCGCTCGGGTCGATGAGGCTCCCCGCGACCTTCGACACCACGTCGAGCGGGATGGCGGTCGCACCGATGTGCTGGGTGATAGCACCCGCCTCCCCCTCGATGACGGTCGAACCGCGTATCTTGTCCAGAAGACTGGTCTTGCCGTGGTCTACGTGCCCCAGTACGGCGACAATGGGGGTGCGCAGACCTTGTCCGTTCTCGCGTGTATTAGTGTCAGGCATAGGCTACCACCGGGGAAAGAAGGTTCTTACTCAAGAGGTACTCCGCGTAGCATTTAACTTTTTCACTCCGCTGTACGTCAGCGACCGAACTGCCGGGGGTCACACCACCCCGTATCCTTTATGGTGTAGCACTCAGTAACCCCCCGTATGTCGAAAATCCTCGCCGAAAACCTCTCGGGGAAGGCCGTCATGGGGTCAGACGGAACAGAACTCGGTATGTTGTACAACATCACCATGGACCTCAAGACGGGTGAACTCGCGGACCTACTCGTCGAACCGGACGAACAGTTGCAACGTGGCACGGTGGAGTTCGACTCCGACGAAGAGGGTCGATTTCAGGTCCCCGTCAAACGAGTGCAGGCAGTAAAAGACTACATCGTCGTTCAGCGGTAAATGTACGTTCTAGACGCCTCAGCTTTCATCAACGAGTATCACACCAACGCGGACACGGCGAGCATCCCGATGGTCCGCGAGGAACTAGAGGACGAGAGCGCCTATCGCTTCGACGCGATGGAGGGGTCCGGGATGCACATCCACATCCCGCAGGACGGCGCGGTCGAGCGCGTGCGTCGGGCCGCCAAGGAGACCGGCGACTTCGAGGAACTCTCCGACACCGACGTTCGACTCATCGCCGGTGCCTTCGAACTCGACGCGACGCTCGTCACCGACGACTACGCCATGCAGAACGTCGCCGAACACATGGACGTGAGCGTCGAGGTCATCGCGCAGGAAGGCATCGCGGAACAGCGCGACTGGCGCTTCCAGTGTCAGGGGTGCGGCCGCGAGTTCGACGAGAACAAGGACCGATGCCCCATCTGCGGAAGCGAACTGACCCGCAAGAACCCGTCGAACGCCTGAATCGACCGAACTACCGTCTTTATCCGACGTTCGACTCGCCGACCGGATGATTCGCCCACAGCGAGACCCGTCCGTTGGGAGGTCAGTCTCCCGCGGAACTTGCGCTGTCGCTCGACCCACGCGGGGTCGTTTCGCACTCACTCGTCGGTCTCTATCTCTTCGAGTCCGACTTCGATGAGCTGCCGGAGGACCTCCTGCGTCGTCAGGTCGTACTCGCGGGCCAGCGTCTCGATGCGCTTGGCGCGGTCGCGCTCGCAGGTAATCGAGTAGCGACGCTCCATGAGACTTTCAGAGGTCGTTGAAGGTGTTAAATCTACGTCAGACGTGAGGCGGACGCGGGACGCACGGACAGCAGACGCACCGTTTTCGGGCCGAACGTGGATTTCGCCCGCTCCGTTTTCAGTCGCGAACAGACCGGTCACGCACCGCCAGTCATCTGGACGTACATCGCCGCGAAGATGATGGCGTCGAACGTGCCGTGAATCAACGCCGAGACCGTCACGTTGTCCGTCTTCAGGTACGTCGCGCCGAGGATGAGCGAGAGGAAGAAGATGACCGCGAGCGTACTCAGTAACGCGGGGAGGTCGGCCCCGGCCGCGTAGGCGGGGATGTGAGCCAGCGAGAACACGACGCTCGCGACCAGCACACCGCCCCACTCGCCGAACGTCGGGTACAGCGACTTCTGGATGATGTTGCGGTAGAGCAGTTCTTCGCCCGGACCGATGATGAGCCACGACGCCGGAATCAGCAAGAGGAGGATTTCGGCGTTGCCGCCCGCCGCGGCCTGCTGGACGTTGTGTTCGGCGGTGCTCAGGCCGAGTTGGGAGAAGACGACCGTGACGAGTACCTGTAGTCCGAACAGCGCGAGGATGCCACCGCCGACGTAGCCGAGGTCGCGCAGCGTCGGGACGCGGAAGTCGAGGAACGCCAGCGTCTTGTCCGTCCACTGAAAGTATATCAGCGCGACGGTGCCGGTACCGAGACCGAGCGCCACCGCGCTGATGGCGAGTTGAGTGGCCGTTCCGGGGTCGCCGGGGACGAGTCCCGCGACGATACTCACGAGCACGCTGGCCCACGCCGCGATGGCGAACAGTCCGGCGAACCCGACTGCGAGACCCCATCCGGCGGCTTTGACCGCCGTACCAAGCGATTCGGGGAGACCCCGGCCGTCGCCGTACGCCGCGATGACGCCGCCCACCCCGCCGATTAGCGCGAGGGTCACGCCCCACGGTGAGACCGCAGTTACATCGACGGATAGCGTCGTTCCCTCGGCCAACGTACTGCGACCGGCGAATGCGCTCGCTCTCGACACGCCGACGTATCCGACGACGCCGAGACTGGCGACGCCAGCGACGAGCGACCCGGGACCGCGGGCGAGTACGTCGTGGCGTCGCAACACGAACGCGCCGAACGCGGTCACACCGAGGACGGCGAGAATCACGTTTTCGACGGGACCGATGCCGACGGTGCCCCACGGGAGCGCGGCGGCCGCGAGGGTGAATCCGGCCAACACGACGCCCACGCTCGCAGCAGAACGGTCTTCCATATTCCGAACAAGGGGTGGCCGGGCTAAAGTCCCTGTGTTTGTATGTTGGCGCGGTGAGTTGTGTCGAGTGAGACGAGTCGTCAGTTCCGCCGCGCGAGCGCGAGTCCGGCCGCCACCGCGACGAGCGCGACGGGGACGCCGAACCCGGGGATGCTGGACTCGCTGCTACCGTCGGTCGTCGAGTTGGTGGACGCCGTCGGTTCGTCGGCGGTGGTCGTGCGAGCAGTCGTCGTTGGAATTACGGCCGACTCCTTCACGACGCGTCCGTCCACTTCTGCCAGCGGGAGACCGCGTTCGACCGTGACCGTGAAGTTCGCTCCGGCCTCGGCCTCGTCGAAGTCGAGCGTCGCGGCGAAGGTGCCGTCCTCTCGAACCGTCGCGGTGTCGGACAGCGAGAAGTCGCTCGGGACGTTCATCGCACCGTTCTCGGCGGTCACGACTAGTTCGGTCCCCGGACGGAGGTTCGTCGTCCCGCGAATCGTCTGGTCGGACGCGGCGCGGACCAGCACCGCCTCGCCCGGACGCTGAACCGTGAGATTCAGCGGGGTCTCTACGAAAGCGAACACGGTGGCGTCGCGGGACGCCTCGGTTACAACGAGTTCGGACACCGACCGAGGCACTCCGCCGACATCGACCGATAGTTCGGTACCGGCGGAGAGCGACGAGAGGTCGAATGTCGCGTTAAATCGACCGGCCCCGTCGACCGTCACGGTCCGCGACGCGTCAAGCGTCGAGTCGACCGACGACACGTTGACCTCGAGTTTCGTGACGGTCCAGTCACCGACGCGGCCCCGAACGGTGTAGTTCGACGAGGGGTCGTCCACAGTTAGCGTCCCGTTTCTGCGCACGGTGGCCGACTCGTTCACGACGAGACCCTCGAACTCCGGTTCGTCGCTGGCGAAGACCGAGACGGTAATCGGGGTCCCCGACTCCACGTCGCTCAGGTCGAACGTCGCAGTGGCAGTCCCGTTCTCGGAGACGGTCGCGGTGACGGCTCGGACGAACTTGTCGGATTTGAGTGCCACCTGCAGTTTTCGCCCGGGGTCAGCGTCGGTCCGAATCTGAACCGTCTCGTTCTCGGCGGGCCGGAGGACGAGGGGGTCACCGTGGTGAACGAGTTCGGTCGAGATTTTCCGCACGACGCCGGGAGATTCGGCGACTTTCTTGTCGTCGTGGCGGACGACCAGCGAGACGTCGCGTTCGGCTTCGAAATCGCCGAGGTCGAAAACTGCGGTCGCGGTCCCGTTCTCGGAGACCGGGGCCGTGGTGACCCGGTTGAGACTTCCGTTTCTCAGGAGTTCGACCTTCAGTTCCGTCCCGGCCTCGGCGTTCGTTCGCAGTCGGACGGTCTGATTCGCGTGCGGATGGAGTACGATATTCTCGTGGTCGTTGGCGAAGGTCGCGGTGACGTTCTCGTTGTCGTTCGTCGCGTCGGACTGCGAGACGGAGGCGGCGATGTCACCGTCCGAAACGATGTGGTAGTCACTGTTCGATACATCGTCTGTCGTTGCGGGTGCGCCTGCGACCACGCCAGCGACGCCTGCGAGGGCGACTAGCGTGGCGAGAGCTACCCGTCGATGGAGGGCCGATAGCATTGTTTCGAACGGACGTACTTTCGGTTCTATTCAACCAGTTATCAAAAATTTTCTGTTCTATCGGTGACGCTACTCGACAGTCAGCGTCGTCTTCTCGGCGACGGCGTCTGCCTCCTCGAAGTCGCCGCCACCCAACAGCCCTCTCGCGGCCTTCTTGCCCCACTCGACCGCCGGTTGCGTGAACGTCTTCACGTCCGCGAGTTCGCCGTAGAGGACGCAGGCGGCCTCCATGCCGTAGAGGAGTTCGCCGAGGCTCCGCTCGTCGATGCGGTCGATTTCGACCCGGACGTTCGGCTGACCCGCGGCGGCGAGACTGGCTTCGGTGGCCTCGAACTCGGCGTCCAGCAGGTCGCCGAGCGACGACCCGCCGAGATACGAGAGACCGTCGAGGTCGGTGTGCGGGATGGCCCGGTCCGCCCGCTCCTCTGGTCGCACGAGCGTGACCATCTTGTCGTGAGGTCCGGCCCGGTAGAGCTGCAGTTGGGAGTGTTGGTCGGTCGCGCCGAGCGCGCGAGCGGGGGTCTGGCCGCGGCCGTCTTTGCCGAGGCTCTCTGCCCACAGTTGGGCGAACCACTCGGCGAAGGTTTCGAGCGACTCGGCGTAGGGCATCATCGCGTTGACGGCCGCGCCGCGCTCTTCGAGGGCGTAGGACGCCGCGCCGTAGGCGTACGCGGGCGAGTCGTACAGCGACCCCGCGAGTCGGTCGGCCTCGTCTCTGGCACCGCGGAGGATGGCGTCGAGGTCGTGGCCCTGTATCGCGGCGCAGGCCAACCCCACGGTCGAGAGGACCGAGAAGCGGCCGGGAACCCCGTCGGGCACCGCGAGCGCGGGCAGGTCCTCCTTCTCGGCGAGTCGCCGGAGGTTCCCCTCCGCGCCGGTGGTGACGAAGGTCCGGTCGGTCCAATCGACTCCGGCGTCGTCCATCGCATCGCGCACGACGGGGAAGTTGGCGAGCGTCTCGGCGGTGGTGCCCGAGCGCGAGACCACGTTGACCGCGGTGTCGGCCAGCGGCAGGGAGTCGAGTAGTCGCGTGACGTGTTCGGGGTCTACGTTGTCGAGGAAGAAGGCGTCCGTCTCGGAGGGCAGGGCGCGGGCGAGCGTGGCCGCGCCGAGCGCGGACCCGCCGATGCCGACGGTCAGGACCGCCTCGGCGTCGGCGAAGGGTTCGACCGCGCGCCGAATCTCGTCGGGGTTCGCGGTTTCGGGGAGGTTCAGCGCGGCGTAGCCGTGTTCGGACTCGTCGCGCCCTCGTTGGATGCGCTCGTGGGCGTCGGCGACTCGCTCGTCGAGTTCGTCGAGCGCTTCACGTGAGAGGCCGGGGGTGGCGACGTCCGAGAGTGCGTTACCGAGGTCTACTCGCATACTACCGATAGCAACGGGACGAACTAAAAATAGGCAGGTCCTTCAGCGTGAACTTATCGAAACCAGTAGTCGCACGCTTAACGGAAGCGAGAGAAACGACCAGATAACAAAATTCACTCTCCGTGTTCTGACGATGGCCTCTAGAGGAAGCCCGCAACGGGCGATATCGCTACAAGTAGCTATAACTGAGGAGAAGTTTACAGTGATTGCCAGCACATCTACTGGTTATTGAGTATCGCTGGGACCGACGGCGTATTTTGGAATCATCAGCGATGACTTTACTCTGAGTGTTGACCGGACCTTTAATAGCGGGGATGTGCCCTATCACGACCACTATAGAGGACGATAACTGACAGCAACTTTTCTCGGAGTCAACTACCGTCTCCCAAGCATCTAGCTTGGCTGCAGCTTACAATTTTGTATATGATATTTATTTTAATATTTGTAACTTATATTAAAACTACAGATATAGGATATTCTACTACATCGGTTGTTTTAAGTTATGAGATGGAAAAGGTATGAATAGATGTCAGCTATCACAATTGAGGGGTTGGTAAAGGAATACAGTACGACTACGGCAGTTAGAGACTTCGACTTGAAAATCAAACGAGGTGAGGTATTTGGATTCTTAGGGCCAAATGGGGCAGGCAAGTCGACAATAATAGATTTATTGCTTGGTTTCAGGGAACCGACGGATGGTGAAATATCTATTCTCGGACATAACCCTGAAGATAGCCCGTATACTGTCCGAAAACATATCGGTGTTCTTCCAGACAATTATAGTCTTTATGACCATCTCACCGGTCGAGAACATGTTGAATACGCAACTCAAATAGGTGAATTCGATATAAAGCCAAAATCTATATTAGAACGAGTTGGATTAGAGGGAGAAGGCGATCAAAGGGCAAAAGGATATTCTAAAGGAATGCGCCAACGTCTTGCCCTCGGTATCGCCCTTGTTGGTAATCCGGAAATCCTTATTCTTGATGAGCCAACTACGGGAATTGATCCAAATGGGGTACAGGAGTTTCAGGCGATAATCAATCAAGAGTCAAACAACGGAACCACCGTGTTCTTTTCAAGTCATTCTTTAGAGCAAGTTCAAGCAGTTTGTGATCGGATTGGAATTATTGATGCCGGTGAACTGCTTACAGTAAGTAAAATTGATGAACTACGGAAAAGTCTCAATAGAGACTCAACACTTGTCCTCACAGTAGATACCGTTCCCGATAATCATGGTCTTTTAGACTTGAATCACGTTAATAACGTTTCAGAGACTGATACTACTCTCCGAATTGATTGTACTGATCCGAGCGCAAAGTCATCAGTCATCAATTGTGTTGAAACAGCAGGAGCCACGGTTACCGATATTAACGTTGAAAATGCGTCACTTGCTGACCTATTTGAAAAAGTCACTAACGGAGGATATAGAGAATGAAAGACGCATTGATTATCGCAAAGAAAGACATTACAGACGCTTTCCGTACAAATACAGTTTGGACAGCCGTTGGCTTCATGACTATTCTGGTCTTAGCGAGATGGATCTCCATCGGGCCAAAGTTCATTGAACTCTCCTCACATCCTTTCTTGCTAGCCACTGCACAATTTGATCTCTGGCTCCCACTCTTTGCAATCGTTATCGGCTATAACTCGGTAGTTGGAGAACGTGAAACCGGTCGAATTCGTTTACTACTTGGTTTCCCTAGTAAACGATGGGACTTAGTTTTCGGTAAGTTTATTGGCCGAACTGTGGTTCTTGTTATTGGAATTTTAGTATCAGTAGTGTTACTCGGAACTCTAGTTGTCCTCCAAGTAGGTAATTTCAATCTTATAGATATAGTCTCCGGAACGTGGACGCTCTTTCTCTATGGAGTCGCGTGGATGGGAGCCACCGTTGGAGTTTCAAGTTTCGTTTCTTCTGGACGGCGAGCGATTGGTATCATGTTTGGTTTATATGCGTTCTTCGGCCCCCTCTGGACGCAACTGGGACTACCTCTCCTTTCAATATTAATAACTGGAAATCCGTCCACTGAAAATATAGAACTGGCAGAGATACTGACATATGCAGATGGTCCAACTTGGTACCTCTATGCAAGTCGTATTAGCCCGTTTGAAGCCTTTGCAGGCGCAAACAGATACGTATCTGATTTATTTGGATTGGTTCTAACTGGAAAGACAACAAGTGCCCCTCACCTTCCGAATTTATTTGGAATAGTAATGTTGCTCGCTTGGATTTTTCTACCGGTTACCTTCGGATATTGGCGATTTAAGCAAGCGGAGTTTGAGTGAATGCCTAGTATTGAACGCTACCATATAAAATAGGCATATAATAACAGTAGTATCTAGTTTTCTCCTTAGCTAGTGTACGTTCATCGAGCACTTGGTGAAGTCACTGGAATCATAGCAAAAGACAAACAACGCAAGCCACTGGTGGACGCTCTGCCGACTGCGCCCGCAACGAATAAAGCGGTCGATTCCCATCCTGAGAGTCTGAACCCATCGACCAAATGTATAAATTGTGAACAATCGTGTTTCTGAGTGAGACCGCACATAACGAGCTGCCGGATCGGTGTCTTGCCGTCCAAATAGGACAACACCTTCGTGTCAAGGTCGGTTGCAACGTACACCCAGAACTAATCACCGTCAATCCGGCATGGTGTTGTCAACTTCGACCAGCGTCGGTGTTGCCGACGGTGAGTCTCATTGCTGTCAGCTAGTCACTGCACCCAACCCTAGACCGTTCCACGCGACCGTTTAATGCATTCTCTAAGAGGACATCCGGCAGTGCGGAGCCGGACGGCGAACGCCCTGACGGGCGTCCGCTCGCGCTACCAACAATTCAAGAGAAGCGGTGTCTAACGTCTCGTTGAGCAGGTCTGGAACTTCACTCCAACCAACCGCATGACCTGCTCACTTCACAAGCTGCGCTAACTAGACCGTTCCTGCTAACAAACTCGAATCAGCAACCGCAGGAGTTATTTATGATGCACTCACCGTCGTTACAGGTTGCACAAGCCGTCTTGTTTGATTTCGGCATAGCTCCATCCAAACACCAATTGTCAACGCAGTCACATCCCCCACATGTGGAATCACAACTAGTTGCCGTCACACCGTCGGTACCTTCTGAAGTCGTAATATCAAGCTTTGAACGCTCGTATTTTTTCCCATCCGGAGCAGTGTACATGACGACTCGATCACTATCTTCAGGGAAGAGAGCAGCAGATGGAACCGAGTCTTCACCGAAGATAACTTGTAGGCGCCCTTGCGGTGTGGACGTGGTGAACGAGATCTCTTTGCTACCATCAGTACGCACTCGGTGAATTTGTCCCTCCGATGATTGCGCATCTGGAAGAACATCTAGCGTTGCTCGCTGGAGCAGACCATCTGCTACCAATTTACTAAGCAGGCGCTTTCCAGTTCGAGTCTCAGCAGGTGGTAGCTTATCACGACTACTAACACTAACTTTCCGCTGAGTCAGGATTACACCTTCACTTTTCAAACGTGATAGTTTCCCTTTCTTCTTCCCAGCAACATTCCCAGAAACAGCACCGACACCGAGGCCAGCAATACTAGCGGTAGCGGCTTTTTGCAGTACGTCTCTCCGATTGACCGATGTCATGTCTTTTTCTGACATCATCAGTAACGTCATACACCTATACATATAAATGTTCTTAATTGAACAGGATTAAGTAATATTTTATTACTCTTGTTTATTTGCTTTTATCTTTTAATTAAATTCCCCCAGTTACTTTTTAGTGGGTCGTTCTAAACAGGCCCTTTTTCTCCATCAATCCATGAAATAGACGTGATGGCTGAACCAAATGATGTAGTTTCTAAAGAGTCAAAAAGTGCATTGTTCGGCGCGTTCCGCCGGTCGTTCGCCGGGACCGACTCCCGACTCCTCAAGTCCTACGTGGTCGTGAGCGCGCTCCTCGGGGCGCTGGTCGGAGTGCTGTTGTTGCTCGCGATTCCGGTCTGGGTGTTCAACACCGCAGGCGGGTCCGAACTCGCCACCTTCTCCCGGGCGTTCCTCGTCGTCGCGGGGGTCCTGCTGCTGGTGACGCTGGCCGCGCCCGTCTACTCGGCCGGGCAGCGCCACGCCCGCGGGACCGCGAGCGCCCGCGCCGACGCCTCCCTCGCGCTCGCGGGGTACGTCTTCGTCCTGTCGCTGTACGTCTCGCTGCTGATTTCGGCACCCCCCGGGCAGCGCGAGACGCCGCCCGCGCTGGTCGCGCCCGCGGTGGAGTTCCTCTACTCACTCCCGGCGACCTACGCCGTCGCGCCGCCGCTGCTCGCCGCGGCGCTGATTCTGGTCGTCCACCGGGTCGCGCGATAGCGCGTTCCCGGCGCTGGCAAACGCAACCGGGAAAACCCCGGGAGACCTACGCCGGACCATGAGCGACCCCGACGAGAAGACGAGTACCTTCCTCGTCACGCACGCCGAAGGCGATTCGGCAGTACTGAAGGACGTCCACGACGGGCAGGTTCACACCCTCTCGTCGAACCCCGGCGTCGAGGAGACCGACGCGGTCGAAGCCACGGTCGCGCCCGACAAGCCGATGAACCTCACGTGGTCCGTCGTCGAGGTCGAGGAGCGCCGGAACCTCTCGACCGAGCGAAGCGAAGAACCCCCGACCGTGCAGGAGCGCGAACTCGCGGACGAACAGGACGTGGGCGAAATCGCCCGGACCGAGCGCGCCGGAGAGGGCGAGATTCACGTCCTCACAGTTCCCCCTGAAGACACCGAAGACGCGGTCTCGGACGTGCTGGACGACGAGGCGACCCTCTCGCGGGCGGCCAGACTCGGCGTCTCCCGGGTCGAAGTCCGCGCGGAGGACGGCGTCGTCAGCGTCCGATATATGCCGTAGAGAGCGGTCACGTCACAGTTCGTTCGGCCCGTCCTGACTCTGGACCTTCCACCCGCCCTGTACCCCGCAGGCCTCCCGGACCGCCCACTCGATTTCGGTGTCGGGTCCGAACGTCTCGCCGCCTTCTATTCGTTCGACCCGGAGCGGTACGTCCAACGTACTGCCACAGCACCCGACGCCGACGAACTCCTCCCACTCGTCGCCCTGTCGGACCCGGTCGGTCTTGGTCTTCCGGAGGTAGGCTTCGAAGGTGTCCTTCTCGACCTGAAACCGCCCCCAGTCGCTCAAGTCCTCGGGATAGGAGACGACCACTCGGTCGGCGGACGTGAGGTCCACGTGGCGGTCTCGCAGGTCGTCGGTTTCACTCATGACTACGGATACGCCCGCGAACGGTTTGAGCCTTCTTCCCGAACCGAGTTCCGGCATCAGTCCGCCGTTCGGCCCTCGAGGAACCGACTGAGGAGAACGAGAAGGGATAAGAACACTTATTCACGGGCGTACCCCATTCCTCTCCCATATGGTAGCGTTCGAAGTGCCGGAGGTGGACTACACCCAGTACTCCAACCGGCAGTTGGCGGCGATTCCCCTCGCAGTTCTCGCCGTCGCACTGCTGGTCATCGTCGGGTGGTACGTCTTCACCGGCGCACCAGTACGACTCGGCATGGAGTTTACTGGGGGAACAGAGCTACGAGTCCAGACCTCCACACCGCCCTCCGAAATCCGCACCTCCTTCGACGTTGAACCGACGATTACTCCGGTCCGAACGGCCGACAACACCTACATCGTGACCTTCCCGCCGGAGACCGAGAACATCGCTCAACAGGCGAGAAACAACTTAGAGCCGGTACAAGGCCAGACACAGGCCGACATGGTGAAGTCGGTCCAAGGCACCTCCGCGAGCTTCGGTCAGGAGACCCAACGCCTCGCGCTGCTGGGCATCGGTCTCGCGTTCGCCGGGATGAGCGTCCTCGTCTTCCTGATGTTCCGGTCGTTCGTCCCCTCAATCGCGGTGGTCATCTCCGCGTTCAGTGACATCGTGATTCCCGTCGCGCTGATGAACCTGCTCGGCATCCCGCTCTCGCTGGGGACCGTCGCGGCACTGCTGATGCTCATCGGGTACTCGGTGGACTCCGACATCCTGCTGAACAACCACATCCTGCGCCGGTCGGGCGACTTCTACGAGTCCACCCACCGCGCGATGCGGACCGGCGTGACGATGACCGTCACGTCGCTGTCCGCGATGGCGGTGATGTCGGTGGTCTCGTACCTGTTCGGCATCGAACTGCTGGCGTCCATCGGCGTCGTCCTCGTCCTCGGACTTGCGACCGACCTCATGAACACCTACATGCTCAACCTGAGTCTGCTTCGCTGGTACAAGTACGAGGGGGTGGCCCGATAGATGGAGATTCGTGAGAACTGGCGAGTCATCCTGCTCGCCATCTTCCTCGTGGTCAGTACGTTCGCCATATTCGCCCCCGGCGTCGGCGGCGACGGCGGTGGCGGAAGCGGTGCAGTCGTCGAACAGGCCAGCGACGGCCCGACGAACCTCCAGTTCGGTCTCGAACTCTCCGGCGGGACCCGCATCCGCGCACCCGTCAACGGTCTCACCGCCGAGAACGTGGACGTGCCCCAAGGTACCGGACCGGGGGCCGTCGAGCGACAGGTGGCCGGGAACCTCTCCGGCGTCGAGGCCGCCGACGTGAGCGTGCGTCTGGCGACTGCGGCCAACGAGACCACGACCGTCGAGGTGTTCAGCAAGAACGTCACCGAAGACGAGTTCGCCTCGGCGCTCCAGCAGTCCGGATACGACTACGGCACCATCCGGCAGGGAGTCACCGAACAGACCCGCAACACCATCACTCGCATCCTCCGGGACAAGATTTCGGAGGCCGGACTCTCCGGCGGCCGAGTCCAACAGGTGACGACCGCGAGCAACGAGCACTTCATCGTCATCGAGATGCCCAACACCAATCGGAGCCAAGTCCGTGACCTCGTGACCGAGCGCGGGCAGGTGCAGGTCGTCGCCGTCTTCCCGGCCCAGAACCAGAGCGGTAACGGAACTCAGTACCGCCACGAACCCCTGCTCTCGCAGGGCGACTTCAGCAGTATCGGGACCGCACAGGTGTCCCAACGCACTGGCCCGCACGTTCCCGTGGTGCTGAACCAGCAGGCGGCCGAGAACTTCTCGCACGCCATGCGCACGTTCGGCTTCACCGGCGAGGGCGTCGACGCCTGTAACTACCGTGCGAATCCCGACGACCCCGGCTACTGCCTCTACACCGTCGTGGACGGCGAAGTCGTCTACGCGGCGAGCGTGGCCGAGAACTTGGCCCAGACCTTCCGACAGGAGAAGTTCACCCAGAGTCCCAACTTCGTCATGGGCACGGCCAACCTGTCCGAGGCCCGCGAACTGCAGATTCACCTGAACGCGGGGTCGCTCCCGGCCTCGCTGAACCTAGAGCAGGGCACCTCCTACTTCCTCGCGCCGAGTCTGGCCGAGGAGTTCAAGCTCTACTCGCTCATCACCGGACTGGTCGCCGTGGCGGCGGTCAGCGCCGTGGTCTTCCTGCGGTACGGTGACCCGAAGGTCGCCGCGCCGATGCTGGTAACGGCGCTCTCGGAAGTCGTCATCCTGCTCGGGGTCGCCGCGGCCATCCAACTGCCGCTGGACCTCAGTCACATCGCGGGGTTCATCGCGGTCATCGGGACCGGGGTGGACGACCTCATCATCATCGCCGACGAGGTGATGTCCGAGGGCGACGTGAACTCCTCACGGGTGTTCCAGAGCCGGTTCCGCAAGGCGTTCTGGGTCATCGGCGCGGCCGCCGCGACGACCATCATCGCGATGAGTCCGCTGGCGGTGCTGAGCCTCGGTGACCTCCAAGGGTTCGCGC
Source organism: Halorussus sp. MSC15.2 (assembly GCF_010747475.1). Classification (NCBI taxonomy): domain Archaea; kingdom Methanobacteriati; phylum Methanobacteriota; class Halobacteria; order Halobacteriales; family Haladaptataceae; genus Halorussus; species Halorussus sp. MSC15.2. The sequence goes on along the minus strand of NZ_VSLZ01000001.1, from coordinate 421,407 downwards.
TCATCACCATCCTCGGCGTCCTTATCGGCGTGCTGGTCACGCGGCCCGCGTACGGTGACATCCTGCGAAGTCTGCTGACCGACAGGTAAGCGACCTCAGTTCGCTTCTCGTTCGTTGCTCTCTTCGACCGTCCGTTTCCCGCCGCGTTACTCCTCCAGTAGACTCCGCGGTGAGAAATCGGTACGGCAGTCGCGACTGTCGCAGCATCACGACCGCGAGGAGACCGACGAAGCCGACTTCCGAGGGCGTCGGGAGGACGAACGCGGTCGGTAACGCCATCGGCCGACAGATATGGTCGGCTGTCAAAGGCGTTGTGCGGTCGGTCCAGTGGGACGTTGTCCGACGAAAAAGCTCTTGTGTCGGTGCTGACAACTCACCGGTATGCCCTCCGACATCCCCGACGAACAGTTAGAGCGCGTCGTCCGGCGTGCAGTCCGCGCAGAACTCGACCTCCTCGCCGGGCGCGTCCTCTGGACGCTGCTCTCCGTGGTCGGCATCTCCGTCGGGGTCGGCCTCGTTAGCATGGGCTTAGACGCCGCGAAGTGGAACTTCGGCACGGTGGTGTTCACCGTCCTCGGCATCTGGCTCGTCGGTCTCGGAATCCGGACGCTACTGCTGAAGTGGGACCTGCCGCCGTACTACTCCGAGAACGGTCTGTCGTAGCCCAGCAACTCGACAACTGTCCACTACCTCGAACCGCGTTTTCTAGAAATCTCCGAGACCAGACTGCTCGGCCGCGGCCAGCACGTCCTCGCAGGTGGACCAACTCCGGCGCGCGCAGTCCGGAAGCCGACCCGTCTCGGCCACGAAGGTCTCCAGAAACTCGCGGGTGGTCGAGTCGCCGGGATAGCCCGACCCGAGGTCGCCCAGTTCCGGGCCGTACGCCTCGACGTACCGCTCGGCGAGCGCCGCGACGTGGGCGTCGCGCTCGACTTTGGCGACGATACTGGCCGCGCCGACGACGGGGTGCTCGTCGTCGGCCCCGTGCTCGGCGGTCAACTCGACCGCCGCGGGCGCGCGGTCGGCGACCCGACGCGCGAACCGCTCCTCGCTGGTGTCGCCCGCGTCCGCGACGCCCTCGACGGTCGCGTCCGCGTTCGGTGGCACGACCTCGGCGATGGCGTCGGCGTGGGCCGCCACGGTGAGCGTGTTCATGTCGGTCTCCGGGTCGTCGATGCGCTCGACCGGGACTTCGGCGACGCCGACCGCGATTCGGTCGTCGTCACGCAACTCGGCCGCGAGCGCCTCCCGGCGCTCCGGAGGGACGCGCTTCGAGTCGTCGATGCCCGCCGGGAGGTCGGTGGGGTCCGGAATCCGGACCGCCGCCGCGAACATCGACCCCAGCACGGGACCCTTGCCAGCCTCGTCTACTCCGAACACGGACGCCACGACGGACTCCGAACAGTTGTAGGTTGCTACCCGCGACGGGAAGCGAATCGACGGACGGCGAACCGTCGTGCGGCCCGAAGTGATATGCACGTCAGTGGCCTACTCGGTTATCCCATGGAGACAGAACCGGACGAGACCGGACGACTCCGTTCGCTGGAGATGGACCACATCCACGAACTGTTCGACACGGACGCGTTCCCGCTGACGACCGAGGAGGTGCTGGCGGAGTTCGGCGACCTCGTCGTCGATTACCCCGGCGGCGGTTCGGAACCGCTCCGGACGATACTCGACACTTCCGGCCACGAGGAGTACGGGACGACCGACGACCTCCAGTTGGCCGTCCTCAACGGCGTCCAGCGCGACGCGTCGGGCGACCTCGCTACAGCGACCGCGACCCGCCGGTGATGGGCGAGGACCGGAACCCGCGGCGCTCGTTCTGAGAACCGCACCGACTCGGCGGGCAGAACGGTTACGGAACCCCGCGCCGACGGTCGGAACGGTGGGGTCATGGTGAACGTAGAAACGCTGTACGACCTGTTCGTGTTCGAGTTGCAGGGAGCGCGCTACGTCGAGACCGAACTCGCGGAGGCCATGGAGACGCTGGTCACCCAGTCGGGTATCGACTCGCTCGACGACCGTCCGGGGTCGGCGTTCCGCGAGCGCGCGAGCGAGTTGTTCCGGAACCACGGCGACCGGGCCGACGAACGCGCCAACCGATTGGACGACGCGTTCGACGCGCTCGACCACACCGTGACGACGCGCGACCGCAAGGTACCCGTCGTCGAGGCACTCCTCGAAGAGAACGAGCGATTCAACAACGTCGTCCTCGACGACGCGCTCCGAAACCCGTTCTACCTCGACGTGGCCATCAAGGCCGAGCAGTTGGTGGTCCAATGTTACGAGAGCGCGCTCCACCTCGCCGACTACCTCGACGTGAACAGCGAAGTCGTCGAGGCCCTCGAAGCCAACCGCGACGACGCACAGAACGCGCTCACGGAATCGCGGGACCTCGATTCGGGGTCCGAAATCGAATCGCTGTTCGACCGACTGGCCGAACAGACGCCGCAGGACTGACCGGGCGACCGCCGGAGGCGGACCGCGTGACCGTACCGAGCGCGACCCTGAAACGTCCCGAACCCCTACGCCCTCTCGATGACGCTCACGGTCGCACTCGACGACAGGGAACCCCCGGGACTGCGCCGGGCGGTCGAGGCCCACGACGACGTGGACGCGGTCGAAGTGCGCCGACTCCCCGCGGCGGATATCGCCGTCCTCGGCGAGTTCAGCACGCCCCGCGATTCGCCGGATGGTCCCGAGCGCCGGGTCGCCGGGAGCGTCGGCATCGAGCGCAAGACGGTGGACGACTACGTGAGTTCCGCGCTCGGGACGACCGGCACCGACCTCCGGGAGCAGGTCGAGAAGATGGCCGACGCCTACGACCACGCCTACGTCCTGCTGGAGGGCGACCTCTCGGACGTCGGCGCGCGCAGGCCCGGACTGAGCAGCGCCGCGGTCCACGGCACGATGGCCTCGTTCGCGGCCCGACACGACACGCCCGTCATCCCCTGCTCGGACCGCGAACGGCTAGTGGACGTGGCGATACGCCTGCTCCGCAAGCACGGCGAGGAGGCGTCTCCCCGGCCGCTCTCGGGCGGAACCGTGACGGGGTACGCCGCGCCGACGACCAAGCGTCTGTTCGGCGTCATCGAAGGCGTCGGCCCGCAGACCGCCGACGCGCTCTACGAGCGGTTCCCCTCGGTCGAGGCGCTGTTGGCGGCGACGCCCGCCGACCTGCGCGAGGTGGAAGGGGTCGGCGAGAAGCGCGCCGCGGCGATTTTCGAGACGCTCAGAGGCGAGCGCGACGAGTGAACGCGGAGACCGTGGCGGCGGAGTCCGGACTCACCAGTCGAACTCGCGGTGAATCTGACGACCCTCGTCGTTCAGGACGGGACCGACGACTTCACTGATACCGTCGAGAATCCCCGCCGAGCGTATCGGCGGTTCGTCGCCGGTGAACGCCGCGATTTCGTCGCTACCGACGCTGTAGCCACCCGTCCGAACCCGGCGTTGGTCATCCCGGTGGCGCACATCGGGCACGGTTCGGTGCTGGTGTACATGACGGTCTCGGCGCGTTCGTCCAGGTCGAGTTCCCGGCAGGCCCGGTACGCGAGGTGGAGTTCGGGATGGCGGCGGATGTCGTTCTCCGTGACGACGCGGTTCGAGTCGGCCATGACGACCGTGTCTCCGCGGACGAGGACGCTGCCGAACGGTCGGTCCCCGCGGTCGGCCGCCTCGCGAGCGAGCGCGAAGGCCCGCCGCATGTGCGAGTCGTGGTCGAAGTCGTCGAAGGTCGAATCGGACACGTCCGTGTACTGATTCGGCGACCACGTAGTTCTACTCCCCATCAGTTCCTGTCGAAAGAGGAATCCCCGGAGAAAGCGCCGACGACGTACGGGGGTCCGCGCTACTCCACGGGTTCGCGCCAGTGGACCGTGACGTTGTTCACCGCGAAACTGTCGTCGGTGGTCCGGTCGCGGCGAACTCGCAGCGTGTTCGTGCCCTCCTGTAGTTCCGCGTCGGTAATAGCGTCCTCCCAGTACTGCCATCCGTCGGCGGGCGGCACGTCGAACCCCCCGAGCGACCCGCCGTTGATTCGGAGTTCGTGGCCGAACTCCCCGACTCGGAACGCCTGCAGGCCGACGTAGGGGTCGCTCGCCCGGTCGGTGGGGACCGTGAACTCGAACTCGGCGGTGGCGTCGCCGACGTACTCCGCCCACGGAACGTCCAGCGCTCCCTCCGTCGGTCCGAGGTGGGCGCTCACGTTCACCTGCGCGTAGTTAGCGCGGTAAGCCATGGGTCGTCCACGACGCGCGCCCTCAAATTCGTGGGGGCCTGCGCGGTGTCGCGTCCTCCGCGCGTCGGTTCGTCGCGTCCGAATGAGAAACCCGTAAACCGCCGCGTCGCCACCGTTCTACCATGACCATCCTCGAAGACGCCCGCCGAGTCGCCGAGAACGGCCCGGTCTGCGACGCCTGTCTGGGCCGGTGTTTCGCCGACCGGAGTTTCGGGCTGACGAACGACGAGCGCGGCCGGTCGCTCAGAATCGCGGCCGCACTGGAGGACGACGACCCCTACGAACCCGTCGAGGAGGAGTGCTGGGTCTGCGAGGGCGAGAGCCAGCGGTTCGACGAGTGGGCCGAGAAAGTCGCCGAAGCGCTGGAGGGCTGGAACTTCGACACCTATCAGGTCGGGACGCGAACCCCGCCGCTCGTCGAGGAGAACGAGGCCCTGCTCCGGGAGTCCGCCGACCTGCCCGACGACGCGGGCGAGTCGTTCAAGTCGGAGTTCAACCGCGAAGTCGGCAAGCGCGTCGGTCAACTGACGGGGACGGACGTGGACTTCGAGCGCCCCGACGTGCTGGCCCTGCTCAACGTCGAGGGCGCACCGCCAGCGAGCGAGGACGGGGACATCTCGGACCACGCGGTCGAGGTCCAGATAAACTCGGCGTTCGTCTACGGCCGGTACCGGAAACTGGAGCGCGACATCCCCCAGACCGAGTGGCCCTGCCGCGAGTGCGGCGGGTCCGGCAAGCAACTCGCGGAGGGCGGCGGCGAGGAGGCCTGCGACCACTGCGGCGGGTCGGGCTACCTCTACGAGGAGAGCGTCGAGGAACTGACCACGCCGCCGGTCCTCGACGCGATGGACGGCGAGGAGGCCCTCTTCCACGGCGCGGGCCGCGAGGACGTGGACGCCCTGATGCTCGACACGGGCCGACCGTTCGTCATCGAGGTCAAGCGACCCCGCGAGCGCGACGTGGACACCGACGCGCTGGAGGACGAAATCAACGAGTTCGCCGACGGGAAGGCCGAGGTCACCGACCTCGCGCTGGCGACCCACGAGATGGTCGAGCGCGTGAAGGAACTCGACGCGAGCAAGACCTACCGGATGGACGTGGCGTTCGACGACGACGTGACCGAGCAGGCCCTCGAAGAGGCCATCGGCGAACTCCGGGGCACCACGGTCGAGCAGGACACGCCCCAGCGCGTGGACCACCGCCGGGCGAGCATCACGCGGACCCGGACCGTCTACGACGTCGATGGCCACCTCGAAGACGAGCGACACGCCGAACTCGAAGTCCACGGCGAGGGCGGACTCTACGTGAAGGAACTGGTCTCTGGCGACGAGGGCCGGACCACGCCGAGTCTCGCGGGCCTGCTCGGCGTCGGCGCGGAGGTGACGGCGCTTGACGTGCTGGCCGTGGAGGGCGAGGACGAGGCGTTCGCCGACCCCGACTACCTGAAGGAGTCGGTGTAAGCCGTCGGGAGCGCCGACGTCGGCCCTCCGGGAGGCGTCGGCGAAATCCGACCTCACGACTACCACAAACCGTAGGTCGTAGAGCGTCGTATCGCGAGGTATGGGGGGTTCGGGAGACGCGACCGGGGATGGTCGTGACGAGGGGACCGCGAACGACCGAGACCCGAGCGGCGGGTCGGAGACGCCCGACGAGAACATCGGCGAGGCGTTCGCCGAGGACCCTTCTGACGCCATCTCGCTGCTGGGACACTTCTACCGGGGGCAAATGGACCGCGTGACCTCGTGGCGAGGGCGACTCGACCAGACCTCCTACTGGGCGGTCACCATCATCGCCGCCCTGCTGACGTGGGTGTTCTCCAGCGCGAACAACCCGCACTACCTCCTGCTCATCGGGATGGGCGCGCTGGTGGTCTTCCTCGTGGTCGAGACGCGACGCTACCGGGCCTACGACGTGTGGCGCGAACGCGTCCGCCTGCTGGAGCAGGACCTGTTCGCGGAACTGTTCGACCCCGACAGGGACATCTCCCATCCCGACTGGCGGCGACGCATCAGCGAGGACCTCCGGAATCCAGCGGTGAAGACGCCGGTGTTCACCGCGTTCTCGCGGCGACTCCGCCGCATCTACTACCCGCTGTCGCTCGTGCTGTTGGCGGCGTGGGTCGCCCGCGTCACGGTGTTCCAACCCAAGCAGTCGTGGCGAACGACCGCGGGCGTCCTCGGGATTCCCGGAAGTGCGGTCGCCGCGAGCGTCGCCGTCTTCTACCTCGCGGCGACGGCGGCCGTGGTCTACGGCGTCGTCTGGCGCGGCGGCGGCGAGTTCCACGAGCGAGAACAGAGCGACCCGTGGAAGGAGTAGCGCGAGAGCGCGGGCGCAGGTTTCGAAGTCGATGGTGAGGAGGAGTCGGCGACGAGGGAACCGCCAGACAGGAAGAGACCGCCGACCCCGAGCGAACGACGACCTCAGTCGTCGGCTGGCGTCCCGGGCCGGAACTCCCGGCTGATGGCCTTCCACTTGCCGGTCGAGAACCGGTAGTAGTTGATGACCGCCGGGACCGTGGTCTCGGCCACGAACGACAGATAGAGACCGACGAGTCCGAGCGACGTGGTGGCCCCGAGGTACGCGACCGGGATGGCGACGCCGAACATGCCGACGACCTGACTGTAGAACGGCCACCGGGTGTCGCCGCTGGCGTCGAGCGGGCCGACCGTCCCCGACTTGACGCCCTGCGCGACGGCCGCGACGCAGGCCGCGTAGACCAGCGCCACCGCGACCGGGACCGTGGTCTCACCCGTGTCGCCGACGAACAGGCGGACTATCGGTTCGGCGAACCCGCCGACGAGGAGGGCCGCGACCACGTAGTCGCGACCGAGAAGACGACGATGTCGCGGGCGTACACCTCGGCGGCGTGTTCGTCTCCCCCGCCGAGTTCTTGGCCGACGAGACTGCTGGACGCGAGTCCAAACCCCCATCCGGGCGTGTTCATCAGCCCCCAGATGCGCCGGGCGATGACGTACGCGGCCACGACCGTCGGGCCGAACAGGCCGACGATGGCCAGCATGGGGAACTTGGCGACCGTCCAGACGCCGTTTCGGCCCACGACCGGGAGACCGATGCGGACGACGTCGACTATCGTCTCCCGGTCGAGGTACGTGCCGAACGGACTCACTCGCACGGGGAGACCGCCGACGCCGGGGATTTTCCCGAAGACGAGACCCCCGGCGAACGCGGCGGTCACGAGGACGTTCGCCAGCACGGTCCCGAGGGCCGCGCCGGTGACGCCCAAGTCGAGTCCGAAGATGAGGACGCCGCTGAACGCAATGTTCGAGACCGCACCGCCGCCCCGGACCAGCATCGGCGTCCACGCGTCGTCCGCGCCGATGTAGATGCGACTGCCGACGAGGTTGAGACCCGCGAACGGGACGCCGAGCGCGACCACCCGGAGGTACGCCGCGCCGAGTTCGACGGCGCGGGCGTCGTCGGTCATGACCGAGATGAGTTCGGCCGGGAACAGCCAGAAGGCGGCGGTGACGGGGAGCGAGATGGCGAGAACCACGACGGCGCTGGCACGGACCGCCACGCCGAGTTCGTCGTAGGCCTCCGCGCCGAAGCGCTGGGAGACGAGCGCGATGGTCCCGGCGGCGATGCCGCCGCCGAGCGAGAACGCGATGCCCCAGTACGGGCTAGCGAATCCGATACCTGCAATCGCGACGGGTCCGATGGCCACCCCGACCATCGCCACGTCCACGGCGTTCTTCGACATGCGCGCGAGTCCGGTGACGATGCGCGGCCACGCGAGGTCCGTGGTCCGACGGACGCGCTCCGGGTCGACGAGACCGGCGCGCGCGAGGGCCAGACCGACGCCGAGGATGAGCAGTCTGACGGGGTTCGGGAAGCGTGCCACGTTGGGTGTGTATTTCGAAACGAAAGTAAAGTATTTTCTATACGTGACGCGCCGAGGAGAGGACGCGCCGAGGCGCCTGTCACCGTTCGGACGGAACGCAAGTGTCGCCCGAGGGAAACACACCTCCGCGTTCGGGAGACGGTCTTCCTCACGTGCCAGACAAATCTCCACGTTGGTGAAATGAGTAGCTATACGGTCTTCGCCGCAAAAAATACGGCCGATTATGCGAAAGCACGCCGATTGGCTGACGCAAGCCGACGAGCGAATCCTCGAATTCCTGAGCGAGCGCGGTAACTTTCCGCCGTCGGCCATCCGCGACCGACTGGCCGACGTCGGCGAGGACCTCACCTACTCGACCAACCACCTCGGGATGCGCTGTCGCGCGCTCGCCGACCGCGGTCTGCTGGAGAACGTCGGCGGGGGCACCTACAGTATCACGGACGTCGGCGAGCAGTACCTCGACGGCGAGTTCGACGCAGGCAGTATCGACGGCGAGTAGCTTCCTCGGGGTCGTTTCGTTCGACGGCGGCGCTACAGCGCGACTCACTGACGGTCATGCGGGTCGTCCGTATCGGTCTCCCGGTCGCGGTTTCGGTTTCGCGAGTCCAGCAGGTCACGGCGTGACAGCGAGAGATAGAGAAGCGGGCGAAAATATCGAGACTTCAGTAGGCGTAACTCGGGAGCGACCCTTCGGTGACGATTCCGGTCTCGTCGTCGTCCTGCTCCATCTTCTCGAGGGCGTCCGTGAAGTCCGATTGCCGGACCTCGGTCCGACCGTCGCGGATGGCGAACATGCCCGCCTCGGTCGTGAGACTCTCGATGTCCGCGCCGCTCTTGCCGTCGGTCCGCTCGGCGAGCGCGTCGAACTCCACGTCGTCGGCGATTTTCATGTCGCGGGTGTGGATGTCCAGAATCTTGCGCCGGGCCTCCTCGTCGGGGTGGGGGACCTCGATGAGGCGGTCGAACCGGCCGGGGCGGAGGATGGCGCGGTCGAGCATGTCGAAGCGGTTGGTCGCGGCCATGATGCGAATCTCGCCGCGGTCCTCGAAGCCGTCCATCTCCGAGAGGAGTTGCATCATCGTGCGCTGGACCTCGGCGTCGCCGGAGGTCTTCGAGTCGGTGCGCTTGGAGGCGACCGCGTCGATTTCGTCGATGAAGACGATGGCGGGTTCGCGCTGGCTGGCCAGTTCGAAGAGGTCTCGGACGAGTTTCGCGCCCTCGCCGATGAACTTCTGGACGAGTTCCGACCCGGCCATCTTGATGAAGGTGGCGTCGGTCTGGTTGGCGACGGCCTTCGCCAGCATCGTCTTGCCGGTCCCCGGCGGGCCGTGGAGCAGGACCCCGCTCGGGGGTTCGATGCCGACAGTCTCGAACTGCTCGGGGTTCTCCAGCGGTTGCTCGACCGCCTCGCGGACCTCGCGGGTCTGCTCGTCGAGACCGCCGATTTGGTCGTAAGTCACGTCGGGCGACTCGTCCACTTCCATGGCCTGCGCGCGGGCGTCCTTCTCGGCTTCGAGGACGGTCTGGACCGTGAAGGAGTCGTTGACGGCGACGCGGTCGCCCGACTCTATCTCCTCGCGGAGTCTGGGCGACACTTCTGTCACGACCTCCTGATTGTTGCCGTGCTGTTTGATGATGATACCGTCGTCGGTCAGTTCCTCGGCGGTGGCGACGTACAGCGAGGTGGTCTTCAGGGTCTCGTTCTCGCGTTCGAGTCTATCGACTTCCTCGCGCAGGTCGGCGCGGCGCTCGCGCGCGTCGTCGAGGCGCTCCTCCAGCGTGGCGTTCACGTCCACGATTTCGGCGAAGTGTTCGCGGAGCGCCGAGAGCCGTTCCCTGTCGGTCATCTCGGGGTCGAGTTCGAGTGTCGGTTGGTCTGGGAGGGGTGGGCTGCGCGACATCGTTGTTACTCACCCTTAGGCCACCGGCTTAAAAGTGCCTTTGGGTCTCGGAGGTTCTCCCACGAAAAAACCTTTCGCCGAACCTTCTCGAAACCGTCAATTACCGCGGTCAGTGAGAACTGGCTAGACGAGGCGCCGACCGACTACCGTCGGAAGACTCGGAAAGTCGGAACTCCCCGAGGAGGGCGTCGAGTTCGTGGGCCGTCGAGGACAGCGAGGCCATCCGTTCGGCGACGTCCGAGAGTGAGTCCGCTTGCTGTTCGGTCGCCGCCGCCGCAGTCTCGGACTCGGCGGCCGTCTCCTCGCTGATGGCCGCGACCTCCTCGACCATCGCCACTACGTCCTCGGCCGATTCGGCCTGTTGGTCGGTGGCGTCACTGATTTCCCGGACACTCGCGTCCACGTCGCCCACAACGTCCGCGATGTCTTCGAAGTCGTCCAGCGCCTCCTCGACAGTCTGGACGCCGTGGGTGACCTGCTCGTGAGTCTCCCGGACGTCCGCGAGGGTCTGCTCGGAGTCGGTCTGAATCCCCTCGATTCGCTCGGTGATTTCGTCGGCGGCCTCGGCCGTCTCCGTCGCGAGGGTCTTGATTTCGTCGGCGACCACGCCGAAGCCGTCGCCGTGTTCGCCCGCACGGGCAGCCTCGACCGAGGCGTTCAGCGCCAGCAGGTTGGTCTGAGTCGCCACCTCGTCGATGAACGAGACCACCTCGTCGATTTCACCGATGTCGGCCGCTAACTCTTCGACCGCCTCGGCGGTCCGGTCGATGCCGTTCTCCACTCGTTCGAGTTCCTCCGCGGCCTCACGGGCGGTCTCACGGCCCGACCGTGCCCGCTGGGTGGCGGTTCCGGCGGTCTCCGCTACCTCGTCGGCCGACGCTGCGATTTCCTCGACCGTCGCCGAGAGGGTGTTCATCTCGGCAGCCGCCTCGTTGAGTCTGGTGGTCTGGCGGGTCGCACCCTCCGAAATCTCGCCGACAGCCGCTGCGACCTCGTCGCTCGCCTCGCTGACCTCCCTGAGGTCGGTGTCGGCCGCCTCGCTGGCGGTCGCCACGTCGTCAGCGAACGCTGCGAGTTCCCCCACCGCGTCCGCGAGTGTCGAGAGGAGGGCGTTGTAGTTGTCCACGACCGCCTCGTGGAGGTCGGTCTCGGCGACGCCCGAGTCGATAGTCGCGGTCAGGTCGCCGTTCTCCGCGCGCTCGGCGGCCGCTCCGAACGCGGTCACGAGTCTGCGAAGGTCCTGCGACCGGCGTTCGAGGTCGGCGGTCGTGGCCTCCAGTTCGTCGGTCGTCGCTTCCAAGTCCGCAGTGTAGGTCCGTAGATTCTCGGCCATTCGGTCGAGCGACGCGCCGAACTCGCCGGGGACCTCCTCGTCCAGTACGGGGTCGTCGAACTCGTGCCGGGAGAGCGCGGCGGCCTGCTCGGCGACCACCCCGAGATAGGCCCGCATCTCCCCGAAGGAAGCGACGAGGCGACCCATCTCGTCGTCCCGTTCGGACGCCGGAACCGACGCGTTGAGGTCGCCATTCGCGATGGCGTCGGCCGCACGGTCGAGCGCCGCGATGGGTTCGGTGATGTCCCGCCGGGCGACGAGCACGGTATTGGCGAACGCGATACCCGCCGCCGCCAGTAGACCGACCGTGAGACCGGTTCGGACGGGACCGGTGAACAACGAAGGGAGGACGGCCTGCCCGATAGAGATTACGAACTGGATACCGACCGCGGCCAGTACTTTGCGCTCGACCGACTCGCTCACACCGAGGCGGTCCATCGACCACCACAGCGCGTTCTCGTATTTGGCGAGAAGTTGACTACCCATGCACTGCCGTTTACACGTTCGTTACATAAACCAGAATGCGCGTTTTCAAAAAATGAAAACGAGTACGTATCCGGACGGCCGACTCAGAGCAGCGATTCCATCTCGTCGAGATGGTCGTCGTACACGCCCAGCGCGCGCTTGATGGGGTCGGGCGACGACATGTCCACGCCCGCGGTTTCGAGGAGGTCGAGCGGGTAGCCCCGCGAACCGCTCCGGAGGAACTCGAGGTAGTCGGCGGCGGCGTCGCCGTCAGATTCGAGAATCTCGTCGGCGAGCGCGACGGCCGCGCTGATGCCGGTGCTGTACTGGTAGACGTAGTAGCTGTAGTTGAAGAAGTGCGGGATGCGCGACCACTCGCGGGCGATGCGGTCGTCCACGACCGCCGGTTCGTAGAACTCCGCCTTGAGGTCGCCGTAGATTTCGTCGGCCGCCTCCGGGGTGAGGGCCTCGCCCTCCTCGACCAGACGGTGGGCCTGATGCTCGAAGTCCGCGAACAGCGTTTGGCGGAAGAGCGTCGAGCGGAACCGCTCCAGATACTCGTTGAGGACGTGTCGGCGGAACTCGGGGTCCTCGACGGTGTCGAGCAGGTGGCGGGTCAGCAGGCTCTCGTTGACCGTGCTGGCGACTTCGGCCACGAATATCTCGTAGTCGCTGTAGACGTACGGTTGGGTCTCGCTGGAGAGTTGGCTGTGGAGCGAGTGGCCGAGTTCGTGGGCCAGGGTGAACATCGAGGAGATGTCGTCCTGCCAGTTCATCAGGATGAACGGCTGGGTGTCGTAGGTCCCGCTACTGTACGCGCCAGACCGCTTGTTCTCGGTCTCGTACACGTCCACCCACCGCGAGTCGAACCCCTCGGCGACCCGGTTCTGGTAGTCCTCGCCGAGCGCACCGAGCGCCTCCACGACGTACTCGCGGGCCTGCTCGTACTCCAGGTCAGGCGTCTCGGTCTCGGTCATGGGCATGTAGAGGTCCCACATCCTGAGTTCGTCCACGCCCAGACTCTCGCGCTTGAGTTCGGCGTGGCGGTGGAGTTTGTCGAGGTTGTCCCGGACCGTGTCCACGAGGTTGTCGTACACCTCGACCGGGACGTTGGGTCCGTCGAGCGCGGCCTCGCGCGCGGTGTCGTAGTCGTGAATCTGCGCGAGGCGGACGTCGGCCTTCACGGACTGCTTGTACGCCGTGCCGATGGTGTTGTGGAACTCGCCGAGTTCGTCGAAGAAGCCCTCGTAGACGGTCCGGCGGAACTCCCGGTCCTGATTCTTCAGGAGCTTCGTGAAGTTGCTCTGGGTGATTTCGACCGCGTCGCCGTCGGGCTTCTCGACGGTGGGGAACTCCATGTCGGAGTTCATCAGCATGTTGTAGATGTCGCCCGACGCGCCGGTGACTTCGCCGAGTTCGGCCAGCACGTTCTCCACTTCGGCCGAGCGAGTGTGGTCGGCGACGCGGAGAACGTCGCGGAGATAGTGGCCGTAGGTTTCGAGTCCGTCGGTCTCCGCTATCATCCGGTCGAGTTCGTCCTCGTCGAGGTCCTGAATCTCGGGTTCGACGAAGCTACTCGCGCTGTCGGCCTGCGAGGCCAGCGACATCGCGCGGGACGACAGCGCCTGATAGTGCTGGTCGGCGGTGTTCTCGTCCTTCCGCATCCGGGCGTAGACGACGACCGTGTTGGCCTGCCGCAGAATATCGTCGCGGAGTTCGAGGACCTCCAGCAGCGTCTCACCGTCCTCGGTGGCGCGTCCCTCGTAAGCCGAGAGTTCGTCGAGGCGTTCCTCGACTTCCTCGTAGGCCCGCTCCCACTCCTCGTCGGTCGCGTAGATGCTCTCCAAGTCCCACTTGTACTCGGTGTCTATCTCCGACCGTTCGGGAACTGAACTCATATCATCTGGTTAGGAAAGACCGACTGTAAGCCTTTGTCATTCGGAAGCGGGCTTCCGGAAGACGGCGACGACGCCGACGCGCGCGTTCGCTCCGGGGCGTGGACTTTTGGCGGTCCGCGATGCAACGTCGGCCATGGACGTCGAAACCGCGGCCGCGGTAGGCGAGGCGTGGACCGACGACTATCCGTGGGGGTTCGTCACGAGATTGACCGAAATCGGCGACCGGATGGCCGGTTCGCCCGGCGAGCGCAGGGCGGCCGAACTCGTCGCCGAGGGGTTCGAGCGGGCGGGTGCGCGCGACGTCGCCGTCGAGTCGTTCGAGATGAACCGGTGGTCTCGCGGCGAGGCCGAACTCGCGGTGACGGACCCGGTCGAGCGGTCGTTCGAGACGATTGCCCTTCCCTACTCGCCGCCGGGAGAGGTCCGGGGTGAACTCGTGGACGCGGGCCACGGCACGCCCGCGGAACTCGACGAGGTGGACGTGGAGGGCAACGTCGTCGTCGCGTCCACGACCACGCCGAAGGGGTCGCGTTTCATCCACCGGATGGAGAAGTTCGGTCACGCCGCGGCGGCGGGGGCAGCGGCGTTCGTCTTCCGGAATCACAAGCCCGGCCAACTGCCGCCGACCGGGTCGCTCCGGTTCGACAGGGAGGCCACGATTCCCGGCGTCGGCGTGAGCTTGGAGACCGGCGACTGGCTGACCGACTACGCCGAGCGGGGCGCTCGCGCCGCGCTCCGAGTGGACGCCCAGACGAACCCCGGAACCAGCCACAACGCCCACGGACAGTTGGGTCCCGACACGGACGACGAAATTCTCGTCGTCGGCCACCACGACGCCCACGACATCGCGGAAGGCGCGCTAGACAACGGTTGCGGCATCACCGTGGTCGTCGCGGCGGCACATCTGCTCGCCGAGATGGACCTCGACCTGCGGGTCAGAGTCGCCGGTGTCGGTTGCGAGGAGGTCGGCCTGCTCGGTGCGGACGCCCTCGCCGAGCGACTCGACCTCGATTCGGTCCGGGCGGTCGTGAACGTGGACGGCGCGGGCCGGTTCCGAAACCTCCGCGCGCACACTCACGGCTCCGAGACGATGGAAGCGGTGGTAGAGTCGGTGTCGGAGGCGGCGAATCAACCCATCGCGGTGCGCGAACAGGTCCATCCCTTCAGCGACCACTGGCCGTTCCTCAAACGCGGCGTGCCCGCGCTCCAACTCCACAGCGAACGGGCAGCCGAAACCGCCGCGGCGCGCGAGCGCGGGCGAGGGTGGGGCCACACCCACGCCGACACCCGCGACAAGGTGGACGACCGGAATCTGCGGGAACACGCGGTGCTGACCGCCCTGCTTGTCCGGGAACTCGCGGCGACCGACGAGGTGCCGCGACCGAGCGCGGAGTCGGTCGCGGGGAATCTGCGGTCGGGCGACTACGAGGAGGGGATGAAGGCCGCCGGAATCTGGCCGGAGGGGTGGCAGTAGGGGACCTCACAGCAGCGATTCGGTCTCGACAATTTCGACCTCGTTCAGGTCGAGGTCCTCCGTCGCGGTTCTGGTATGGTCGTCGCAGTAGTACTCCTCGCAGGTCTCCCCGCATGGGTACTCGATGCGGAGTCTGCGCGTGGCGAGTCGGTCGCACTCCAAGTCCATCTCGCACTCGACCATCGGCGTCGGTTCGACGCGCACGTCAATAGGTCTGGCGTCGAACGAGTTCGCCACGCCGCCGGACAGACAGTTCACACCGCGTCTCGTGTCGGCTACAGTCGTCGCGTAATCTCGCTCGCAACTCGCGCCCCGGTCGCTCGCTCTTCGCGCAGCGACTCGAACACCTCGCAGGCGCTCGCGGCGGCCGTCTCGTCCACGGAGAACTCCAGCGACGGATACCCCACGTCGGCCAACACGAGGGGGTACGCCGGGGCGGGCGCGACGCCCGCCGGGCCGTCGATTCGCTCCGGCCCCAACACGCGTTCGACTTTCGCCAACGCCGCGTCCCCGGTCGCCACCGCCCGGACCAGCGAGACCACGCGGCGGACCATCTCGCGGACGAACCCGCCGGCGCGCAGGTGAAGACCAGATACTCGACGTCCCGCCGCACGTCACCCCTTAGCTCCCGTACCGTGTTCTCGTCGTCGGGCGTGAGGTTGTGGAAGTCGTTCTCGCCCGAGAGCCGCGAGAGAGCGCGCTCTGCCAGTGAGAGGTCTGCGTCGGGCGCGTAGCAGTGATACACGTACTCGCGGAACGCGGCGTCGTGAGTCGCGTGGAAGTCGGCGGACGCGTCGGCGCTCGCCCACGCCCGGACGCTTCCGGGGAGTTCGCTGTTCAGCGCGGCCGGTGTCAGCCAGTCAGGGCACTCGAAGGCGACGGTCTGGGACACAGCCGACACCCCGGCGTCGGTGCGTCCGGCCGCCGCGTACCCCGCAGGTTTACCCTCCGCGACGTCGAGGGCGTTCGCGGCGTCGAAAATCGCATCCTCGACCGTCGGCACGTCCGGCTGGCGCTGGAACCCGTGGAACGGACGGCCGTCGTACGCCACTCGGAACGCTCGCATCACCACGTAGTCGGTCGCCGAGGTATTTAAACCGACAGGAGCGACGGCGGTGACTTCGGACCTCTGCCGCCGTCCTCGCGAGCGTTTAAATATCAGAACGAGACCAATTCGTCGCGTGACCTGAGAGTCGCCGCGGAGCGGTCCGCGATAGTACGACACGTCTCTCCGCGGGTCGTCGGTGTCGTCTGTTCGCCACTCCGCCAGCCGTCACTCTCGAAACTGCTCACTCCCGGTCGAACACGCGCTCTCTCGACCCCGTCGCCTCGGCGTCCTCGGTCTCTAGCAGTCGTTCGAGACGCCGCTCGAACTCCGCGTCGGTCAGTTCGCCGCGCGCGTAGCGCGCTCGCAGCTGCTCTACCGGGTCGTCAGGGGTCGTCTCCCGTTCGACTTCGACGCCCTCTGCGTCGGTTTCGACCATCGGGAGGGAGTCGCCCAGCAGGGCGACTAACGGCACGACGATGAAGAACCCGAGGACGA
Organism: Halorussus sp. MSC15.2; assembly: GCF_010747475.1. Taxonomy (NCBI): domain Archaea; kingdom Methanobacteriati; phylum Methanobacteriota; class Halobacteria; order Halobacteriales; family Haladaptataceae; genus Halorussus; species Halorussus sp. MSC15.2. The sequence continues at coordinate 404,688 of NZ_VSLZ01000001.1, read as the reverse complement.
AGATAGTCGGGACGAGGAACTCCAACCCCACGACGGCGAACAACGCCGTGAGACCGAACGTCAGCACCGACAGCACGGCAATCAGTCGCTTCTTCTCGAGCGTGACGGCACTGTTGGCCATGTGCGGAGCTATGACGGTGGCTCCCAAAAACCTTGGACAAGCAAAACTACTCGAAGTCCTCGTAGGTCGGCCGCGGAACGTCTTCGGGCGGGAAGTCGTCCACGGGGACCTGCGTCTGCTCGCCCGAGTCCATGTCCTTGACGGTCACGTTCCCGTCGGCGAGGTCCTGTTCGCCGACGATGACTACCGTCTCCGCGCCGATGGAGTCCGCGTAGTCGAGTTGCGCACCGAAGCTTCGACCCGACACGTCGGTCTCTACGACGTGGCCCGCGGCCCGAAGCTCGCGCGAGACCTCGGCGGCCACGCCGCGGGTGTCACCAACCTGTAGGACGTAGTAGTCGGTCGCGAGTTCCTCGTCCGGCCAGACGCCGGCGCGCTGGAGCAGGAGCGTCAGCGTCGCGTCGCCGACCGCGAACCCGACCGCGGGGGTCGGCTGGCCGCCGAACCCTTCGATGAGGTCGTCGTAGCGCCCGCCACCGAAGATAGAGCGGTTCACGTCGCCGGTCGAGTCGAAGCACTCGAAGACGACGCCGGTGTAGTAGTCCAGTCCTCGCGCGGTGTCCAGCGAGAGCGTACAGTAGTCCCGGGCACCGAAGTCCGCGGCGGCGTCCAGCACCTCGGTCAGGTTCTCGACCGCGCTCTCGACCCGCTCCGTTTCGGCGAACGCCACGAGGTCGTCGAGTTCGTCTTCGGGTGTGTCGAGTAGGTCGTCGAACTCCCGGGCTTGGTCGTAGGAGAGTCCGGCGTCGTTCAGTAGGCCGTAGAACTCGTCTTCGCCGACCTTCTCGTTCTTGTCCACGGCGCGAATCGCGGCCTCGGTGTCCACGTCCGCGTCGAAGGCCTCCAACAGACCGCCGAGGATGTCGCGGTGGCTGACCCGGAACTCGAAGTCCTCGCTAGTCAGGCCCAGCCCCGTGAGCGCGTCCGCCGCGCACGCGAGGAGTTCGGCGTCAGACTCGGGAGCGGACGAGCCGAAGATGTCCACGTTGGTCTGGTAGAACTCCCGCTTGCGGCCGCTCTGGGGTTCCTCATAGCGCCAGAACGGACGGGTCGAGAACCACTTGATGGGCTTGGAGAGTTCCTGTTGTTTCGCCACGACCATCCGGGCGACCGTCGGCGTGAGTTCGGGGGTCAGCGCCACGTCGCGGCCGCCTTGGTCCTCGAAACTGTACAGTTCCTCGACTATCTCCTCGCCGCTCTTGTCCACGTACATCTGCGTGCGCTCCAGCGCGGGCGTTCCAATCTCCCGGAAACCGTACTGGCGCGCGGTGGATTCGACGGTGTCGAACGTCTTTCTGCGCGCGCCCATCTCGCCGGGATAGAAGTCGCGGAAGCCCTTGATTCGGTCGTACATGGGAATGCGTTGGGTGAGCGCGCGCTTGAAGCTTTTACTTCTCGTCGGCAGACCGGGACACTGGCACCAGAACGCTACCCGCGTCCCGTTCCGAAGCAAAAACAGCGGTGGGAACTCGGCACTAGCCGAGCGGTTCGCCGCAGACGAGAATCATCGTGCAGTCGCCGTCACCGTCGTCGTCGTAGTCGTTATCACCACCGCACTGGGTACTCACGTCGCCGCTGTCCGACAGCGTGCACATCTGCGTCCCAGCGTCGGCCGAAGCCACGACCGAGTCCGAGGTACCCGACTCCGTAATCGGAGCGCCAGCCCCGATTCCGACAGTCGCTACGAGAAGAACCGCTACGAGCATGACAGTACGTACCATTTTCATACTACACCCCCTACAATGCAGAAATTATATAAATGTATTTCTGATATTAGAGAAAAACTATAAGTTGAAATTAACTACTGGATAGGATACAACAGGTCGTCGTCGGTCATAGGAGACCGTTCACGTACGTCTGAGTGTGGTCTGGGAACACCTCGGCCACGGCGTCGTCGCCGTGTTCCCGGGCCAATAGCGCGCGAAGTTCGTCCTCGTAGTCGGCCTTCGGAATCTCCTCGCTGGGACCGACGGTCACGTCGAGCGTCTCCTCGACCAGCGCATCGACCGCGCCCCTCCCGAACCCCGCCAGCGGGACGATGTACTCGACGCCGTGGCGGTCTTCGAGGCTCTGGGCCTGCGCGCGCGAGACGGACGGCACTCGGTCGTCGCGGCGCGTCCCGTCGGCCACCGCGTGGAACTCCATCTCGGCGACCGTCTCCAGCGCGTGGAGGTGGACCTGCTGGATGCCGTTACGCGGGTAGCCGTCCTCGACCATCTGTTCGACGGCTTCTCCGGCCACGTCGCCGTCCAGTTCGACCGTCTCGAACTCGAAGCCGAGTTCCTCGGCGGTTCGGCGGGCGTGGTCCCACGCGTCCGCGACGCCGAACGTGGCGGTGACGAGCGTCACGTCGTAGAAATCGTCGAGCAGGAGGGCGGCGAGCGTCGAGTCCTTCCCGCCGCTGTAGAGTAGCCCGAGGTCCATCCTCACCGACGACGGATGTTGAAGCTCTTCGAGTCGGGCTTGAGTTCGCGGAGCAGTTCCTTCATCTTGTCCTCGTCGATTTTACCGTTCACGCGGCCGCTCTGGGCCAGCGCGAGAATCTGGCGCTCGACTTGGTCGGCGAAGTCGGGCTTGCTCATCCGGACGGAGTTGAGCCGCTTGCGCGCGCCGTCGGTGAGGTGCTTGCGGAGCATCGCCTGCTTCTGGGCGTCGGCCTGCTGTTGGGCCTGTTCCTGAGCCTCACCTTGGTCGGCCTGTTCCTGCATCTCCTCCATCTTCTGCTTGCGAAGTTCTTCGAGTCGCTCGTCGTCGGGCTGTTCGCTCATGTGTTGTGTCGTAGTTAACGCCCACGGCCAAAAATGATTACGGAGAGGCGACGCTGGGTGAGGAGTGTCAGTTACCGCAGTACCGAACAGCGACCGAACGGTCGGTGCGGCGAAAAGTACCTCGGTCTCGTCTACGCGTAGCGTTCGAGTTCCGGCCGGTCGAGGTCTTCCATGACCTCGCCCGCGACGTCGTCGAGCAGACTGCGGCCCTCACCGGTCACGATACGGCCTGCGCTGCCCTCCGTGTCCACGAGACCCTCGTCTTCGAGTTGCTGGAGCATCGTCCGGATTATCTTCTTGCTTCCGTCCGTGCGGTGTTCCGGAGCGACCTGATAGCGGTTCGAGCCGTCCTTCTTGTCGCCGTACTCGGTCGAGAGTCGCTCGACGCCGACGGGACCGTCGGTGGCGACCTTCCGGAGCAGACTGGCGGCGCGCCGGTGCCAGAAGTCCTCCTGTTCGGGCGGGAGTTCGCGGCTCTCGCCGGTTTTGGTGTACTTGGCCCAGTCGGGTTCGTCGATTCGGTCCTCCAGGTTCGCGGCGACCGCGTCGATGAGGTCGTCCGCGGGAACGTCGTAGAGCGTCGTCATACCCACGAATTCCGTTCCGCGGCGTTTAAAGGCATCGTTACGGACCGTGGTTGAGTATGAGAGAAACCCGCACGATGACGGTCAATCGCTCGCGGATTCGTGGACGTTGTCGGCCTCCAGCATGGCGGTAGCGCTCCCGCCGAGCAAGACCGGTAGCAGGTACGTCGCTCCGCGGTGGAGGACCGCGGCGGCCGCGGCGGTCCCGGCATCGACGCCGGTGATGGGGACGATGAGCAGAATTAGCGCGGATTCCACGCCGCCGAGACCGCCGGGCAACGGTGTGATACTCGCGACGCTCCCGAGCGGGACGATGAACAGCGCGGCCGCGAACGGGACGGCGTGACCGAGCGCGAGCAACGAGAGCCACAGCGACACCGACAGCAGTAGCCACCCGAGCGCCGAGAACGACAGCGCGAGCGCCAGCTTGTGGTGGTCGCCCCCGACGCGCTCCAGCGCGGCGAAGAAACCCTCGATTTGGCCGCGAATCTCCGTCTCGTCCGGCGGTGCGACTCCGGGGACGACGCGGCCGAGCGTCCGTCCCACCGGGACCGCGGCCGAAACGACGAACTCGGAGACGCGGTATCGGTTCCGCCACCCGAGGGACGCGAGTATCGGGACCCCGAGCGCCAGCGCGACGAGCGCCAGCGCGGCGAGTTCCACCCTGTCGCCCGCGGTGAACTGGGTCCCGTAGTAGCCCACGCCGACGAGCGCGAACGTGATGGACGGCACGAAGTTGAGCGTATCCACGCTTGCGACCGCCGCCAGTCCGTTCTCGTACTCGGTCCCGGTCGTCCGTGAGACCAGCAATGCGCTGAAGGGTTCGCCGCCCGCCTGCCCGAACGGGGTAACGTTGTTCGCGAACGTCGCCCCGGCGAACAGCAGGAACGCCCGCCAGACCGACACCTCGACCGCGATGACCGAGAGGACGGTCCGGAGCGCCATGGCCCACGCGAACAGCCATCCGACCGCCACGACGCAGACCGACGCGACCAGCCACGGGTCGGCCCGTGAGAGCGCCGACGCCACGTCCTCCAGTCCGACCAGCGAGTAGAGCGCCACTAAGACGACAGCACCAGCGCCGAACCCGACGAGTACCGAACGCGCGTCTCCGAGGTCTACGTCCATCGCGTCCACAGACGGCCGGTCGGGGCTTGAAGCCACCGGAGACGTAGTTTAAGAGATACAGAAGGCCAGAGTGAATCGAATCACGCGGATTCGACCGCTCGGCTCTGTGCGAGTTCGGCCGGACAGGACCCCTCCGCTCCTCGAACGAGTCGAACCGCCGACGTTCGCCGTGCCGAGTTACGGTTTCACGCGTCCAAGACCGCAGACCTTTCACCTCGGACGGACAACCACCGACCATGGACGAGCGGGCCGCACTGTCGTTTCTCACCGACCGACTCTCGCACGCGGGCGACGACGCGGCGGTCGTGGACGGACAGGTGTTGACGACCGACATGCTCCACGAGACGACCGACTTCCCCGCGGGGACGACCAGATACACCGCGGGGTGGCGGTCGGTCGGCGCGTCGCTGTCGGACGTGGCGGCGATGGGGGCCGAGGCAACCGCCGCGGTCGCGGTGTACGCCGCGCCCGAGTTCGACGACGCCGACCTCGGGGCCTTCGTCGCGGGCGCGAGCGAGGTGTGCGAGGCGGTCGGCGCGGAGTACGTCGGCGGCGATTTGGACGAGAGCCGGGAGTTCACGGCGGCGACTACCGCGCTCGGACGGACCGACGACCCCGTGTTGCGCTCGGGCGCGAATCCGGGCGAGCGCGTCTGCGTCACGGGGACCCTCGGGCGGACGGGCGCGGCGCTCGAACTATTCGAGCGCGGCGCGGCCGAAGGCGGTGACGCGGGACGCGACGCCGTCGAGCGCGCGAACGACCTGTTCCGGTTCGAACCGAGAGTCGAGGCGGGCCGGACAATCGCGTCACACGCCACCGCGATGATGGATTCCAGCGACGGTCTCGCGCGGTCGCTCCACCAACTCGCGGAGGCCAGCGACTGCGGGTTCTCGGTCAGGTGGGGCGCGCTCCCAGTTGACGAGGCGGTCCGCGAGGTGGCCGAGAGCGAGGCGGAGGTCCGAGAGCGCTCGGTGTTCTTCGGCGAGGACTTCGAACTCGTCTTTACCGTCCCCGAGCGCGACCTCCCGGTGGTTCGAGAAGCCTCACCGACCCCGGTTTCGGTCGTCGGCGAAGTCACGGCGTCCGGCGTCGAGATGGACGGCGAGACGTTGCCAGACAGAGGGTACACGCACGGCGGAGGATAGAGGACGCTACGTCTGAATACCGCGTTCGTCTCGAAAGTGGCGTCTCCGTCGGAGGAGACCGCCGCCGTACCGCGTCGGCGTCGTACCGCGACCGCCGTCACGTGATTATCTCGATGGGAACCGGTGTGAAGCACAGGATTCCCAGCACGAACGTCAGAACCCCGATGACCTTCCGCGTCGAGTCCAACCCCTCGTCGTCGATGGGGTGGGCCGGGCCGACGTAGGCGACGTACGTCGCCAGCAGGCCCCAGAACACCCACAGGACCGAAGCGTTGCTCACGTGTTCGACGTAGAAGACGTAGGCGGCGAGTCCGAACAGCGCGACCGGGACCAGCGCGGCGATGCGCTCCTGTTCCTCGCCCAGAATCGCCCGGACGATGTGACCGCCGTCGAGCATGCCGACCGGGATGAGGTTCAGGAACGTGACGAACATCCCGACCCACCCGCCGATGACGACCGGACTGACCATCTTCGTGGGGTCGTCGTAGGTGAGTTGCTCGCCCAGCGCCCACGCGATGAACTTCAATAGCGGCGGATAGCCGAACTGGACCTCGATGGTGTTGGCGCTGTTGACGTACTGCAGGGGCACCGGTTCGGCGGGTAAACTAACTCCGATTGCAGTCACGATGATGGTCGCAACGAGACCAGCGAGCGGTCCCGCGACGCCGATGTCGAACAGCGCCTCGCGGTCGGGCATCTGTCCCTTCATCCGGATGACCGCTCCCATCGTCCCGATGAGCGAGGGCATCGGGATGAAGTACGGCAGCGTGGCGTTCACGCCGTGGTACCGGGTCATCACGTAGTGACCCAGTTCGTGCGTGAGCAACACGCCGAGGACCGCGGCGGTGAACGGCCACGCCTCCACTATCCTCGCCGGGTTCTCGAAGGGTCTGATGTGGTACCACCGACTCCCGGCGTAGAGCGTCGAGAGGACGGTCAGGACGAACAGGCCGATGTTCGTCCACGGATCCCGTCGATGCTGTTGTCGGCCGGTTCGGCCACGAGAACGTACTCGCCGGTCTCGGTGGTCAACGTTACCTCGTAGCCGTGTTCGCGGAACAGCGGCCAGACCGCGTCGAGCAGTTGCTCGCGGGCGACTAGCGGTTCGCCGTAGTACACTAACCGGTCGCCGTCGCGGCGGGCGTCGTACACCCGGAACACGGCACTCAAACGCTCCAGCGATGGACCGTCGGCGGGCGGGTCGGTCGAACCCATTCAGATTGCGCTACGGCGCGACTATTGATAAACCCCCGGACGGAACGGTGGAAATCTGCCCGAAGTGGGTGTTCGACCGACAGCGCCCCTCGGAGACGGCGTTCGGACTCGCGACAGATTCTGAGTTCAATTCGGACTCGGTCCTCGTCTCCGTGCTGTGAGCGCCGGTCGGTGAGCGCGAACGGGACGCGGTCGGCGCAAAGACTGAAAGGCTCCGGGGCGTACTCGATTCCGATGAAGACGGGGGAGTGTCCGTATGGAGGACTGTGAACACTGCGGAGCGTCGTTCGACGACGAAGCGGCGTACCTGCGACACCTTCGGGACGAACACGGGGACGAACTCGGTCGGATAGAACGGCGTCGCGTCGCGGAGTTGGACGCCGAGGACGGCGGGTCCAACGCAGTGATGTACGGGACCGGAATCGGTGTGATACTACTCGGCGGTCTGCTGGCGTATCTGCTGTTCTTCTCCGGCGGTGCGCCGGGGTCGAGCGGAGCGGAGACGGGCGGGGCGGGAACGAACGGTCCGTCCGCGATAGGGTCGGTCCACTACCACGGGACCATCAACGTCAGCATCGGCGGCGAGCGACTGGACTTCAGTCGACAGCGGTTCCAGTTGCAGGCCGACGCCTTCCACTTCGAGAACGGCGACGGACAACGGTGGCACGTCCACGCCGAGGACGTGACGCTCGCCTACGCGATGCAGACGCTGGGCATCGAAGTTACCAACGAGACCGTCACCTACGACGGGACGACGTACGGCGACGACCCGAACGAGACGGTCGAGGTGCGGGTGAACGGCGAGCCGGTGACTCCCTCCGAGTACGTCCTCCAGAAGGGCGACCACGTGCGAATCGTCGCGAACGCGTCCGTTAGCTGATACTGTCGGCTGTAATTCTTCGAACGGGGGTTGCAGAAGACTGTGTTTAGAGCCAGTGGAACAGACACTCTGGCTGAGTATCCGTACGTACAGCCGACAGTATGACCCTACTCCAGCGGTTCCGGTGACGGCGGGACTCGGCGCTTGTGCTGGCTCCGCTCGTACATCTCGCGGACGCGTCGGACCGCTTCTTCGGTCAGTTCCTCGACCTCGCGTGCGGTCGCCGTGACCGACAGCGGACCGTCGATGTGGAGCGCGAGGACGGCGTCGAGGCTGTCGTAGTCGATTCCCATCTCCTCCTCGTCGGTCTGGTCGGCCCAGAGTTCGGCGGTCGGCGGCTTCTCGACCAGTTCGTCCGGCACGCCGACGTGGGCGGCCAACTGGCGGACCTGCTGCTTGTAGAGGTTGCCGATTGGATGGCAATCGACCGCACCGTCGCCGTACTTCGTGAAGTAGCCGACCAGCGCCTCGCTCCGGTTGCCGGTGCCGAGGACGAGCGCATCCTCGTGGTTGGCGACGAGGTAGTTCAGGACCGCCCGAGTCCGGGCGCGGGCGTTACCGACCGCGAGTTGGTCGCCCTCGGCCTCGGGGTAGGTGTCGAGGAAGACGTCTACGATGGGATTTATCTCGAATACGTCGTAGGGGATGCCCAACTCTTGGGCGACCCACTCGGCGTCGCTCATGTTCTCCTCGTCGCTGACCGCGCCGGGCATGACCAGTCCGTGGAGGTTCTCCTCGCCGAGGGCTTCGACCGCGAGGTGGGCCGTGAGCGTGCTGTCGATACCACCGGAGAGTCCGAGGACCGCCTGCTCGGTGCCCGCGTCCGCGGCGGTGTCGCGGACGAACTCGACGATGTGCTCTCGGCGTGCTTCGAGTTCCGATTCCGAGAATCGCAGGTCTATCATGGGCGTGTGTAAGCGAGGCGGTGTCTAAATACTCCCGGAAGGCAGAGATTTCTGGACGAATGGGCAAGTCTACGCCCGTCGAAGGGTTGGGCTGAAACGCTACGTTGAAGTGGCGTGCGAGAGAAACGAGAGACGCAACCGAGCGCCGGTGGTGAGACGGGCGACGTCCGTCGATGCTCGGCGCGAACGCAGTGCGCGCCGGTGGTGAGCAAATCCGGATGATTTGCGAGCCTCTGCGCGCGAGGAGGGTAACGACGAGCGCGCCGGTGGTCTAGTGGTAGGACATGAGCTTCCCAAGCTCATAGCCCGGGTTCAACTCCCGGTCGGCGCATTTTTAAAGTGAACTTCACTGCGAGCAGACGAACTACTCGCCTCTCCGTCCGTCTAGAGGACTTACAGCAGGTCGGCCTCTCGGAGAATCCGACGACCTGACCGCACCAGTCGGTCCTGATGTTTCCGCGCAGTCTCGTTGTACAACAGTCCGTTCCGCTTGACGATGGTGCCGTCGACGAGCACCGTATCGACGTTCGCGAGACCCGCTTGGAAGACGACAGTTTCGACGGGGTCGTGGACCGGTGACGTGCTGATGTCGTCGGTCTCGATGAGCGTGATGTCCGCGCGCTTGCCCGGCGTCAGCGACCCGATATCGTCGGCTAGTCCGAGCGCACGAGCGCCGTCGATGGTCGCGAGTTCGAGCGCGCGTCGCGCGGTCAGCGAGACGGTCTCTATCTGCTCGTTCCGCTCGACGGTCGGTTGGTTGTCGAGCGCTCGCTGGACTTGCAGCGCCATCCGAGTCTGAGTGAACATGTCGCCGCTGACGTTCGAGACGATGTCTACGCCGACGGACGGAATCGCCCCCGCGTCCAGCGTCTTCCGGAGTGCCGGCATCCCCATCCCCATCTGCATCTCGACCTCGGGAGTAGTCGATACCGAGCCGCCGGAGTCACCGATGAGTTCGAACTCCTCCTCGGTGAGTCGGTTCGCGTGGATGTAGTTGAGGTCGTCGCCGAGAAGTCCGAGTTCGTCGAGAGTCGATACCCCTCCGGGACCGAGAGAACCGATGTGCATCGACGCGGGAATCCCGAGTTCGCGCGCGAGTTCGATGTCGTGGGTAACCACGTCGTCGGTCGAGTAGTCCGGACCGCGGATACCCATCGCGAGCGTGAGGAGTCCGTCGTTCGCGGGGAACCGCTCGCGGTTCAGTCGTCGAACGTCGGCCGGGTGGGGTTCCGTACTGTCGTCCCACCACTTCGCACTGTTGTCACCAGGCGGCCCGTGCGTGAACACCGCACGGATACCGGCGTCCTCCAGACCGTCTATCGCTCGGTTAGTGTGGCCCGGAGAGTTCGCTATGTGGAACCAGTCCAGAACCGTCGTGGCACCCGCATTTAGCTGTTCGACCGCACCGAAGAGGTTGCCGAGGTAGGCGTCTCGGGGCCGGTACTGGCCACTAATTTCGCCGAGCATCTTCTCCAGATACTCGAGGAACGACCAGTTCCCCGCGATACCGCGAACCCCCGCTTCCCACGTGTGGAGGTGTGCGTTCACGAAACCGGGGAGGACGATGGAATCGCTAGCGTCGATGACCTCGGCGGTCGGCGCTTCGACGTGTCGGGCTATCGTTTGTATCTGTCCGTCCTCGACGAACAGGTCGGCGTTCCGGCGAACGCCGACGTCCGGGTCCACGGGAACGATGGTCCCGTTCTTTATCAGGACGCGGTCGGGCGACTGACCGGGTCGCTCGGTAGTGTCGTTCCGCGACGACGACTCCGCCCGCGTCTCGGCAGCACTACCGAGCGACGCGAACGACAGCGACGACAGCGTTAGACCGCCGGCCTTGAGGTAGTTCCGTCTCGATACGTCGGGTCCGTTCCCGTCTTGCTGGTCCGTCATGGAATCTCTGCAGTTCGTGGTCCGTCCCAAGATAGGATAGACCCTCGTTCGGAACATACCAAAGCCGTCCCGTCCCGCGATTCGATACCCGCTAACCGCGGACGCTACCACGGGGAACGGACCGTGTTCTACGGCGGAAAACGAGTCGTCTCAGTCGTCACTCGTCGCGCCGGGTGACTGGTTCAACGCGACGCCATCGGAGACGTCGCCAGTCTCGTTCGAGAGGAAAGTCTTCGCGAGCCACGACTCGGCGCGAGTGATGCGGTACTGTAACGTCGAGGTCGGAACGTCCTCCGCGTCGGCAATCTCCTGTAGCGACATCTCTCGCGGCGTCTCGTAGTAGCCGTACTCGACGGCCAGTTCGAGCGCCTCCCGCTGCTCGTACGGCAGGTCGTCGCCGGTCCCGCGCCTGTCGTCCCACTCGGGGGACTGGTCGAGGCGCCCGAACCTGAGTTCGAGTCCGTCGCGGAGGTTCTCGCTGAGTTCCTCGTAGATACTGCTCATCGCCGCGTCGTCGTCCGTGAGAATCTGCCACCTGTACTCGTCGCCGTGCTGTTCCGCCCGGCACAGCACTCCGTCGCCGAGGTGGGCCGCGGCGAGATACGGAATCGACCGACAGCCCTCGCTCTCGGACTGTTTGGAGTAGATGAGTCGCCGCGTCGATTCCGTCGTCAGGGTCTCGTACGTCCAATCGACCTGACAGCCCCCCATCCCGCGGAGGCTGGAACAGCGTTGGAGATTGGCTAGCTGGTCGTCGTACGCCGACAGGGCCTCTCGCGGACCGGTGACCTCGTCTACTCGCCACATCGTATCGCTAGTTACGTGGCACGAGACCGTTCGCGAGTACAGTTGCGGGAACTCGATGAAGACGTCCATCAAGTGGTCCGCCCCCTCGCTGTAGACGACCGTAAAATCGAACTCGCGCATAGGGATTGTACAAGTCGTACGCCGATGAATGCTCGGTTGGAATATATCGAATCCCCGGTCGGAGGCTACCGCCAAGTTCGGGAAGAATCACGGAACGGCGGGGTTACTCGCCGTTTCGAGGCGGGTACAGCGAGTCGAGGATGAACTCGTCGATGGCTTTCCGGGCCTCCGCCGGGGCGTCCTCGTGGTCGAGCGAAATCCGTCGTTCCCGGGCCGCGTGAATCACGTCGGTGACGAGTTGTCCCATTCGTTCGGCGTTCACCTCGCGGAACTCGCCGTCCGCGATTCCCTTTTCGATGACCTCGACGATGCTGCCCTGAATACGGGCGTAGTGGTCGTTGAAGAGTTCCCGATGTTGCTCGTCGTTCTGGGCGTGCGCGTAGAGTTCGTGGTATACTTTCATTCGGTCCCAGTGTGAGAACTCGTCGAACTCGGGACCGAAGAGACACTGGTCGATTCGCGCGTCGAGTTCCGAGCGCGGACTCGTCTCTCCCTCTACCTCGACACTCCCCTCGTACTGGTCGATGATGTACTCGAGGAACGAGGAGAGCAGGTCGTACTTCCCGTCGAAGTGATAGTGGATTACCTGACGGGACATCTCCATCTCGTCGCCGATGTCACGCACTCGCAAGTCCTTGTACCCGTGCTCGCTCAGGGCGCGAAAGGTCGCCTCCATGATTACCTCGCGGGTGTCTTTGGAGTCGACCTCCACCTCCGATTCGCTCATGTTGTGGGTCTTTCGGGGCGGGGACTCATAGCGGTTTCTCCGCACGAATTTACGGATGTCGTATTCGGTGCGGTTCGAGGAGTCTCTGCACGAGTATCGCGCGAAAAGGTCATTCGAACGAGGACGTTACCGAACGCGAGGATAGTTCGGGACCGCTACAGTTCCGGGACGTCGGACGGCATATCGAAGTCGTGGTAGTACTCGCCCTTCTCCTTCGAGAGGATGTCGAGGACGGCGGCCGCGCCGTCACCGGCCGCGATGACCGCCTGCCACTTCTCGGCCCGTCCCATGGCACCGGTCGCGTACACGTCTTCGACTGACGTCTCCATGTCCACGTTCACATCGACGACGTCCTCGTCGGTGAACTCGCAACCGAGTCCGTCGGCGAGACTCCGGTCGCCACCTGTCGCGAGGACGACGTACGTTGCGGTGTACTCGTCGGCCGCTGTGGTGACGACGAATCCGTCGTCGGTCTGCTCGACGGCGGTCACTTCGGCTTCCTGAAGCGTCGCGCCGCGGTCACGGACCTGACCCCGGGTGACTTCGAGGAACTCGTCGCCGCTGATGCTTCGGACCGCGGGATAGTTGAAGAGGTGGGCCTTGTGCATCCACGACTCGTCGGTGTCGAAGACGACCGTTTCGAGGTCGTTCTTCGCGGCGTACAGTGCAGCGCTCAGTCCGGCGGGACCGCCACCGATGACAGCTACGTCTACCATAGCGGATACGACCGACCCCTGATAGAAGTATCTTACCATCTGGTAAAATACGGTGGCAACCGACGATTCATCCACCGAGTAGCCGTCCCCCGAGCTTTCGACACGCTCGACAGAAGCGACAGCGCGGAGGGAACTACAGCACGAACGGACCGCGTTGACGAATCGGTTCGTCGTGGGGCCGACCGGAAATCGCGACGACGCGCAGGGAGTCCTCGCTCCGAAGTTCGACGTCCCGCGCGTCGGTCATCGGGAGGACATCTCCGGTAGTGAACGCGTCCCCGTCTACCGTCCCGTCACCGGAAACACCGTAGAGGAACCCCGTCCACTCGTCCGGAATCGACCAAGACCAACTGTCGGACACGGAGACGTCCAGATACTCCATCGGCGTGTGGAGTTCTATCGGAGAGCCGTTACCGACGACTGTCGTGACCGTCGCGCCGTCCTGCCCCTCCGTCGGAAGGTCGGCGGCGTCCGCGTCCACGTAGTCCGGGTCGGCGTCCTTCGCTTCGCGCGGAAGATTCACCCAGAGCTGTAATCCGTTACAGCCGCTTCCGCGAGCAGGGAACTCCGAGTGTCGGATACCGCTTCCGGTCGTGATGCGCATCACGTCGCCCTCGTCGGCGGTGTTAGAGACGCCGAGCGAGTCCTCGTGTTCCATGCCGCCGTCGAGCATGTACGAGACTATCTCGAAGCCTCGGTGGGGGTGCATCGGGAACCCCTCGTCGGAGTCGATGTAGAATCGTTCGAAGAGGACGAACGGGTCGAGGTTGTACGGGTAGTCGTCCGTCGGAAACGCACGATTCGAATGCACGCCCGTCCCATGTCGCACCTCCCCGCCGGGGAGAGGACCGGAAGGGTTCGCTCCTCCTCGGTCAGACTGATTCATACCGCCGTTTCGTTTACCATACGGTAAAACCCGTCGAAACAGCTGCTTCTCCTTCGACGGATGGAGTACAGACCCGAAGAACGGAACCCGCTACGGACGGGAATCACCGTCGTCCACGTTCGAAGTTCGGTCGCGGAGGACTCCATCGACGTTCCCTCTCGACGTACGAGCGTCTCGATACCCGTGTCGGCGGTCATCAGTTGTGCGGTTAAATTTCCGAGAGTCGAATGTTCACAAGTTGTGAATAGGAAACCCTCTCCTAATTCGCGCCCCTTTTACTGTTTTCTACCATTTGGTAAAACGCAAATGACGAGCAATCTCTCGATAGACGCCGATTGGAACGCGCTCTACATCGACGGGGAGTGGACGCCGAGCGGAAACGGCGAGACCCTGACCGTCGAAGACCCCTCGACTCGCGAGGCGATTACGGAGGTTCCCGCCGCGACCGAGGCGGACGTCGATGCCGCGTACGAGGCCGCTGCGGCCGCGCAGACCGAGTGGAGTGAGCAGCCACCGGCGCGGCGACAGGCAGTCATCCAACAGTTTCTGCAAGCAGTTCAGGACCACAGCGAGGAGGTAATCGACCTATTAGCTCACGAAGTCGGCGGGTCGCACATCATGGGTGAAACCTCCATCCAAATTGCCTCCGACCACGCCAACGAGGCGGCGACGCTACCGCGCCGGATGAAAGGAGAACACGTAGACTCCAACATCCCCGGGAAGGAGAACCTCGTCCAACGCGAAGCGAAGGGCGTCGTCACGGTCATCTCGCCGTGGAACTTCCCGCTGAACCTCTCGATGCGCGCCGTCGCCCCGGCCATCGCCGCGGGGAACAGCGTCGTCCTGAAGCCCTCGGCCAACTCTCCGATTACGGGCGGCCTGCTCTTCGCGAAACTCTTCGAGGAGACGGACCTGCCCGACGGAGTGCTGAACGTCGTCACCGGGCGAGGCTCCGACATCGGTGACCGCGTCGCGAGTCACCCCGAGAGCGACGTCGTCTCGTTCACCGGTTCGACAGAGGTCGGGCAACACGTCGCCGGACTCGCCGGTGAGAACCTCGCCGTCCCCGCGATGGAACTCGGCGGGAACAACGCGTTCGTCGTCACCGCCGACGCCGACCTCGACCGGGCTATCGACGGCGCGACGTTCGGGTCGTTCGTCCATCAGGGACAGGTCTGCATCTCCATCAACCGCCATATCGTCCACGAGGACGTCTACGACGAGTACGTCGCCCGTCTGGTCGAGCGTGCGGAGGCACTCCCGGCCGGGAGTGCCCACGACGAGGACACGGTGGTCGGCCCGATTATCGACGAGTCCCAGCGCGACGAGATGCTCGGATACGTGGCTGACACCGTCGATGCGGGTGCCACCCTCGAAACGGGCGGTGAAACCGTCGATATCGACGAGACCGACGACTCGCTGGTCGTCGCGCCGACGGTCCTCTCGGACGTGACCAACGACATGGCGGCCGCGTGTAACGAACACTTCGGCCCGATTGCGCCCGTCATCCCGTTCTCGGACGTCGACGAGGCTGTCGAAATCGCCAACGACACCCCGTACGGTCTCTCCGGGGCGGTCCACTCCGGTGACCTAGAGGTCGCCAAGGACATCGCCGACCGCATGGAGACCGGAAACGTCCACATCAACGACCAACCTATCAACGACGAGGCGCACGTTCCCTTCAGCGGTATCGGTGATTCCGGGATGGGCACCTACAACAGCGACGCCTTCCTGCACGAGATAACCGAGACGAAGTGGGTCTCGATTCAGCACGACGCGCGCGACTACCCGTTCTAAGCGCGACTCCCCACTCTCCCGTCGTTCCATTCTCTTCTGTCGTCTTCTCTAACGTCGTCTCGTTCTCTATCCTGTCCTGGCAGTGGCACCGTCGATTCCGCGCCATCCCGGTGAGAATGCCGGCCGAGAGTTCATTCGAAACCGTTCTCGACCAGTTCCAGCAGTTCGGCGGTCGCGTCCGCGTCGAACTTCATCGGGCGTCGCCACCACGGTCCCTTCCCCGAGTCGCTCGACAGGTCCGTCACCACTCGATTGGCTTCCGACCCCTGCTCGGCGGAACTGAGCGGAACCGCGGTCTCGTACAGCCCCGACTCCCGGTCGTCGCCCGCCAGCAGGACCGCGGCGTCGAACTCCTCGCGCTTGACGTGGGCGTTGTTCCGGAAGGTCTCGCGCTCGTCCCGGGGGAGGTCGGCGTACGCGTCGCCGGGAACCGGGTCGCGCGCGAGGCGGAACTGGCCGACGAGGTACGCGCCCCAGTCCGGCGATATCCACTCTCGCTCCGGGTCGCCGCGAGCGGTCAGCGTAGCGTAGAAGAGGGCGTAGTCACCTTCGCGCAGGTCCAGCAGGGGCCGGGCCTTCACGCCGTGAGGGTCGCCGTAGGTGTAGCGCTCGCACTCGGGGTACTCGGCGAACTCCGGGTCGAGGTGGACCGGCGCGTCCGCGCTCGCGGCGGGCAGGTCGGTATCGAGCGAGAGGTCGGCGTAGGTCGGCACGGACTCGCCGGTCGGGGCCTCCTCGGGGATGGGGACGAACTCGAACCGACCGTCCGGGTAGATTGGTCCGCGGACGCCGGGCGCGTTCGTGTTGGCTCCGACGTTGATCGCGACGGCGCGTGGCATACGACACGCTCCGTGTCGCGACGGGAAAAGCCCACCTCTCGGACGCGAGGTCACTCACCGCGCCGACATGGGACTGACGCAGTTCCGGCAGTAGGTGTACCCGGTGTCGTTCTCCGTCCCGCACCGCGGACAGACCACGACCGACGGGTCGTCGTTGCGGCGCCGGTCGTCGAGTTCCCGGACCTCTTCGAGAGGGGTCGTCTCCCGGTTCGGCGGCGTCGAGCGGAACAGCGGTGCGTCCTCGTCACTCCGGAGATACCGGTAGATTAGCAACTGGACGAGCGAGAAGAGGAGTACGTAGAGGACAATCCATCCCCAGACGCCCATATCTTGGTATATGATGTCATGGTACTTTGCTCTTCTGACGCACTCGGGTCCGGTGTGCGTCGGGCGGTCTCACCGGATACCGTCAGCCCTTAAACGGGTTGACGACAGGTCAACGTATGAAGCGACGACGGCGGATGCGATATCTCGCGTGGGTCGTGTTCCTGCTGGTGCTGATTCTCGGCGCGCAGGGCCTGACCGCGAAACAGGGCGTCTCGGCCACTTCCACCGCCGAGGGTCCCTACGAGGGCCACACACTCGTCAGCGTTCAGAGCTACGGGTTGGACGGGAAACTGCTCGAGCTGAACGAGAACAACGAGGTCGTCTGGAAGTTCGACCCGCCGAACTCGCGGGTATTCGACGCCGAGCAGTTGGACAACGGTAACTTCCTCGTGGCGGTCACGACGAAGCTTCCGCCCGCGAAGTGTCCCGACGAACAGTTAGAAGTCGCCTCCGAACAGTGCATCGAGGCCCGAGTCGTGGAACTCGACTACGAGACCAAGGAAGTCGTCTGGGAGTACTCGTGGTACGACGAGAAGATAACCCACCACGAGGTCCACGACGTGGACCGCCTCGAAAACGGCAACACCGCCATCGTGGACATGGGCAACGACCGGGCGTTCGTCGTGAACGAGTCGGGCGGGATTACGTGGGAGTGGCAGGCGGAGAACCACCTCTCGGAAGGCACCCGGTTCCACGAGAAGTACGGCGGTCCGGCCGACCCCGGCGGGGAGGCGGACTGGACCCACATGAACGACATCGACAAACTGGCGAACGGCAACTTCCAGCTTTCGGTGCGGAACTTCGACGTGGTCGTCGAAGTGAACCCCGAGACCAAAGCCATCGTGAACGTCGTCGGCGAACCGGGCAACACCGAGATTCTCGACCATCAGCACAACCCCTACGAACTGCGGAACGGGACGGTGTTGGTCGCCGACAGCGGCAACGACCGCGTGGTCGAACTCAACGCGACCACAGACGAAGTCGTCTGGCAGTACGGCGGCCGGAGCCTGCTCCACTGGCCGCGGGACGCCGACCGACTCCCGAACGGCAACACCCTCATCGTGGACACGTTCAACGACCGCGTCGTGGAGGTCAACGAGCGCGGGGAGGTCGTCTGGTCGTACGAGGGCGTCCAGATGCCCTACACCGCCGACCGACTCTCCGTCCCCGAGGAGGACCACGAGACGGTCCCCGGGACCGAACTCCGAAGTCGCCACGTCGGTACGGACTCGGTCAGGAGTACGCTAAAGCAGGCCGAGGCCTACGCCGCGTTCGTGTTCCCCCCCGTGGATGAACCTCCCCGAACTCCTGACGCTCGCCGGGATAGTTCTCGGGACGCTCCTACTCCTCCTAGAGGGTAGCGTCGCGGTCGCTCGGGACGGGTAGCCGGTGTTCGGAACGGGTGACTGACTCTCGGGACCAGTGACCTGCACTCGGGAGTAGAACAGGGGAGACGAGAGAAACGTTAAACGGGCTGAATTCGAAGCACGCGGTCGTCCTGCGGTGCGGGCGTTCCTCTTCCGTCCCGGTTGCTGGTCGTGACGTAGAGGTGGTCCTCCGGGCCGGTGAAGACGGTTCGGAGGCGGCCGTACTTCCCGTCGAGCAGACGCTGTTGTCCGACGACGTTCCCGTTATCGTCGATACGTACTCGGTGGAGATGCGTCCCGGCGAGGGTCCCGAAGAAGAAGTCGCCCCGCCAGTCCTCGACCGGGCCGTGGTAGAAAGTCGCGCTTCCGGGCGCGATGGCGGGCGTGTAGGACTCGATGGGGTCGGTGAACCGTCCGCCGTCGGTCGGACCCATCGCTTCGGGCCATCCGTAGTTGTTCCCGGCGCGGAGGACGTTGATTTCGTCGTCGGACGAGGGACCGTGTTCGGTGCTGAAGAGCGTGCCCTCGCGCCACGCCAGTCCCTGCGGGTTTCGGTGGCCGTAGGTGAACACGGCGTTGCCGAAGGGGTTGTCGGGGTGGGGTTCGCCGTCGGGCGTCAGTCTGAGTACCTTCCCGGCGAGCGACTCGCGGTCCTGTGCGAGACCGCTCTCGCCCGCGTCGCCGGTAGCCACGTAAAGCGCACCGTCGGACGCGCCCGAAGAACCGCCCGGCCCGAAGGCGATGCGGCCGCCATCGTGGATGGACGCCCCCGGAATGCCGTCGAAGACGACCGACTCGCGGACGAAATCGTCGGAGATTCGGTGACGGACGACTCGGTTGGTCAGTCCGTTCTGGCCCTCGTAGGTCTGGTAGGTGTACGCGATATCGGAGTTCCCGGGGTGGATTGCGAGACCGAGCAACCCGCCCTCACCGCGCGCCGCGACCACGTCGGTGAGGTCGGCAATCTGCTCTTTGCGGCCGTTCTCGTGGGCGACCCGCTGGACGCGACCGGGGCGTTCGGTGAGGTAGAGGTCGCCGTCGGGGGCGAACGCCGCACCCCACGGCACCTCCAGTTCCATCGTCACCGTCTCGGTGCGGAACCGAGGTTGTTCGGTCGTGGTGGTCGGTTCGTCCCCGGCGGTTCGCAGACAGCCAGTGGCTCCGACCGCTCCCACCGTCGCCGTCAACGACCGCAGGTAGACGCGCCGCTGCATACGTCGGGCAACGTGACCACGGGAGAAAAAGAGCGTGGTTCTACCGGGAACGACGGTTCACGCGGGCGAACACCGTGTGAACGCGGGGCGTGCCCGTCGGTAGCGGGCGACTCGGAAACAGGGGAAAATGGGCGAGGTGAACCGTCCGAAGGGGACCAGACGGACGGCGCACGCAACGATTCGGTACTTACGCCGGACAGACGCGCCACGTCGTCGCGGACGTGTACGACCACTTCTCGATTTCGAGGTCGGCGGCGGAGTCCTTGAGTTTCACCATCAGCGCACCGATTTCCTTGGCCGAGAGGTCGACCTCGTCCGCGATGAACTTGCTCTTGAAGTACATCTCCCCGTCGTCTGCTTTGCTCCGGAGGAACTGCTTGAGGCGTTGTTCCTTGGACTGCGGTTCGGGAGCGTCGGAGGGCTGCGTTGTTGCGCTCATCGTCATTTCCACGTAAGCGGCAGGGGATGATATAAAGGGGAGACGGTTAGGGTCGTTTTCCGCGGATTTGGATAACGGAGACGACACGAACCGGGAAAATGGGGTAAAAACGACTTTTTACGACGTTTTTTCAGGGCGCTTTATCGTTTAAAACGGTATCTAAGATTTTGTTTCTCCCTTTCCACCCAGGACTCTGAAACCCGTGTAATCGACTGACACAGGTGGGGAAAATGTCGATACGAACTGCGACGGGTGTCGCCGAATCGGTAGTTCACGCTCGTGGAACGCGCTGGAACCGACGGACGAAACGTGAAAAACGTTACTGGCGCTCGTGAACCCAGAACTGTTCGTCGGTCGTAGACTCCTTCTTGAAGATGGGAACCTCGTCTTTGAGCCGGTCGATACCGTCCTCGACGGTACGGAACGCCTCCTCGCGGTGGCCGGCCAGCACCACGACGAACACGATGTCCTCGCCGTACTCGATGACGCCCGTGCGGTGGTGCATCAACACCTCGTAGACGCCGTCGCGCTCCTCCAGTTCGGCGCTGATAGCGTCCATACGGTCCTCGGCGACGCCTTCGTACTTCTCGAACTCGAGGAACTCGGTGGGCGTGTCGTCGTCCTCCTCCTTCGCCCGGACCCGACCGGTGAAGGTCGCGATGGCACCCGAGTAGGGTGCATCCTCCGAGCGCTTGACCTCGGCGACCAGCGATTCGAGCGTTTCGTACGGTTCGGTCCCGGCGAGCGCAGTCCGGACCTCCTCGGGGTCCACGTCGGCCGCACTGGCGGCTTCGAACAGGACCTCTGCCGGGGTGTCGGAGTCCGTGCCGGCGGCGTCGCCGATACGGACCTGCGGTACGTCGGCCTCGGGGAATCCGACGAGCAGCGCGTAGTCGTAGTCGGGCGCGAGGTCGGCGAGCAGGTCCGACAGCGACCGGTCGCGGCCCGTCGCCGACCAACTTCCGGCCGTGAACTCGAATTTCGCCCCAGAGGGTCCGTCGTGCTGTTCGACGTCGGTCTCGGTCCGGTGGACCTCCGCGACGCTGCCGTCCTCGCCGAGGCGACTCGCCAGTCGGTCGGCGACCGCCCGCGCCGCCGCGTCGGGACCGACGAGGCTCAGTACGTGCATGGGGCGATTTTGGACCGGGGTGCGCTTGTAGCCTTCGGTGACCCCGACCCGGCGAGCAGTTTCGAGGGACGTCGCTCGGGGTCCCGTGGAGTCTGGACGCGTCACAGAGAGGACGGCGGTGGCGCGAACGTCGGCGACGAAAATCGGTTCGTTGCCTTCGACAGTTGGCAATCCTTAAGGCCGCGACCGGGCTACTCGGCCACAGAATGAAAGTAGTCGTCTCCATCGGCGGGAGCGTACTCGCGCCCGACCTCGGTTCCGAGCGCGTCCGCGACCACGCCGACGTAATCGAGGACCTCGCCGCCGAAGGCTGCACAGTCGGAACAGTCGTCGGTGGCGGCGGCGTCGCCCGGGAGTACATCGCCAGCGCGCGCGACCTAGGCGCGAACGAGATAGAACTCGACGACATCGGCATCGACGTGACGCGACTCAACGCGCGCCTGCTCATCGCGGCGCTGTCCGAGCAGGCCGCGCCGAGTCCGCCCGAGGACTACGAGTCGGCGGGCGCGGCGATGCACCGCGGCGACATCGCGGTGATGGGCGGCGTGACGCCCGGTCAGACCACCGACGCCGTGAGCGCGGCGCTCGCGGAGTACACCAACGCCGACCTGCTGGTCTACGCGACCAGCGTCCCCGGCGTGTTCAGCGACGACCCCAACGAGGACCCCGACGCCAAGAAGTACGACGAACTCAACGCCGGGGAACTCGTGGACGTCATCGCGGGACTGGAGATGAACGCCGGGAGTTCCGCGCCGGTCGACCTGCTGGCGGCGAAACTCATCGAGCGGTCGGGCGTGCGCACCATCGTCCTCGACGGCACCGAACCCGAGCGCATCGCCGACGCGGTCCGGTACGGCGAACACGACGGTACCGACATCGTGCCGGAGGGCGCGGACGACCAGATGACCTACTGGGCGCGAGACGAGCGATGAGCGACGAACCAGCCAGCGACGACTCCGACGACCCGACCGCTCGGGAGATGCACCCCGACGACGACCCGTACGTGCTTCAGGGTTCCCAGTCGCACCCGTTCTGGGCCGAGTCGGTCGCCGACCAGATTCTGGCGCGCGACCCCGACGACCCCATCGTAATCAAGGGCGGCATCTCGCCGTCGGGCGTCCCGCACCTCGGCAACATGAACGAAATCGTGCGCGGCTACTTCGTCGCCGAGGCCCTGCGGGAACGCGGTCACGAGGTCCGACAGGTGTTCACCGCCGACGACCGCGACCCCCTGCGCAAACTCCCCAGAAAGCTCGCGGACCTCGACGGGAACGTCGTGGAGTTGGGCGACGTGAACGCCGGAGCCTTGGGCCGGAATCTGGGCAAGCCCTACACCGACATCCCCGACCCCTTCGGCTGCTGTGACTCCTACGGCGAGCACTTCTCGAATCTCATCGAGCGGAGCGCCGAACTGCTGGGCATCCCGGTCGAGATGGTCTCGAACACCGAACTCTACGAGTCCGGCGAGTTCGAGGACGTGACCCGCCACGTCCTCGAACACCGCGAGCAGGCCCGCGAGGTCCTGTCGCACTATCAGGACAAGGTGGACGAGGAGTACGTCCCGTTCAACCCCATCTGCGAGGACTGCGGCAAGATTACCGAGACCGTCACCGATATCGACCTCGACTCGGGCACCGTCGAGTACGTCTGCACCGACATGGAGGCGGGCGACCAGACCATCGAGGGGTGCGGTCACGAGGGCACCGCTACCTTCCGCGAGGGCAAACTCCCGTGGCGCTTCGAGTGGCCCGGCCAGTGGCAGGTCCTCGGCGTGGACCACGAACCGTTCGGCAAGGACCACGCCGAGGGGTCGTGGCCCAGCGGGTCGGACGTGGCCCGGAACGTCTTCGGGAACGAACCGCCGGTGCCGATGGCCTACGAGTGGTTCACGCTCAACGGCGAACCCTTCTCGTCGTCGTCCGGCCACGTCATCATGGTGCAGGACACCTTGGAGATGCTCGAACCGGAAGTCCTCCGGTACTTCTTCACCAAGGACCCGAGCAAGGCCCGGGACTTCAACGTCGAACATCTGGACCACCTCGTGGACGAGTTCGACGAGTTCGAGCGCAACTACTACCGCGAGACTGAGACCGAGAGCGAGGAGCGGACCGACGCCGACGAGAAGGCCGAGGAAATCGCGGACGCCGCCTATTCGCCGACGATTCGGCCGACCGTGGCCGCCCGCTTCGACGAGGACGGCGACCCCGTCTCCAACCCCGAGCGCGGGAGCGTCGCCGTGGTCGATTCCATCCGGCGCGCGCAGGCGAACGAACTCGTGGACGGTCCGTTCGCTGACCGCGTCCGACTGCCCTACACCTTCGCGGCCGTCCTCGGGATGACCGACGACCCCGACCTCCGGGAGGAAATCGCCCGTCGAGAGGGTCACGTTCCCGAGGACGCGCCCGAGTGGGTCACGGAGTTCGCCCTCTCGCGCGTCTCGAACGCCCGCGAGTGGGCGCGCCGCACGAGCAACGAGTTCGACTACGAACTCAAGCGAAGCGAGATGCCCGACGTCGACCTCGACTCGGCCACCGAGACCGCGCTGGATGAACTCGCGGAGTTCGTGGCGACCCACGACGACCCCGACGAGATTCAGGGCGAAATCTACGAGACGGCCAAGCGCCACGACATCCCGGTCGGAGAGTTCTTCTCGGTCGGGTACCGCCTGTTCTTCGACGACGAGGAGGGTCCGAAACTGGGGCCGTTCCTCGCGAAACTCGACCGCGAGTTCGTGCTCACCCGCCTCCGGCGCGAGGGGTAACCGCCCCCTACGCCCGTATCAGAGCCAGCATAACAAAGTATCTTCCAGCCGTTATTCGAATCGAGAGTCGGGCGGCGCGGTACCGGCCGACCAGAGGAGACTTACTATGTCAATAATCGAACTAAATCTCGAGAAACCGGCGTTCAAACGCGTCGAATCGGTCGAGGAAACGAAAGCCAAGTCCGGAGAATCGAGCAAACAGGGAACCAAGCACCAGAGCGCATCCAGTCAACAGAAAGGCCAGTCCGGCCAGCAGTCCGGCCAATCGGGCCAGCAGTCTGGTCAATCTAGCCAACAGTCCGGTCAGTCGGGCCAGCAGTCCGGCGGTAGCGGCGGGAAGAGTCGCATCCGCAAGTACGGCCGACGGATGGCCATCCTCGGCGGTACCGCGGCCGGGGCGGCCGCGGCCCGAAAGCTACGCAAGCGCCAGAAGCAGAAGAAGTCTGATTCCCAGCAGAAACTGGAAGAGGACTGGCAGACCGCGGAAACCTCGTCGGGGTCGGGTTCGTCCGGTTCGTCGGGGTCGAAGTAGCAGAGTCGGGGCGTTCCCAAACGCCTTTGATTGGCGCGTCCCTTCTTTCATCCGATGAACATGCTCGTATGGGTCGTTGCTGGGGTCGTACTTTACTGGCTAGTAGTGCTTTTTCTTCGCTCGAAAGGGCTGTTACCTTCGTTTATCGGCGTTCAGGGACCGATACTAACCATTCACACCAACCGGGGAAAAGAACTGGTTGAACGACTAGCGCGTCCGAAGCGGTTCTGGCGCGCGTGGGGTAACTTTGGCCTCGGCATAGCGCTCGTTATAATGCTCGGTAGCTTCTTCCTGTTGGTCTTGCAGGCCGTCTTCATCCTTCAGAACCCGCCGTCGCCTTCTACGGCTACCCAGCCTCGTAACGTTCTCGTCATCCCCGGCGTCAATCCGTTTCTCCCGCTGTCGGTCGCAGGCGAGATTCTCTTGGGTCTCTTCGTCGGTCTCGTAGTTCACGAAGGGGGCCACGCCATCATGTGTCGAGTCGGTGATATCGAGATTCGTTCGATGGGCCTCGCAGCGCTAGCGGTGCTCCCGGTCGGGGCGTTCGTGGAACCCGACGAGGAGAGTCGGCGAAACGCCGACCGGGGAAGTCAAAGCCGGATGTTCGCGGCAGGCGTCACCAACAACTTCGCGGTGACGCTCGCTGCGTTCCTCCTGCTTTTCGGGCCAGTCGTCGGCTCTATCGCCGTCACGCCGGGGGCGGCGGTCGGCGGCGTCATGCCGGGGTCGGCCGCAGTGGACGCGGGACTACAGCCGGGCGACCGAATCGTCGCAGTCGGTAACGAATCAATCGAGAACAACTCTGACCTCGGGGCCACGCTATCACGGACCGACGAGTCGTCGGTGGCGGTGACGCTGGCGAACGGAAGTACCGTTACGGTCGAGCGGTCGCTTCTGGTCACTGATTTCCACCCCGCGTCACCGTTTGCACCGGCGTTGTCGGTCAGCCAAGATAACCAGACGACAATCGTCGAGGTCAATGGTACGTCGGTCCGAACGGAGAAAGCGTTCCGGGAGGCAGTCGCTGACAGGCCAGTAGCGACGTTACAGACCGAATCTGGCACGACGGCTACGGGACCGGTCGGGGTGTTAGCGACTATCGACGAGGAAGCGGAGATAGCGAAGACAGACGTGGCGAACGGGAGTCCCATCGTCATCACTGCTATCGACGGGAAGCGAGTCATCGATGGCTCCGACCTGAAACGAGTACTCAACGAGTACGAATCGGGGGATACCGTCTCCGTCGAGGCGTATGCCGACGGCCAACGCCATTCGGTCAACGTCACCCTCGGCGAGACGGAAACGGGTGAAGTCGCTATCGGCGTCTATCCCATTGCGGGAGTGAGCGGCATCACGTTCAACAGTGTCGGCGTGCAGTTGTATCCGGCGGAGAACTACCTCAAACTACTCGGCGGTAAGTTCTCGGAGGTCTTCATCACCGACTTCACTGGACCCATCTCCTCGTTCTTCTCCGGGGTGTTCGGCGTCCTCGTACTCCCGTTCGCCAGCATCACGCTTCCTCAAGCGTACAACTTCGCGGGGTTCGTCTCGTTCAATAGTGGTTTCTACACTGCGGCAGGCGGGCCACTCTCGTTCCTCGGTGACCGCGGGCTTTTCCTGCTGGCGAACGCGCTGTTTTGGATTGGCTGGGTCAATCTCAACCTCGGCTTCTTCAACTGTATCCCCGCGTTCCCCCTCGACGGCGGACATATCCTCCGAATGGGGACCGAAGCAGTCGTTTCGCGCCTCCCGACGAGCCAAGGCCGTCAGCTCACCACGATGGTCACCACGACCATTGGACTTGTGATGCTAGCGAGTCTGGTCCTGATGGTGTTCGGACCCCAGTTGCTCTCGGGATAGCCGGGACTCCGAAATTTCGCATCGTAGACGTTCGCTGATTGTCGGCACGGTTCAGACCCGTCTCGTTCGTCGAGTACTCGGGAAGTGATGGTTCGTTCTGCACTGTGTGGCTGGAACTGCTCGCCTCTCGTCTCGACACCACAGTCCTGCGGTCCTCTCCCTCCGGTCGCCTATCGAACGCTCGGATGAAACGTTTGGCGGGCCGTTTTCGGGCTACTCGTCGGACTCTAAGTCGTGCCGCTCGGCGAACTCCTCCGGCGTGTCGGGGACGCGCTGGAAGTCTCCGAAGTCGCGTTCGTGGTGGCGGATTATCTGTTCGGTCACCCACGCACTGAACTCCTCGTCGAACTTCCACTCACCCGATTGGTTCTCTATCTCGAAGCGCTCGTCGGTGGCGAACGCGACGAAGACGTGGTAGAACCCCAGAATCACGTCCGCGAAGTCGCGGGCTTTGCCGCCGGTCTCCTCGCGCTTCTCGGCGAGTTCCTCGCGGCCCGCGTCGGTAATCTCGAAGTACTTGCGGTCGGGTTCGTCCGCGCGCTCGATACGCTCGGCCCAGCCTTTCTCCTCGAACTTGTAGAGGATGGGGTAGACCGACCCGTACGATGGTTCCCAGTGGCCGCCGCTGATAGACCGTATCTCCTTGAGTATCTCGTACCCGTACCGCGGTTTTTCGTCCAGAAGTTCCAACACGAGATACGCGATGAGGCCTTTCGGCGGGCCGCTTTTCCGCATTGACAGGAGATTCCAACCGTATTTTTGAAAGGCTTTCGGTCGGGGTAACGAGCGTGTTCGCCGTTAGCCGATAGGATGACAGTCATCGTTGAGGCCGCCGTCGGAGAGGCGTGGATGCCGCCGTGGCGGCACAGCGGGTCTCGACAGCGGTATCAGTTCTGGAACGACGACGCGCGTGACGTACAGTCCCGTGTCTCGAACGTCTTTCGTCGTCACGTCCACGGCTAGCGGTGTGACTTCACCGGCCTCCAGCGCTCGGAGACACGCCCGCAGTTCGTCTCGGTCGGTCTCGAATTCGACAGGTTCGTACTCCGGCGACGCGACTTCGCCGTCCAGCAGTATCGAGAGCGCGTCGGCGTTCTCGGGGCGAGCGTAGTGTCGAACGTTATCGAACCGCGTCTCTGGCGCGCGGTCGGCGGCGTCACTCTCGCCCCCGAACGCGAGGTCCTCTTTTAACACGGTAAGCCCTTGAGAGAGTTCTGACAACGCGTCTTCGACTGCAGTGGCGAAGTCGAGACTCGCGCCTGCCGCGAGCAGTGCTTTGGGTCGCTCGGCGCACTCGTCGAGGAAGAACGCTCCCACCACGTGGAACGGCAACTCCGACTCGAAATCGAGGATGGACACCGAGGTATCGGCGGTCTCGACTGCGTCACGACGCTCGGCGAGGTCCGGCCGTCCATCGAGGCGAACGCGGACCGGTGGCTCTTGGCGGAACCACGATTGCATAATCGCATCCCGCTCGACGGATTCGTAGATTCCGCCGACAACCGCGCCCGCTAACGTGCGCTCGCACGCGAGTCCGTTAG
The DNA here is from genome assembly GCF_010747475.1 of Halorussus sp. MSC15.2. Taxonomy (NCBI): domain Archaea; kingdom Methanobacteriati; phylum Methanobacteriota; class Halobacteria; order Halobacteriales; family Haladaptataceae; genus Halorussus; species Halorussus sp. MSC15.2. Next base: position 376,987 of record NZ_VSLZ01000001.1, on the reverse strand, counting down.
AGGTTGTGTAAAAGTACGGGTCGGGAGAAGCCATGTACACACGTCCCGCCGGTACTGCCACGGGCGACCCGTCTCGGATGTTGCGCCCTTCGACCCACTGGATGTCCGCTTCGCGAGTCAACGGAGACTGGCGCATCTCCCGAAGTTGGTCGGCGTCGTAGATTGCGAGATACTCGAAATCGGGGACGGTCTCCTCGCTCGCCTCTAGGGACCTGTACGACGCTCGACGCGCACGTTCAGGTTGCCAGAACGCACAGTAGCGCTCGACGAACTCTCCTGCGGCACTGGCTATCGCCTCGTCGACCGTCGCTCCTTTCCCCATCGCTCTGAAGTCCGTATCGTACGGGATATCTATCGGGAGTAACGACCGCATCGAACACGCGTCGACGACCGCTACCGTGGACTCAGTGTGCGACCTCGTGTTCTGTATTATCGAGATTTCGTTTATCAGTCCACTGTGACTGCCGAGCAACTGGTCGGCGTGAAACCGCGTGGGGTCCGACCCGGGGCTTGTGATTTTAATCGTCACCACCTCGGTTCACGTCTTCGAGAAGCGTATCGAGCGTGAAGACGCGGTCGACGTCCGCCGAGTCGGTCCCGGAGGCACAGACCGGACAACGAGGCATCCGGAGTACCTCGTTCGTCTCAACTGCCAATTCCGCGAAGTCGTAGCGAACGACTCGGCCAGCGAGGAACGCGACGTCGCGAACCAAGAAATTCAGCACCTCCGTCGTCACGAGTCCGGCGACGACGTGGTCGAACGCCGCGACGCTGGGACCCGGAGAGTCGGCGGTTTTACCGACAGTCTGCTCGAAGGCGTGGTACTCACTACTCGACGGGAGGTTCGCGTCGCGCCGCTCCTCGAAACACTCGTAGCAACTCGTCTCGCCGGGGATTACGGTCGGTCCAACCAGTCCGTCGAATCCGCACGTCTGTCCGGACACGTACGGGGTGTCGAACTCGTGGGCCAGTCGGTTGACCTCTGCGAACAATTCGGGTGCTGGTCGGTCGGTCACCAGTACGGCGACGTCTGCCTCCTCTACGATTCGAGGGAGTTCCGAGCGCGACGCTCGTTCGACGCGGTCCGCCGTCAGTTCCGCCTGCGTACGGTTGCCCGACTCCTCGTCGACGACTTCGATAGTGCCAACTGCAGTGTCCAACAGGTCTCCCACGACGATTCGACCGAGTCCGCCCGTAGCGACGACCGCGACTCGGTCGGCATCGACCGAGGAGAGGTCTCCTTCCGAGACGAATCCCGAATCGATTTCCCGGGGTTCGTCCTCGGGGGCGCTCCGGCTATCGAGTATCTGTTTGCGCTGAAGGCGGTCCAAAACGTGCCGAACCGCAGCCTCGTCGCCCTCGAACTCGTCGAGGATGTCTGCCACGGAGTTGGTCCCGTCGAGCATCCCAACGAGGTCGGCGAGTTTTGCTTCTCGCTGTTCGTCCTCCAGTGTGAACACTGGCCCGCTCCACGGTCCCGCACGGAAGTGAACCTTGTCGGGAGTGACTCTCACGGGGACGATAGCCGGGTCGATAGTCGGGTACATCGAGCGTCTCTGCGGCGGTTCGTCACTCATCTCGCACCCCTCCGGCTTCGTGTCCGAGGAGAACCGTATAGAGCGTAGCTTCGTTCACGCCATCGACGTTGAGCAGGTCGTTCATGTGTTCGTCGTCGAACGCAGAGTAGGGGAACCCGACGAGACCATCGGCTTCCGCAGCCAGAAGCAGATTCTGGGCCAAGTGACCGCTCTCCTGAAGGACGTACCGATAGCCTCGGGGACCGTACTTGAACTTCACGCGCCAGAAGGACCCCGTAAGAAGGACGACTAACGGCACGTCGTCGAACGACCGGGCGTCGTTCGTCTTCCCGGAGCGAAAGCCGCCGAGGACGTCTCGCCGAATCTCCTCGGGGTCGTCGCGGCGGAGTACTCGGAGGGCGTGGCGCCTCGCGTTGTAGTAGTAGAGACCCTCGTCGATGTCGTCCGTTCGTAACGCGGCAACGTATATTTCCGTCGGATAGAGGGCACCGGGTGACGGATACGTCCGCTTTCGCTTCCCCTCGTCGATGGTCGATACCCCTGCGCCATAGCGGAGAACGCGCGCGAGGTCACGACGAGAGACGGGACTGGGCGCGTGCGAGCGGACGCTCCGCCGCCGTTGAAGCACCGTCCCGATATCGGCATCGAGTGACACGTCGTCCGGAAGCGGGAGCAACTCTTGGCCGGGGTAGTCCGGGTCTACTTCCGCAGCCGCGGCGTGAAGCTGGCCTTTCAGTTCGTTGCTATTCTTTCGGGTTCGGCGTTGCCACTGGCGGTCGGTCTTCGTGTTCTCGTGGAAGACGCCGGCGAGGTCGGGTGAGTCGAAGGTTCTCTGCCGGAACGTGGTGACGAACGGTTCATCGCTCAACGACCGTTTTCGGTTGTAAACCTGTCGCCGAAGCTCCGATAACTCCTCGGCTTCTCCCGATATTTTCATCGAATCGATGTTCTGACGAGTCGCATTTATATTTATCCGAATGGGAAATACCAGACCTGTAATGATTCTAGTAGTGTCCCATCGCGCCTCTGTCACGCGCACGTTCTTTGAACCAGTAGAGTGCGAGGTAGCCCGCGCCGAAGTAGAAGACACCCGTAGCGACGAGGAGTGCGAAATCGACGGTCGGAATCTCGAAGAGACCGACGCCACGGGTCATGACGTCTCGAAGGAGTTTGCTCCCGAGCGAGAGCGGGAGGAGTTTGAGCGCGGGATTCGACTCGACGGGTGCCGCGACGAGTCCAATCATGAGATACTGCACAATCTGGAGCGCACTCGAAATGCGCTTGTACAGCAGTGCGAGTCCCCCGAGTGCGAATCCGACTCCGAGGATAGACAGTATCGACAGCAGGAGTATCGGGACGATTGCGACGAAGTCGAGAGAGAGATTCTCGCCCGTGATTGCCAACAGGGAGAGGAGGATGACCATCGATAGAGAGACGCTGACGAGAAGGCTCGCAACTGTCTTGAGAAGTACGACTCGACCGATACCCAGCGGAGACAGCGAAAGTTGTTCGAGCGTCCCCTGACGGGCCTCCCCTATCAGGCTCGAAGACGGCGTTCGATACGAACTGACCGCCGTGCTCCAGAGGAAGTAGCCGACGATAATTCCGCCGAGCGACTCTTGGATTACACTCGGCGCAATCGAACGCCCGCCGAACACGAGAAGGAGGAACATCACGTAAGTCACGACGAGTTGACTCACAGTGTTGAACCAGTACCGTCGAAGCAGGATGACGGACTTCGTCAACGAGGCTCGAAGGTACAGCGCGGCGTGCCTCATCACTGTCCGTTCCCCGTGTTCACCGTCGCAGGTTGCTTGCTACCCGGTGTTGTAGCCGACCGTTCGTTGTCGACGATTTCCACGAACGCTTCCTCCAAGTCGGGCGACTTGTTCTGACTCGAGACGACCGTCACCGAGTCTGCTCGCAGTATCTCCATCAAGTCGTACAGGTCGTCGGGGTCCCGACAAACCGCCTCGAACTCGACGTACTTACCACGCTCTCTCCACTCGTTCACTTGGTAGCGGGATTCGAGAGTCCGCCGCGTCTCCTCGGACGGTCCGTTCTCGACGAGAAATACGTAGGCCTGTGTCCGGAACATGTCGAGCAAGTCTTCGATGCGCTCCTCGGCGAGAATCTGTCCCTCGCTCATGATAATCACGCGGTCACACAGCTCCTGAATCGAGTCCATGTCGTGGCTACTGAGCAGAACTGTCCTGTTTTCCTCGTCAACGAGTCGTCTGAGTTCCGTGCGGAGCGTGGAAGCGGTCGTAACGTCGAGTCCCAGTGTCGGTTCGTCGAGTACCACTACCGGCGTCTGCTGTGCGAGGGCACAGACGAGCGCGGCTTTCTGCTTCATTCCGCGGGAGAGTTTCCGAACCGGTTCGTCGGCTTTCTGTTCTATGTCGAACGCTTCGAGGAGGTCGGTCACGTAGTCGCTGACATCGGCCGGTTTGATACCTTGATGCCGGAGGAAGTACGCGATGTTTTCCATGACGGTGAGCCGCCAGTAGATGTTCCGTGCGCCTTCGAGCATCGACGTCACGTGCTGATACGTCGCGCGTTGGTTGTCTCGGACGTTCTCACCTTCGACTTCTATCTGGCCTGCGGTAGGTTTCACGAGTCCGAGGAGGCATTTTATGGTCGTCGTTTTCCCCGCACCGTTCGGACCGAGCAACCCGACCACCGACCCCGATTCGATGTCGAACGAGACATCGTCGACCGCCGTGATAGAACCGTGTTCCGTTTCGTACTCCTTTCGTAGGTTCTCGACGCGTATCGCGGGAGAACTCCTCATATGAGCCTATCGTACAAAGCACCTGCATTTATTTGTTATTATTCAATACCATACGAATCTGTTATTTATTTCCCCAATACATATCGTGAGTTTATGAATAGTTACTCTTATATGGGAATAGTAAATATAGGAAACTGGAGTAATATATGAAGGTGACAGAATCCGACGAATCCGAAACGACGGAGACTATCGCATTCGAATTCGGGACTCTCTTCAGCGTCCCGCCGCTTCCGAGTCCGGACCCGCCGAACTGCGACGACGTTTCGGACTCCTACAGCGGCAAGTGTCGTGCATAAACTCATAAACACGACGTAATTTCGGAGCGGTTTACATCCGCTCTAGCGTATTTTATGTGATATTCTAAAATAGTTGGTTGTAGTGCTCTATTAGTCACTTAAACAAAACTAATTTACTGGTCGAGCGTATTGCCGTCGCTAATGAACTGGTGGTTTGTGGCCGTCGGTGTCGTCGCCTATTGGGCACTGCTCGAACTAATACGACGGTACTGGACGCTTCCAGAATCGACGTCGGTGATGGGACCGTTCGTCGCCGTATCGAGTAACCGATTCGGCGATATCTTCGACCGACTGGCGACCAGACGACTACACTGGCGATTCTTCGCAAACATCGGCGTGGTCCTCGCGTTCCTCGCGATGACTGGAGTCCTCCTCTCGCTGGTTCTGCTGGCGACGGGGGTCCACCCGACTCCGAAACCAAGAAACGGCGACACGTTCGTATCTGTACTTGCCACTGCGGTTATCCGAGACGTGCGCCAGACACCCCACTTGGTCGCGTTCGGCTTTCTCGTCGCGCTCGTCGTCCACGAACTCGGCCATGCAGTCCTCTGCCGGGTCGAAGGAATCGATATCGCCTCGTCCGGCGTGTGGCTGCTCGGACCGATACCGGTCGGTGGATTCGTCGAGATTGACGCCGAGAACCGGCAGAACTCAGGCTACCCCGCTCGCCTCCGTATTCTCGCAGTCGGCGTGGCTATCAATCTTGTCGTCGGAGTTTCTTCGCTCGTCGCGCTGTGGCTGATTCGCGGTGCTCTTCTCTCTGCTTCCAGTGGAGAAACAGTCGTGACGGCGCTCTTCTGGGTTGGTAGCGTCAATCTCGCGCTCGGACTGTTCAACTGTCTCCCCTCGATTCCGCTGGACGGCGGGCACTTAATCCGCACGGGCACAGAGGCACTCGCAGTCCGAATGCCGCGACGTTTTGGGGGAAAGACGGCAACCGGAGTCGCGATGGGTATCTGGCTGCTGTTCATGGGTTCGCTTCTCGGAACGCTCGTCCGTATCGTTATTTGACGAGAAGACGCGAACGGTGCCCGAGTTGGACCGCCACCGGCAGACAAACTCAAAACATCCTTGGTCGGGCGCTCACAACGTCCACGCATGACGAGAGAACCCCCTGCGACGAACGAGGGTTGGTACGCGCTACACGACTTTCAGACCATCGACTGGGACGCGTGGCGCGCCGCCCCCGAGCGAGAGCGCGAGGCCGCGCTCGAAGATGGCGTCTCGTTCCTGCGCGAGCGCGTGGACGTGACCGACGCCGAGGACGGTTCCTCGGCCATCTTCTCGATGCTCGGCCACAAGGCCGACCTGCTGGTCCTCCACTTCCGGCCGACGATGGCCGACCTCGACACCGCCGAGCGCGCGTTCGAGGACACCGCGTTCGCCGAGTACACCGAGCAGAGTAACTCCTACGTCTCGGTGACGGAGGTCGGCGGGTACACCTCCGAGGAGATGACGAAACCGCCCGAGGAAATCGAGGACACGGGACTTGCACGCTACGCCGAGAGCAAACTCTACCCCCAGATTCCCGACAGCGAGTTCGTCTGCTTCTATCCGATGGACAAGCGCCGCGAACCGGGGGAGAACTGGTACGACCTGCCGTTCGACGAGCGCGCCGACATGATGGACACCCACGGCGAAATCGGCAAGACCTACGCCGGACAGGTGTCGCAGGTCATCTCCGGGTCCATCGGCTTCGACGACTTCGAGTGGGGCGTGGACCTGTTCAGCAACGACCCGACCGACATCAAGGACCTGCTGTACGAACTCCGGTTCGACGAGAGCAGTTCCAAGTACGCCGAGTTCGGGCCGTTCTACTTCGGCCGCCAGTTCCCGCCGGAGGACCTCCCCCAGTTCATGGCCGGTGAGGCAGTCCCCGCCGAGGAAGGGGCGGGCGAATCCGGCCATCCCCACGGCGAGGGCGGACACGGCCACGGCGAGTCCGAGAACCATCACGGCCACGGGGACGGCGAAGGGCACCACGGTTCGGGCGAGTCGGGCGGTCACCACGGCGGTGACAGCGACCACCACCACGGAGACGACTCGACCGCCGAGGACGACGCCGGTAGTATCCGCGGCGAACTCGAAGACCTCGACATCTACGCGGGCCAACCCCACGGCGAGGACGTGTACGCGATGGTCCTCTACTCCGAGGCCGACCCCGACGAACTCTTCGAGGAGGTGGACGGTCTCCGGAAGAACTTCGACCACTACGATACGCACGTCAAGACCGCCGTGTACGAGAACCCGCACGGCGGCCGCTCGGCAGTCGTGAGCATCTGGGAGACCCAGAGCGCGGCCGACACCGCGGGCGGGTTCCTCTCGGACCTGCCGGGCATCGTCGCCCGCGCGGGAGAAGAAAGCGGGTTCGGCACGATGGGGATGTTCTACACCGTCAAGCCCGAACACCGCGAGGACTTCGTGGAGAAGTTCGAGACGGTCGGCGGCCTGCTCGGAGAGATGGACGGCCACCTCGAGACCGACCTGCTGGCCAACCGCGAGGACGAGAACGACATGTTCATCGCCAGTCAGTGGGAGTCCAAGGACGACGCCATGGCGTTCTTCCGGAGCGACGACTTCGCCGACACCGTCGATTGGGGCCGCGACGTGCTGGCCGACCGGCCGCGACACGTCTTCCTGGCCTGAACCGCTCGAGACTGCCCCGCGGGGTCGTCGGCCAGTTTCCGCCGCGAGCGCGCCGGTCGGTCCCGGCGGTTCCCACCACAACCAAAACCCCCATCAAGTCAGGACGAGTAGCATTCGAAATATAAGCGACGGAGGACCCTGTATGACCAAACGACACGTATCCCTCTCCGACGAGATGGAGGCCTCACTCGAAGAGTTCATCGCCGAGGTAGACACGCGGCTAGCGAGCGACGAGGACACCTGCGAGGTGGTCGAGCAGGTGCTGGTGGACCTCCACGGAGACAGGGAGGCCTACGAGCGGTGGCAGAACGGCGAGCGCGTCTCGCCCGCCGAGGAGATTCGCCTCCAGAGCTACGACCCGTGTAACGCGACCCTCGAGAGCGAGTACTACGCCGAGAAGGACGAGGAGAAGTTCCAGCAGTCCAAGCACCTCCAGTGGCTCTGGCGGCAGTTCGACGCCACGCCGATGGCCGACAACGTGGAGTTCGCGCTCCGGTTCCGCCGGATGCTCGCCGACCACCTCTTCGCGGAGTGCGGCGACGACTGCCGCTTTTTCAAGGGCATCACGTTCACCTACGGTCACAACATCACCGTCGGCGACAACGTGGTCGTCCACGACGACGTGCATCTGGACGACCGCGGGGAGTTGACCCTCGGCGACCGGGTCTCCGTCTCCGACTCCGCGCACGTCTACACCCACGACCACGACGTGGTGGACCAGACCGAGGTGCGAAACTACCACACCGTCATCGAGGACGACGTTCGGGTCACCTACGACTCGATGGTCCGCGCGGGCGTGCGAGTCGGCGAGAACGCCATCGTCGCCGCGAAGTCGGTCGTCCAGAGCGACGTGCCCGCCCACCACATCGCGGCCGGACAACCGGCCAAGAGTATCAAGGTCAAGCCCGGATGGGAGGAGGTCGCCGAACCCCTCGACGCCGACGTCGAGACCGACAAGGAATCCCGGCGCATCGAGTACGACCTGCCCGAGGACATGGAGGTCTTCGACGAGTTCCAGCGGGATTTGAATCCGCCGGGCGAGGAGTGAGCGCTCCCGTCGCCGCCGAGTTGCCTCCGTTCTGTCGGTGTTTCGACACTCGATAGCGGCGTCTCCTGCGGCCCGTCTCGGCGACGAGGGACGGTTACCGAGCGGGAGAATCGGACACAGATACCGGGAGAGCGCGAACCGACACCCGGAGAAAACCACCGCACTTAGCCGCCTCCGACACCTTTGTAACGACGAACCGTCACCGTCCGAGACGTGTCACTCGTCTCTGCGCTCGGGACGGCCATCCTTCCGGTCCTCTCCGTCGCGGCGGTCGGCTTCCTGCTCGGGAAAGTCCGCGAAGTGGACGTAGACGCGCTGGGGACCGTCACCATCTACGTCCTGACGCCCGCGCTCATCTTCCACAGTCTCGCCACCTCCGAGATTTCGAGCGGACTGGCCGCGAAGTTGCTCGCCGGTGTCGGTCTGTTCACGCTGGTGATGGTCGCGCTGGCGGAGGGGGTCGGCCGACTTCTCGGCGAGTCCGAACCCGTACTGGGCGCGCTGGTCCTCTCGTCGTCGTTCCCGAACGCGGGCAACTACGGCATCCCCCTGTCGGCGTTCGCGTTCGGCGCGGTCGGCCGCTCGACGGCGGTCCTCTACATCGCGGGCAGTCGGTGCTGATGTACACCGTCGGCGTCTATCTGGCGTCCCGCGGTGAGACGACCGACCTCCGGTCGGCCGCCGCCGAGGTGTTTCGCCTCCCGCTGGTCTACGCCGTGGTCGCGGCGTGGGTCGCGCGGTGGGCCGGAGTCGTCCCGGCCGCCGACACCGCCGCGATGGAGACGCTGCAACTCGTCGGCGACGCCTCCATCCCGGTGATGCTGCTGATGCTCGGCATCCAACTCGCCAACACTCAGCACGGCGCGGCCATCTCGCGGGTCGGCGTCTCGAACGGCCTGAAACTGGTCGTGGCACCGCTGGTCGGCGTGGGAGTGGCGCTGGTTCTCGGTCTCGGGGCGAATCCGGCGGTGGCGCGGGTATTCGTGCTGGAGTGCGGGATGCCCGCCGCGGTCACGCCGCTGATTCTCTCCATCGAGTACGATTCGGGCGACGGCGAGGGGTTGTCGGGACCGGAGTACGTGAGCACCGCGATTTTCGCCAGTACGGTTGCGAGCGTGGTGACGCTGACCGGACTCATCGCGGTGTTGCAGTCGGGGCTGTTGATTTGAATCGGTTTTGGGGTGAGGGGAGACCGTTGACCGTACCGTCGAGGAGAGCTGAAAGTGGAAGGGAGCTAGCTACTGCTTGAGCCACGGAGTACCGCAACTGACCGCACCGCAACCGTAGGCCTCCCGCCTCCCCAGCCTCGTCGGCCGCCGGACGGCGGCGACTCCCTCGCGCAGATGGGCACGACGCACGGCGGCGTCGTGCCAGCGCGCGCCGGGAGAACGGACGGCGGTAGCTCACTACTCGCGCCGGTCGGCGATGGCGTCGGCGTGGCGGTCCACGAGGCGACCGAAGACCTCCGTCTCCCGGCGTTGCTGGACCTCCGGCGGTGAGTCGTCGCGCATGCGTTCCTTCACGAGGCGGAGGGTCTCGGGGTCGTTGGCGGCGAGTTCGTCGGCGACCGCCCGGGGGTCGTCGGCCACCCGGGAGACGAGTCCCATCCTGCGGGCCGCCTCGGCGTCCACGGTCCGACCCGAGAGCGCGAGGTCCAGCGCCTCGCCCTCGCCGACGATTCGGGGGAGGCGCGCGGTTCCGCCCCACGCGCCGAACAGTCCCAGTTTCACGCCCGGTTCCGCGAAGGTCGCCTCCGGCGTGGCGACCCGGAGGTCGCAGGCCAGCGCGAGTTCGACCCCGCCGCCGCGGGCCGGGCCGTCGATGCCAGCGACGACCGCGCTGTCGGCGTCCTCGATGGCGTCGGCGACGCGCTGGCCGCGCTCGGCGAACGCCTCGGCCGCCTCGCGGTCGAGTCCGGCCACCACGTCGAGGTCCGCGCCCGCGCAGAACGCCGGTCCCTCGCCGCGGAGGTAGACGACCGGCTGGTCGGCGTCGGTCACCGCCGCTTCGAGCGCGTCGAGTCCGTCGGGCGTGAGCGCGTTGCGTCGGTCGGGCCTGTCGAGCGTCACGACCCGCACGCGGTCGTACTCCTGCGTCCGAATCACGGTCCCGTCACGTTCGCACATCGGAGTCGGTTTCCAAAGGTCTTTGGCGATTCCGTCGTAAGGGTCGCGCAATGGAAGCGGCCGTCCGGGCACGAGAGGCAGGACGACAGGCGGTTCGAGACGTTGCGCCGGACCGACTCCGCGAACGCATCCACTCGCTCCTCGACGAGTCCGCGATGGTGCCGGGCGTACTGGCCCTCACCTCCGCGGGGGCCGTCGAGGGTGCGAGTGCGACCGGAGGCCGGAAACCGAGCGGAACGGGGGAGCTACCGGGCAGTACCGACGGACGTGCAACTGGGAGCGGTCCCGTGGGCGTCGAGGAGCGCGCCGCCGGCGTCCAACTCATCTACGAGGGACTGCGCCTCACCCGCGCGCTCGCCGACGAGTCGCCGTGGGACCGCGACCCGCCACACACCGACAGCAACATCGACATCCTCGCGGCGGACGTGATGGTCGCCCGCGGATTCTCGCTGCTCGCGCGGACCGAGGCCGCCGACAAGGCGGTCGAGACCGTCCAGTCGTTCGGCCGCGACGAGACCGAGGACCAGCAGGGTCGCCCGACCGCACCGCACGCGCTGGAGACCGACGTGTTCGAACTCGCGGTGGTGGCGGGCACGACCGCGTTCGGGTCCGAACCTTCCGACGCGCTGCTCTCCTACGCCGCGGAACTGGCCGAGTCGCTCGACGGCGACCATCCGGAGTCGCCCGACTCGGTCGCCGACGCGGTCGAGGAAGCCGTGGCCGACGCGCCGGACCCCCGGCAGTTCGGTCCCGCGGAGGACCCCCGGCCCTCGGCCACCGACCCCTGACCGTCTCCCCCGACGGGAATCGAAACGCCTAAAGAGGTTTCCGGGCATACCATGAAACGCGCCGAAGTAGCGGAGTGCGCCTGGGTAGCTTAGAGGTAAAGCGCGTCCTTGGTAAGGACGAGAGCCCGGGTTCAAATCCCGGCCTAGGCTTGCGCCTGCGGCGCTGGCTGTAATTCCAGTACAGCGCCCTTCTCACATAGTTTTTACCCCGGATACCATCAGGAATGCCACCCGTCTTGCGGAGGGTTTTGCCGGTGTTCTGCCTTTGCCAAGGACACCCGCCCGCGCAATGACCCTCCAGCGTACCGCGTTTAGCGAAAATTCAGTCAATCAATCAATCAATCGGAAATCAGCAGGAAGGAGAGGTAAGGTTAGAACATCAACCAATAGGGAAATGCCACCTCAAACGTTACTTTGCCCGATAATTTTGGTAGTTTTACAACGTGCGTCAGGGTCACCGTGGTTGGCGGATTCAGTCCGACCGGAAGACTCGGTATCAATCAAGAAGCGCGACCTCCATTATCGGCTGTTGCCCGGTGACCGGTCATCACGGATTGCATGGTCACCACAACTATTTCTGTCTGATTGTCGAGGTGTCTACCTAATCTGAAGAATAGTTCAAATCAAATTGGCCAGAAATTTGTAGTTCCCACCCCATGGTCACCAGAAGAAAACTCACCAATAGTTCTCAATTATCAAAAGTGTCCAAGGTGCCCACCCCCTACAATACTGTATAACAACTACTGGTACCAGAGTAGGTGAACACCGTACTGGTAACATCGGGAAGGACAGCCGGAAGTAACAGAGTACGGGTAACAGTACAGATAACCATAGCGGGTACAAGGAGGCTATACAGGGCGAGATAACGGGGTTCATCCGGATATAGCAGGCACTTCTTCACGTCGCTGGTATAGTAAAATCTAGCGAGAAGCCAGAACGAATCAGAAGCGGTTCTGACGGTTTCTTGAGTTGAAACGATGTATCCCTCTCGCGGAGAAATCAAACCCGTCAAGACGCCCATATGGCGCTCTGAGCGAGTTCTGTGATTGTGGATGTTCTCTGTATCTGGCGGCGACGTTACCTGTCCTACCCTCACCCCTATTAAACTCACCCTTAGTTTATCAAACTGCAATTTGCTGAAGTCCCGGATACTATAAGGAACTGACAGCATGGGCAGTTGTGAAGTTGGGGACTGAAGGCTGACTGGTCACCTCCACGGTAACGGGTGACCGGGAACTGGTGACCGGCCACCGAGTAAGCCCGTAGTAGAGTAGATTTTCGCTGTAGAGTGAACTCGGCTGGCGTCCGGTTCCCGATGTTGCCCGCAATTGTAACAAAATCTCTCTTTTCCACGTTTTTCTCATGCTTTCCCGCTCGGTCACCCTTCGGGGGCACCGAAGAGAGAGTAAATCATTTTAGACGTCCACTTCTTCGGTCACGATAATGAATGAAATTGATGGAAAATCAGACCAACTACGAGATGAGATTGATGGTTTAGTGTCCGAAATAGAGGATATAAACAGCACCCTGTATGACCTTGCTCAAAACTCCACTTCTGGGGGGAAAATCAAAACTGACCGCGTGGATTGGGCGCTAGTAGACCAAGTTGATGAACAGTACGAGGTCTGGTATAACCGGGGCTTGACGTTGGTCTCCGAGTATCTACCAGAAAGGGAGGCTGACTTTAGAGGAGCATACTCTGACATGGACGAACTGCTTCATTTTGATGGAATGGAGTATAAGAAAGCAGACCGATACTGCGGTATTCTCCGTCGCATCATTTCCCGACAAAAGAATATTCTTCTATCTATTCCCTCGAAATTGGAAACAGAACGCTTGAAAGTCCGAAAAGGAATCTCGGACGAAATTCTCACCGAGGAACTGTATCAGGCTAAGGACCTTTGGGACGCTGGGAATATCAGAGCCGCCGGTGTGGTTACTGGTGTAGCCCTTGAGCGTCATCTTCTGACTCTCTGTGAAGTGAGCGAGCGTGACTTAGAGTACCGGCATTCTGATGGAATACGCTCTCTTGCTGAAACTCTGTATGATGCAGGCGAAATAACGGACACAACGAAGAGCCAACTAGGATATCTCGCTGATATTCGTAATGACTGTGCCCATGCAAACGAGAAAGAGCCTGATAGGCGGGACGTTGAGCGGTTAATAAAGCAAGCAGAGGACATCGTTCGAGAGGTCTAAGGTCTTACCACAGTTTGTCCAAACAGCAGTCCTTTCCATACGGAAGAACGCCATCGGCGCGTTCAATGGACAACATCTACTAGTAGAATCCTGTTAGAACTCTATATCTAGCGGTAAGCGATAAAGGGGATAGAATACACGAGCATGACCAAAAATGATAGAGAACCGCTCTGGGCGGAGATTCTTCGGTTACTGCATAATCACGAACAGTATATTCACGAAGATACCGTCGAAGATACTCCAGAGTCTTTTAACATGACGGTAAGAAGTGCACCGGGTGTACCCGGTGGAGGAGATACTATAGAATTCCTTGCTGATAAGACAGGACGAGAGGAGAATGAAATCCGTGAATCACTTAGATATCTACAGTCGGTAAATTGTGCTCGTGAGTTAGAGTCTGCTGGGGGTGGGAAAAGATTCGGTCTGACAGCAGAGGGGTTCAAGATAGCGCATGAGCGAGAGATGCAAGAATACCAAACAGAGCGTGAGGATGACCGAGACCGACGCCAACATGATGTAAACCGCGCAATTGCGCTCTTGACTATAGCATTAGTTCTGATTAATTTCATACGAGCAGGAGTCACCGGGCTAGTCGGAACAGATGCTGACCCGGATATAGTTTATATCATTCTCGGGTTCGGTGGTATACTTGCGGTTGTGATAAGCGTGGGGTTGTGGCGTGCAGGACTGCTTTCCTCGTGGGAGGCAAAATAGGCAAAACAGAACATTCGTAACAGTCCATAGGTTGAAATCCCAGTTGTAAATCTGAAAGGTTGTTGCATTTGCGTTTGCTGTTGAGGAACCGGTCTTCTTACTATGCCCCGCACTCCTTCTCGGGCAAAGGAGTGCGCTACTTCGGCTATAGGATTATCCTATTGAATATCTCACAAGTATGACGCCTCAGTATGGTTTTAGAAATAACATAATGATTAATTATATGGTGGTTGCCGCAGTGATGGAGAATATGGCACGACCAAAAAAATGCCGATGTGCCAGAGTTGTGCCCAGCGTGTGGCCACGAATGGGACTACAAACACGGTGGAAGAATCGGAACACAATATGAGGACGGCCTTCAGGTGATGTCAAAAAACAAAGTGCAATGCGAAGACTGCCTTGAAGTTATCCCCTTAGACGAGTTGGGGCAACGAAGATTTTAGGAGCGTTACAAATTTTAGCGTTACTAAAACGGTATTTTACCGTTTTTAGATATCCCTAATGTGTTCTCGTCGTCTCTCAGCCTTCTCCGCACTTGTTCCCTTATCATAGTGCTTGTCAAGCACCTTCCCACTCATATTCACGCGCTCTCCAGTTACGTCCTTCGGCTGTCCCGCGTTCCGAGCGGCGGTCACGTACCCCCGTCGTAGGGCATGGGGACTAACTGACCCCGGGCACTTGCAAGAGGCATTCCAAGACATGGCCTCGCAGGTGTCCGGGTCACGGTCAAATGGACACTCCCCGCCGTTGTAGTAGCAGGGACGGGTGGCCGTGTAGACGTACCGTTGAATCGTCGTTTCCACGACGCGGCCACTCTTGGACGTGAGGAGCGGCTTTCTGTTGTGTTCGTCCCTTACCTCGTTCCGGTTCTGCTCCACGTAGTCACGGACTACCTCAGCCGTCTCGGGAGTCAGTAGAACATCCCGTTCACTCTTCTCTTTGTTCTTGAGTGGTGTTCCCGATGTTGGCCGGTGGCGGAGTTCGAGCGCGGGCCGAGCCTCGTCAAAGTCACCGAGGTCGAGTGCCCGTAACCCGCTCATTCGCATTCCCGTTTTCCAGAGAATGAGGAGCGTGACATGGCGGTTACTCGCGTACTCGTACTTCTTGAGGAAGTCCAGCATTGCGACGGCTTCATCCCGGGTCAGGAGGTCGTCACAAACCTCGTCGTCCTCGTTGACCGAGGGTATCCGCACCATGTCGGCCATGCCCCGAGGGACGGCTTGGATGTGTTCGCAGAACTCGATGAATTGCTTGAGCGTCATCATGTCCTGTCGGGCCGTGATGACCTTCACGTTCGACAGGCGGTGTTCCTTGTACCGCTGGATGACTTCGCTGTCAAGGTCGTTGAGGTCCGTGATGCCCTGCTCGTCTAGCCAATCACAGAACTGTCGGGTCGTGGTGCGGTAGTTCTTGATTGTCTTCTTGGTGACGCCGGGCTTCTTGTCGTTGAGGTAGCGGTTCTTCGCATCGTGCGGTGGAGTTGGTTTCAGGCTCATGGCTGTTCGGGTACAGCCAGTTTAACAGGCAATGGTATAGCCCACCACGGCGGGCGCGGGGCCGTGTGCCCCAAATCGCCCGCCGACGAGAGCCCGGGTTCAAATCCCGGCCTAGGCTCTTCTCGCGAACGTTACACTACAGAGTTCTACTGCCGTAATTTTCCGGCGAAAAACGAGAGTCCCCGACGGCCGAGTCAGGAGACGTCGAGGTCGGCCGCGGGAGCCTCGACGATAGCCACGTCGAAGCCGTCCACGGATTCGTCACCGACGACGAACTCGGCCGCCGCTGGCGCACTGACCTCGACTGGGTCGCTGCCGAAGTTGGTCACCCACGCGTAGCCGTCGCGCTCGGCGACCCTGACGCTCTCGGGGAGTCGGTCGGTTCGCGGGACGCCCGCCGCGTCGAGCGCGTCGGATACGAGCGCGTCCGCCAGTGGGGGTTCCGGCCAGACGCCACAGTAGGTGACCGTGCCATCGCCGACGGCGCGCTCCGTGACGGCCGGGCGTCCCTCCGCAACGCCCGAGGCGTGCGTCCCGATAGCGGTCGCCTCGTCCGGAGAGAGCCACTCGGCCCACGTCCGGTAGTCGTAGCGCTCGCCCCCGTACTCGACGGTCGCGTCGAGCGAGGCGGGGAGGCTCTCGTGCTGGTCCACCGTCGCGCCAGCGAGGTCGGCGAGCGGGCCGGGCGCCGGCGCGTCGTGGAGCTTGTTCGCCGGGTCCTTCAGCCCGGTTCTGGCCCCGAAGACGACGCGACCGCCGCCCTCGACGTACGCCCGGAGGGCGGCCGCCCGCGAGTCGTCCGCGAGGTGGAAGGCTGGCGCGAAGACGACCGCGTAGTCGCCGAGGTCGGCGCCGGGGTGGACGAGGTCGGCCTGCACCCCGTGGCGGCGGACCGCCCCGTAATACGCTCGGAGGTGCGACCAGTAGTCCCAGTCGGGCGAGTGAGGCTGAATCTCGGTCGCCCAGAGGTTCTCGTAGTCGTGGAGGACCGCGACCGGCGCGTCCACCGGGTCGAGGTCGAACAGTTCGTCGGCGGCCCGCGTCGCGTCGCGGTACCCCCGGTCGGGCGAGCCGTCGGCCTTCCGAAGCCCCGCGTGGTACTGTTCTTGGCCCTCCAGACACCGACGCCACCGGAAGTACAGCACCGCGTCGGCACCGTGGGCGACGGCGTGGTGCGCCCAGAGGCGCATCACGCCCTCGGCGGGTTGGGGCGCGTGAGGCGGCCAGTTCACGTCGCCCGGCTGCTGCTCCATCACCCAGAACGGTTTCCGCTTCGCGCCCCGGTAGAGGTCGTGGTTCATCCCGACCTCGTCGGGGTCGCCCGCCCGGAGTTCGTCGGCGGTCGGGTCGCCCTGCCTGCGGTCCTGCACGAACCCCGTGGGGTAGGAGTCCCACGAGAGGAAGTCGAGGTCGTCGGAAAGCGAGTGGGCGTCGAGGCTCCGGAAGTCGCCCATGAAGTTGTGGGTGACGAACCAGTCGTCGTTCGCCTCGCGGAGCAGGTCGGCGTGGAGCCGGTTGTACTCGGCGACGCTGTCACTGGCGAACCGGTAGTAGTCCAGCAGCCGCGAGGGGTGCTGTTCGGCGGGCGTGGGCCGGGGCGGCTCGACCGCCTCGAACGAGTCGTACTGCTGGCTCCAGAAGGTGGTGCCCCACGCGTCGTTGAGCGCCGCGACGGTGCGGTACTTCTCGCGGAGCCAGCCGCGGAAGGCGTCGGCGCAGTCCTCGCAGTAACACCGCACCGTCTCGTGACAGCCGAACTCGTTGTCGGTCTGCCACCCGGCGACGCGTGGGTCGGCGGCGTACCGGTCGGCGAACGCGCGGACGACGCGCTCGGTCTCCTCGCGGTAGGCCGGGGAGTTGAAGCAGGTGAACCGACGGCTCCCCCACTCGCGGGCGGTGCCGTCGCGGTCGGCCTGCAGTATCCCGGGGCGCTCGTCCACGAGCCACTTGGGCGGGGTCGCGGTCGGCGTGCAGAGGACCGCCTCCATCCCGTGGTCGCCGACGAGTTCGACGGCCTCGTCCAGCCAGTCGAAGTCGAACTCGCCGCGGGCGGGTTCGACCCGGCCCCACGAGAACTCGGCCATCCGGACGTAGTCGATGCCCGCCTCGGCCATCTGTTCGACGTCTCGCTCCCAGCGCTCGCTGGGCCAGTGTTCGGGGAAGTAGCAGACTCCGATGCTCATTGGTTTCGAGGGAGTGGTGTGTGGGTTGCGGTCATGGGTTCTCCAAGGGAATTTCAGTCATCGTCTCTCGAACGAGAGGTCGTTCTCGCCCGGCGCGAGTTCGATTTCGGTCGTCTCGCTGCGTTCGCCGTCGATACCGGCGTCACCGGCATCGCCAGCGTGCGTCCAGTCGTCGGGAGTCGCCACGACGGCGGTCTGCGGGCGGGACGCGTCGAGCGTCACCGAGAGCGTCCCGTCGGCGTCCCAATCGACCGCGGTCACCCGCGATGCGAGGTTGGCGAGGTGGTCGCTCCCGACCAAGTGCGGCCGGTCGCGGGTCGGGGCGAGGTGCGCCAGCAGACAGCCGTGAGCCGGGACCTCGCGTTCGACCGGGCCGGTCCCGCGGTCGGCGCGCTCGAACGCGTCCCAGACGCGCACGGCACCGAGACCGTATTCGGCCGGGTCCACGCGCAGGGTCAGCGGTTCGTCGCGCCAGTTGAACGCGGCGACTGCCAGTCCGCCGTCGGCCGGTCGCTCGGCGACGACGCGGGTCGGCAGTTCGCGCTCGCCGACGCCGCGGACCTGCCCGGTTTCGACGGGCGGGAGCGTCCGCTCGACCAGTCGTCGGCCCGCCTCGCCGATGTCGGCCACGCGGTCGCTGATTACGTTCGAGCCGCCGAGGAGCGCGACGACGGCGGCGAACGACCGGCGCTCGGCGAGCGAGAGGTCGGTCGTCTCGCGCACGAGCTGGCAGTCGGGGTCGTTCAGCCAGAGCCGACGGTGGGTCCACTGGCGGTTGAGGACGTTGCGAATCGCGTTCTCGTGTGCGGGCTGGCTCGCGGGGTCGGCGCGCCAGTGAGGCGCGGTGTCCGGGCCGACCCGCATCGCGTCCACCAACCCGACGCTCTGGCCCTGCGGCGCGCCACAGCCCAGCAGGAACGTGTCGTCGCCGACCGCCTCCCGGACGAGGCTGAGACCGCTCCGGTAGGCCGCCGCTCGCGTGACGTCGGCGTGGCGCTCGCCCGGGAGCGCGGCGGCGTAGAGGAAGTCGAGTTTGAGGTAGTCGAACCCCCAGTCGTCGGCGATGGTCTCGAACGTCTCCCGGAGCCACCGCCGGGCGTCTGGATGGGTGGTGTCGAGCGCGTACATCGGCCCGTGGCGGGGTCCCGCGTCCACCGGGTCGCCGTCGTCGGTGACGAGCCACTCGGGGTGGTCGGCGGCCAGCGCCGAGTCCGACTGGACGTAGAACGGCGCGAGCCAGAGACCGGGCGTGCGGCCCGCCTCGCGCACCTCATCGACGAGTCGCTCCACGTCCTCGAACCCCTCGGCGAGCGTGCGCCAGTCGCCGAACGCGGTCTGGTAGCCGTCGTCCACCTGCACGAGGTCGAGCGGAGCGCCCCACTCGCCGAGCGAACCGAGGTTCTCGCGGACGTCGGCGGCGGTGACGTCCGTGAAGTAGTGGTACCACGAACACCACCCCGTCGGCGCGTCGGCCGGGACGCGAGCGTCCATGCGGTCGGCCGTCGCGTCCGCGAGCGCGGCCAGCGCGTCGGGCAGGTCGTGCGTCGCGTCGATACGAAGCGTCGGGAGCACGAGACGCTCGCCGCCGTCCAGTCGCGTCCCGTCGCCGGGACAGACCGCCGACACGCCGTGAACGCCGTCGGCGTCGTGGTCGATTTCGAACCGCGAGACGAACCGCGAGTGGTCGAGAAAGCCCATCGTGAGCGCGCTATCGTCGGCCAGCAGCGCCGTCACGCCGTGGGAGGCGTCCGGGGGCGCGGCCGGGTCGAGCATCTGGGGCGGGTTCTCTTCTGCCGGGAAGCGCTCGCCGACCGGGAGCGTGGCCGTGGGCGTCCACGACTGGTAGCCGTGCCGGTAGCGCCGGGTCTCGGCTCCGAGCGACGGCGCTCGCGCGTCTGTCAGCGGTCGCAGGTCCCCGAGCGCGACGGGACGGTCGCGGGGGTTACGAACCGCGACGCGGACGTCGATGGTGCCGTCGCCCGCTTCGAGTTCCACCGTCGTTCCCCAGACGCCGTCGTGGACGGCGCGGACGACCTCGCCCGACTCGCCAATCGTCGCGCTCTCGGTCGCCGGGAGTTCTTCGTCGCCGACGTCGAGGCGGACTCGCCCGTCGAGCAGGGTTTCGCCGTCGCGTTCGACCGCGAGACGGCGTTCCTCGGGGCGGTAGCTGACGGCGGTGTCGCCGTCGCTCGCGCTGATTTCCATCAGTTCGCGTCCTCCTCGCGGCGCGCCCGGTAGTCGGGCAGTTGGTCGTCCTGCATCACCGCAGTCCGGCCGCCGTCGACCAGCAGCGACGCGCCCGTGACGAAGGCGGCGTCGTCGCTCGCGAGGAAGGCGACGGTGCCAGCCACGTCCTCGGGACTGCCGAGTCGGCCGACCGGGTGGATGGATTCGAGGTATTCGCGGTACTCCGGGTCCATCTCGTCGGTCGTCCGGTCGATGGCGACCCACCCGGGGTTGACCGTGTTGACGCGGACCGACGGGCCGAAGTCCAGCGCCATCGCGCGGGTCATGCCGTCGATACCGGCCTTCACCGCGTTGTACGGGAACATCTCGGGCATCGTGAGGCGGGCGTGGTTCGAGGAGACGTTGACGATAGCGCCCTCGTCCATGTGGTCCCGGGCGTGCTTGGCGCAGAGCCAGTAGGCCCGGAAGTCGGTTTCGAGGACGAAGTTCCAGTCGTCCATCGACGCCTCCGCCGCGCCGGTGTTCGTCTCGACGCCGGCGTTGTTGACCAGCACGTCGATGCCGCCGTACTCCTCGGCGGTGGCCTCGACCAGCGCCGCGATATCCTCGGGGTCGCGCATGTCCGCGCGGACGAACGTCGCGTCGCCGCCCGCGTCCTCGATGTCGGCGACGGTCGTCTCGCCGTCTGCCTCGGTCCGGCCCGTGACGACGACGCTCGCGCCCTCGCGGGCGAACCGCCGCGCGATTCCCTCGCCGATGCCGCGGGTCGAACCGGTGACGAGGACCGCGTCGCCCTCGAATCGCCCCGGAACGCCGTCTGGCGCGGTCGAGGCGTCGTTGCCGGACACGGTCACCACTCCGCGACGCTCCCGTCCTCGTGGCGCCAGACGGGGTTGTGCCAGTCGATGTCGCCCGCCTTCGCGCGGACGTGCTGTTCGTCTATCTCGATGCCGAGTCCCGGACCGTCCGGGAGGTCCACGTACCCGTCGTGGTAGTCGAAGACCGAGGTGTCTGCGAGGTAGTCCAGCACGTCGCTGCCCTCGTTGTAGTGGATGTCGAGGCTCTGCTCCTGAATGAGCGCGTTCGGCGAGACGGCGTCCACCTGGATGCAGGCCGCCAGCGCGATGGGACCGAGCGGGCAGTGGGGGGCCATCGCCACGTCGTAGGCCTCCGCCATGTCGGCTATCTTCTTGACCTCCGTGATGCCCCCGGCGTGGCTCAGGTCGGGTTGGATTACGTCCACCGCGCCCGACTCGAACACCTCCTTGAAGTCCCACCGCGAGTACATCCGCTCGCCGGTGGCGATGGGCGCGGTCGTGTGAGCCGCGATTCCCGGGAGCGCGTCGTTGTGCTCCGGGAGAACCGGCTCCTCGATGAACATTGGCTGGTGGGGTTCGAGCGCGGCCGCGAGCCGTTTGGCCATCGACTTGGCGACCCGGCCGTGGAAGTCCACGCCGATATCGGCCTCGTCGCCGACCGCCTCGCGGACGGCTTCGAGGCGCGCCTCGGCCTCGGCGACCGCGGCGGGCGAGTCCACTCGCTCCATCTCCGCGGTGGCGTTCATCTTCAGCGCGGTGAACCCCTCCTCGACCTTCTCGCGGGCCGCGTCGGCGACGTTCTCGGGGCGGTCGCCGCCGACCCACTGGTAGACCCGGATGCGGTCGCGCGCTCGCCCGCCGAGCAGTTCGTACACCGGCGCGCCGAATTGCTTGCCCTTGATGTCCCAGAGCGCCTGGTCGATGCCCGCGATGGCCGACATCAGGACCGGGCCGCCGCGGTAGAAGCCGCCACGGTACATCGTCTGCCAGTGGTCCTCGATTCGGTCGGGCGACTTCCCCAGCAGGTAGCTGTCGAGCAGTTCTTCGACGGCAGCCCGCACGGTGTGGGCGCGGCCCTCGACAACCGGTTCGCCCCAGCCGACGAGACCGTCGCTGGTCTCCAGTCGGAGGAAGAGCCACCGCGGCGGGACCTCGTACAGTTCGTAATCGACGATGCGGCCGCTCATGCCGACTCCCCCTCGGTCGGGACGTGTTCGCTCACGCTCACGTCGGTCGCGGCCGTCTTGGTCTTCAGCGCGTCCCCGGTCTCGGGGTCGAAGAGGTACAGCGCCGTCTCTTCGAAGTCGAACCGGACGGTCTCGCCGGGCGTCGGCCGGAGTTCGCTCGCGATTCTGGCGGTCAGTTCCGAATCAGCGAAGTCGGCGTAGAGGAAGTTCTCGTTGCCCATCGGCTCGACCACCGACGCCTCGGCGGCGTTGCCGCCGGACTCGACGAGGTAGATGTCCTCGGGCCGGACGCCGACCCGGACCCGGTCGCGTCCGGCGACCCACGAGGGGTCGTCGAGGACGTAGGTGAAGTCGCCGGGACCGTGGAGCGTGCCGTCGGAGACGTCCGCGGTGAACAGGTTGATGCTGGGCGAGCCGATGAACTTCGCGACGAACTCGTTGGTGGGGTCGCCGTACACCTCCTCGGCGGTGCCGACCTGCTGGAGTCGCCCCTCGTTCATGATGGCGATGCGGTCGCCCATCGCCATCGCCTCGGTCTGGTCGTGGGTGACGTACATCGTCGTCACGTCGAGGTCTTGCTGGAGTTCTTGTAGTTCTGTCCGCATCTCCGACCGGAGCTTCGCGTCGAGGTTCGACAGCGGCTCGTCCATCAGGAACACCTCCGGCTCCCGGATGATGGCCCGGCCGAGCGCGACGCGCTGTTGCTGGCCGCCCGAGAGGTCCCGGGGGCGCTTTCCGAGCAGGTCGGTGATGCCGAGCATCTCGGCGACCTCCTCGACGCGCTCGCGAATCTCGGCCGAACTCCGCTTCGAGGAGAGCTTGAGACCGAAGCCGAGGTTCTTGCGGACGTTCATGTGCGGGTAGAGCGCGTAGTTCTGGAACACCATCGCGACGTCCCGGTCGCGCGCCCGCTGGTCGGTCACGTCCTCGCCGTCGAAGCGAATCGCCCCGTCCGTGACCTCCTCGAGTCCGGCGACGCACCGCAACGTCGTCGTCTTTCCGCAGCCCGAGGGGCCGACGAGGACGAGGAACTCCCCGTCTTCGACGGTGAGGTCGACGTCGTCGACGGCAGTGAGTAAGCTGCCGCCGTCTATCTCGAATTCCTTGCGCAAGTCGTCGATGTCTATCGTAGCCATGATGAATCACTCCTTGACTGAACCGGCGAGGATGCCGCTGACGAAGTACTTCTGCAGGAAGAGGAAGAGTAGAAAGATGGGGACGATGGAGAGTCCCGCGGCGACCATGATTTGGTCGTAGTAGACGCGCTGTGCGCCGACGAGGTCGCTGATGGCGACCGGAATCGTGTACTTGTCCTGCCCGAGGATGACCAGCGGGAACAGGAAGAGGTTCCACTGGAAGAGGAACAGGACGATGGCCAGCGCCGCCAGCGACGACTTCATCGTCGGCAGCGCCACGCGGTAGAACACCTGAAACTCCGTCGCCCCGTCCATGCGTGCGGATTCGAGCAGCGCGTCCGGAATCGACTGCATGTTCTGGCGCATCAGGAAGATGCCCAGCGGGTTGGCCGCCCACGGCAGGATGATGGCCCAGTAGGTGTTGGTCAGCCCGATGCGCGACATCAGCAGGAACAGCGGGATGACAAGCAACTGGATGGGCAACACGAGCGTGGCCAGAATGGCGTAGAAGATGGGTTCCTTGTACTTGAACTCGTACTTCGCGAAGGCGAACCCGCCCATCGAACACAGCACCAGCGACAGCACCGTGTAGACGGCGCCGACGAGGACGCTGTTGCCGATGGCCGCGAGGAAGCCGAGTTCGTGGCCGAGGAACTCCGTGGGCGAGCGCTGCTGCAGGGCGTTGAAGTTCTCGAAGAACTGCGCCAGCGACCCCGGCAGGAGCTGGGGGTCGCTGGCGGCCGCGAGGAACGCCTGCTCGTTGAGGGTCGCGGCCACCACAATCCAGTAGAGCGGAACGAGGGTGACGAGGACCGCGACCAGCAGGAAGGCGTACGTGACGAGCTTCCAGCCGAACTCCCGGTGGTGGTCACGCACTGCCACCACCTCCGACGGCCTTGATTTGGAATATCGAGAGCGCGCTCACCACGGCGATGAGGACCCACGTCAGCGCGCTCGCGTAGCCGAGCTGGAACTGCACGAACGCCATCTCGTAGACGTACTGGACGATGGTCCGGGTCGCCGACGCGGACGCCCCGGCCTCGCTCACGATGAGCGGCTCGGAGAACAGCTTGAACGTGCCGATGGTCGAGGTCACGCCCACGAACAGCAACACGGGTTTGAGTTGTGGCAGGGTGACGTACCGGAACTTCTGGAGGCGGTTGGCCCCGTCCATCTCGGCGGCCTCGTAGAGCTGTTCGGGCACGTTCTGGAGACCGGCGAGCAGGATTATCATGTTGTAGCCGGTCCACCGCCACGTGACCGCGCCCACGATGGTCATCCGCGACCAGAAGTCGCTGGCGAACCACGGAATCGGGCCGAGACCGACCAGTCCGAGGAGGTAGTTGACCAGCCCGTGGTCCTGCATGAGCAGGACGAAGACGGTCGCGTACGCCACGAGGTTCGCCGAGATGGGCACCGCCAGCGTCGTCCGAAAGAGACCCTTGAGCCTGACGAACGAGGCGTCGAGCGCGACCGCCAGCGTGAGCGCGACGGCAATCATCAACGGCACCTGCACGAGCAGGATGAAGACCGTGTTGTACATGGCCTGATGGAACTGCCCGTCGGTGAGGAGTCGCTGGTAGTTCGCCAGCCCCACGAACTGTAGTTTCGCTATCGTGGTAATCGTTACGTTGATACCGGGCACGGTGAACAGCGCCGCGCCGCCGACGCCCTCGAACTCGAAAAAGGAGAGGTAGACCGTGTAGAGGATGGGGAACGCGAGAAACACCCCGAACAGGACGAAGAAGGGCATGAGGAACAGGTAGGGGACGCCCTCGACGCTCGGCAGGCTGTCGGTGAGCCGCTGGCGACGCCACCGGTAGGCGTCCCGGAGTTCGTCGCGATACGTTGCGCGCCGCTGACCCGCTGTCGTGTCTGTGTTAGCCATGAGGGGAGAGTCGGGCCGTCAGGCCAGTTCTCTGTCGGTGCGGTCGGCGACCTGCTTGGCGGCGTTCGCGACCGCCTTCTTCGGCGAGACGTCGCCGTTCATCATCTTCCGGAAGTGGGTGTTGATGGCCTTCGTGACCTCCGGCGTGTCGATGGTGTAGCGGTACGGCGGGATGTCGGGCGCGATTTCGGCGAACATCCGACCGGCCGACTGGCCGCCGAGGAACTCGCTCCCTTGGTCGAACGCGTCGCTCTGGTAGGCCGGTTCGTACGCCGGGAAGATGCCGTACTCCTCGTACATCTTGACCTGATTCTCCTTGCTGGCCAGCGAGTACTCCATGTAGTCCCACGCTCGGTTGGCCTTCGCGTCGCTGATTTGGTCGGCAATGACGAGGTTCGAGCCGCCCCAGTTGGTCGCTCGCGCGCCGCCCGACTCGAACGCCGGGGGTCGCATGACCCGCCACTTGCCGGACGTGTCCGGAAGCTCGGACTTCAGCGTTCCCTCCATCCACGCCCCGGCGGAGAGCGAGGCGATGGAGCCGTTCTGGAAGCCGGAGAACCACGCGCTCGACCACGAGGCCTCGCTCGCGGTGATACCGGCGTCGCGGAGGCGCTTGAGGTTGCGCGCCACGCGGACGCTCTTCTCGTTGTCGAACGCAATCTTCCCGTCCTCGGTGAACGGTTGGCCGCCCAGCTGGCGGTACTGCATCCGCCAGAGACCGTCGTAGTCGTTCGACGGAATGTTGAGCATCGCCACGTCGTCGGGGAGCTTCTTGCCCTCCTCGATGAACTGCTCCCACGTCTCGACGTCGCCGACGTTCACGTCGTGTTCGTCGAGGACGTCCTTGCGGTAGAACGTCCCGACCGGGCCGATGTCCCACGGGAGCGCGTACGTCTTCCCGTCCTTCTCCAGCGGACCCCACTTGCCGGAGACGAACTTCCCTTTGACCTCGTCGCTCAGGTAGCCCGACACGTCCTTGAGTCCGCCGGTATCGACCCACGCGGCGGCGTCCACGCTCTCCATCATCGAGACGGCGGGCGCCCCGCTCCCGGCGAGGAGCTTGGACTTGTACTTGTCTTTCAGGTCCGAGCGGCCGATTTGCTTGACGTTCACGGTCGCGTCGGTGTCCTCCTGGTAGCTCCCGGCCGTGATTTTCAGGGACTCCGCCGCGACGTCCCAACCCCACGCGGTGATGGAGTCGGCCTTCTGGTTCCCGCCACCGCCGCCACCCATGCAGCCTGCGAGGGTCGCCGCGCCAGCCAGTCCCGCTCCTCTCAGCACGCGTCGTCGGTTCGTATCGATGTTGCGGTCGGTCATGAGAGACGCTACCACAATCCGACACCTTCGTAAGTTATAAATTTTGGTATTCTCGCCCAGAATAGAAAGATAGCTCACGAATTCGCATATTACGCTTTAGATTATTGCCGAAATATTGCCTAAGCCTACCATCAATAGAAACAGGGTAGTTCACTCTTAGTGAACGAGACTGAATACTCGGAGAAGTGCGAAACCGGAAAATTCGACGCCCTCACTGTCCCTCGCGACGCTACTCGCGAGCGCACCATTATTTAATCAAAGATAATGTCTTTCTTCCGTTCGCTATCAGTGAACAGAGATTAGTATCTGGAACGAGACCCCCTCGCTATGGCGAACTATCCGGTCGGCGCGACGGGCACGACCTTCGAGGTCGTCGAGGCGCTCGCGACCCTCGACGGGGCGGGCGTGACGGAGGTCGCCGAGCGACTCGACCTCTCGAAGGGGAGCGCGTACAACCACCTCGCGACGCTCGAGGAACTCGGCTACGCCGTCAACCGGGACGGACGGTACCGCCTCAGCCTGCGGTTCCTCGACCTCGGCGCGCGCATCCGGGACGCAGACGGGGCGTATCGCGTCGCCCGGTCCGCGGTAGACCAGTTGGCCCACTCCAGCGGAGAGACGGCGAGTCTCGTCGTCGAGGAGGCCGGCGAAGCCGTCTTCGTCTACCGCGCGGGCGACGACGGGACGACGCACCTCCGGGAGGGGAGTCGGGTTCCGCTACACGCCTCCGCGGCGGGGAAAGCCATCCTCGCGAACGGACCGCCGGAGGCGGACGGCGAGCGACTCGGCGACGACGCCGAGGCACCCACCGACGAGACGATAACCGAACGGAACGCGTTCGCCCGCGAACTCCAGACCGTCCGCGACCAAGGGTTGGCGTTCGACCGCGGGGAACTGTTCGCCGACCGTCGGGCGGTCGCGGCCCCGATAGTGACCGACGACGGCCGCGCGGTCGGGGCCGTCGCCGTCTCCGGCCCGGCCGACCGGATGAGCGGGAAGCGCCTCGAAGAGGACATGCCCGGACTCGTTCTCAGCACCGCCAACAAGGTCGCCGTGGACCGAATAACGGACTAAACTACCCGTTTAACCATGATGAATGCCGAGTGAGGGCCTGAGAGGCGACTCGATGGCCATTTTGGCCGGGCAAGCGAGAACAGCAGCGCAGCGCCGCGCCGATGCGTTCAACGATGGTGAATGCCCGGTGTCGCGCGCTGGGTCGCCGTCAATTGAAAATCCGAAGTGACGAGCGGTCGAAACGAGCGGAGTCGAGCGGCGGTTCGGCCGCCGAACCCCTCGTCAGCGGACCCACCACTTAGTTCCCGGGTTCGGGGTCGAAGAGGTCCGGTCGCTCCTTCCCGTCGGCCTGCACGATGGCCATGCAGCCCTTCCGAGCGACTCGGCTCAGCGAGTGGTCCACGAGTTTGAAGTTCCCGGGAACGGGGAAGTTCATCGTCGCTATCGTGGTGCTACCCGGCGCGACCTGCTTGGTCTGGATGTGGGTCTGCGGACGGGTGGTCAGCGACCCCTCGGGCCAGAGCTTCTCCCAGACGTTGCCGATGGGGTGGAAGCTACTGGTGAGGTTCGGGCCGCCGGTGACGAAGAACACCCGCGCGGTGTCCCCGGTTTTCACCGTCGGCGCGCCGTACTTGTCGGGCGTGCAGGCGTACTTCTCGCCGTTCATCACGACGTAGCTCGGTTCCTCGCGCTTCATCGCCTCGTGGTCGAAGTTGTGCTTGCCCGTCTCGCCCGCGCGCTTGTCGGTGTATATCTCGTGCTGGCCGAAGTAGAACTCGTGGTCCACTTCGGGGAGTCCCTCCTCGGGTTCGACGAGGATGAGACCGAACATGCCCGCCGAGATGTGCATGTCCATGTTCGGGACCGCGCAGTGGTAGATGTACGCCCCGGGGTAGGTCGCCTTGAACTTCAGGTGGGCGGTCTCGCCCGGCGCGGTCATCGTGGCCTCGGCACCGCCGCCCGGTCCGGCCGCGGCGTGGAAGTCCACGTTGTGGGGCATGTCGTTCTCGGCCGGGTTTTCGAAGGTGAGGTTCACGGTGTCACCCTTCCGGACCCGAATCATCGGACCCGGAACCTGCCCGTTGTAGGTCATGTAGTTGAACGTGACCCCGTCCTCGATTTCGGCCGTGACCTCCTCGGGCCGGAGGGTCACGTCCACCTCCTTCGGTCGGTTGCGGCTAATCGGGTCGGGGATGTCTGTCGGGTCCGCGGCGACGCGCTGGACGGTCTTCTGTTTCTGTTTGTTCATGGCCTTCTGGGTCTGGGTCGTTTTCGGGGCGGAGCGGGTCGAACACCCGGCGAGGGTGGCCGCGCCACCGAGACCGATACCTTGCAGGACCGTGCGACGATTGGTTGCGGGCATTGGGAGTCACCTTACAGTTACAGATAGTCGCCGACACCCCTTCAATCGGGAAACTGATTCTCAGGCCGCGAGAAGGCTATCGAACGTGTTCGTGGCGTTCTCAGATTCTGAGAACGACCGGGGTCTCCCGAGACAGAAACTCGTGATACCGGGTCGCCTGACCGACAGGTAGCACTGACCGCGGGCGTCTGAAGGACTCGTGGCGACTATTCGTCAACGACTGTCCGAACTCGGCGGCTCCGCCGCCGTGACTACGCTGATAGTGCTGAACGTGCCTCCGCGTCTCTCGTGTTCGTGAAACGACTGCAGCGTCTTCGGACAGGGCAGACTAGTCCGGGTCGTCACCTGCCCTCCACGCAGGAAGTAACGACTGGTCGCCGCTTCTACTCCGCCGTCCGGACAGCACGTCGTGGACACCTATGTTCGTCCACCGACACTATTAAGTGAGAAGTGTAAAACACATTTTACTGTAAAGCATGCTTTACGGAAAATGGACTTTACAGGGCGAGCTATGACTCGGAACGAGCCTTCACCGACGGGACGTGCCTCAAACGGCCTCAGCGTCGGCGCTATCGTACCGCTAGGAGTCGCTTTGAGTTGGGTCGTCGTGGAGTTCGGCTTACGCCGGGGCGTCGTTCCCCATTTGGCGACACCGTTAGGTGGCCCGTTCGCAGCGGATTGGACGGTACTCCTCGTCGGATTCCCGGCGATGGGAGTCGCCCTCTCGTGGGCGGCGATTCAGAGCGGCCAGCGTCCCGAAGCGTGGGGGTACCACTGGTCGCGGCGCAGCGTCGGCGTCGGCATCCTCGGCGTCGGTGTGCTGGTCGCTGTATCGGCCGTAACCGGCTACGTGGACGGCGTGTTGTTCGCCGGTAACGAGATGAACGCGACGTTCACCAGTGCCGTCACGGACGCGCTCCGGACGACTCCGTCGCTCGCTCTTGTGTTCCTGCTGGGTAACGGGGTCTTCGGACCGATAGCAGAGGAACAGGTCTGGCGAGGCATCGTACAGACGGACGCTGTGGAGGGATGGGGTGTCGCAACCGGAATCGGAACGACGGCACTACTCTTTGCTTTCAAACACGTCGTCGTCGATGGTTCGGTCGCACGACTAACGACGCTGTTGGCGATGGGTCTCGTGCTGGGACTGCTGCGCCACCGGTCCGGAACAGTCAGTAGTACAGTTGCCCACATCGGAGTGAACACTCTCTCGACAGCGGCAATCGTCTTCGCGGCGTTGGGCTAACACGTAGCGAGCAGAGCAGAGCGCCCCCGACGAGACCGGAATCGTCCGAAAGAATGCGAACCGCAGTTCAGTCGTCGCTCTCGACCACCGACTCGGCCGAGACGGGCGCGTCGCCGGGAGCGTCGGACGGCGTGGTCTCGCCGCGGGCCAGCACCTTCTTCACCACGTCGTAGCCGAAGATGGCCGTCCCGAGGATGACCAGCGTGTCGCCCGGCATCCGGAGCCAGAACAGCAGTTGGACCAAGTCGCCCTGATAGAACGACAGGCTCCGGGCGGCGTCGTAGCTCTGGGTGAACGCGACCTCCAACTGGAGGAAGCCGACCGGGAGCAGACTGACGCCGACCATCAGCGCGAGACCGACGTTCCACGCCCAGAACGCCCGCCGGAGGTTCGTCCCGGACCACTTCGCTTCGGGCACCGCGATGCGGAGCATGTACGTCACCATGCCGAGCGCGAGGAAGCCGAACGCGCCGAACATCGCGCGTGGGCGTGGGCCACCGTGAGGTAGGTGCCGTGCTCGAAGTAGTTGATGAACGGCAGGTTGATGAAGAATCCCAGCACGCCCGCGCCGACGAAGTTCCAGATACCGCTGGCGATGATGAACATGAACGGCAGGGTGTAGGGGAACGACTGCCCGCCGCTCGACATCGCGCGGTACTGGCCGAAGGCCTCGTAGAGGATGAACACCAGCGGGATGAGTTCGAGCGTCGAGAACGCGCTCCCGATGGGCACCCAGACGTCGGGTTGGCCGACCCACCAGTAGTGGTGCGAGACGCCGATGACGCCCGTACCCATCACGAGCAGGGCCTGCACCATCACGGCCTTCTCGGCCGACCGCTTGGTCAGCAGATTCATGCTGACCAGCGTGACGCCGACCAGCGCGACGATGAAGAACTCGAAGGCTCCCTCGACCCACATGTGGACGACCCACCAGCGCCAGAACTCCGTGACGACGATGTTGGTCTGGGGCGTGTAGAGGAAGCCCGCACAGAACAGCAGGGCGATGGACCCGCCCGCGTACAGAATCATGTGGGCGAGACCCCACTTGGGTTCGCGGTCGAGCAGGGGCTTGAGACCGCGAGCAACGAGGGCGGCCCACGCGAGGAAGCCGACGAGGATGCCGACCTGCCAGAGCCGCCCGATTTCGAGGTACTCCAGCCCCTCGTTGCCGACTATCCACCAGAGTGCGCCGTCGATGTAGCCCTTCGCGCCGAGCCAGATGCCGACGAGGGCACCGACCACGACCACGACGAGGACGCCGAGCAGGCGGTTTATCCACGCCCCCTGCTTACGGGGTTCACGTCCGGTCAACAGCGGCGGGAGGAACAGCCCCGCGCCGAGCCAGAGGGTGGCTATCCAGAGGATACCGAGGTCGAGGTGCCACGTCTTGGCGATGGAGAACGGGATTAGCTGGAGAAAGTTGACGCCGAGTAACTCACCGAGTCCGAAGAAGTCCGCCCGCTCGATGTAGTAGTGGGCGAGTAGCCCGCCGAGCAACACCTGTCCGAGGAACAGTCCCGCGCCGACGACCGCGAACCGTAGCGCCGCGGCCTGCCCGGGGAACAGGTTCACCTCGTCGGGCCGCGGAATCGAGACGCCCTCGGTCTCGGGTTCGGGGAGTTCGATGGACTTGTAGAGCCAGACGCCGAACCCGGCCCCGGCGACGAGCAGTATCATGGCGATGACGCTCCACGTCATGGCCGCGCCGGTGGCGTCGTTACCGGCCGCCGGTTGGTAGGGCCACTCGTTGGTGTAACTGTGGTCCGCGCCGGGCCGGTCGGTGTGGGAAATCCACGCCGTCCAGAGCGCGAAGTCGGCGAAGCGCCGGGCCTCCTCCTCGCTCTCTATCATCCCTGCGGGGACGCCGCGCTCGTGGCTCCCCTCGTGGTAGCGCTCGACGTACACCTGCCGGACCTGCTCGTGGGCGTAGGCCTCGGCGGCGGAGTACTGGATGCGCTGTCCCGGGTCGCCGTCGGTGAGGTCCGACTTCACCGCCACGTCCACGGTGGCCCGTTCGCTATCCGTGAGGCTTCCGTAGGACGACGTGTCGTACTGTTCGCGGGCGTAGTACTGGCGCATGAACTTCACCTTCAAGTCGAGCGTGTCCGCGGTGTAGTCCTCACCGTAGTACGCGCCGTTACCCAGTATCGACCCGTGGTTCATCATCCCGTCCGACTGGAAGATGGTCTTTCCCTCTCGGACCTGCTCGGCGTTCACGATAGTCTGACCGTTCGGCCCTTCGACCTCTTTCGGGATGGGCGGGGCCTGCTGGTAGGAGTACCACGCGCCGGCACCCATCACGGCCAGGTTGAGGACGAAGACGACCGCGAGTATCTTGCCGAGTGTGCTACGTTTGACTCTCATACACGTCGAGATTGGCCTTCGTGGGGCTTTTAATTGGAGCGCGATTCCTGCACTCCGGGAACCCGGGCGAACGTGTTCGGGCAGACCGGGACACCCGTCTCGGGGCGGCGACTCGTCGCCCGCCCA